>NZ_CP033969.1:2422526-2725341 GCF_003854935.1 Cupriavidus pauculus
CCGAGCCGACCGCATCGGCCGTGATCGCCGACCTGGTGGACGTGACCCGCCTGCACACGGCCGACCCGAACCACCGCGTGCCGCATTTGGCGTTCCAGCCCGACGAGCTGTCGAGCGTGCCCGTGCTGCCGATCGACGAGGTCACGACGTCGTACTACCTGCGCATGCGCGTGGCGGACCAGACCGGCGTGCTGGCCGAGATCACCCGCATCCTGGCCGAAGGCGGCATCAGCATCGACGCGATGCTGCAGAAGGAATCGCGCGAAGGCGAGCCGCAGACCGACATCATCATCCTGACGCACCTGACCCGCGAGAAGCAGATCAACGTGGCCATCCGCAGCATCGAGGCGCTGCAGACCGTGTTGTCGCCGGTCACCCGCCTGCGCATGGAAGAACTGAATTAAAGAATCTGCTATGAAATACCAGTCGACGCGCGGCCACGACATGCCGCAATCGTTCTCGGAAATCCTGCTCGGCGGCCTGGCCCCGGATGGCGGCCTGTACCTGCCGAAGCAGTATCCGCAAGTCACCGCCGACGAGCTCGAAGCCTGGCGCAAGCTGCCGTACGCCGACCTGGCGTTCGAGGTGCTGTCGCGCTTCTGTGACGACATCCCGGCCGACGACCTGCGCGCGCTGACGCGCAAGACCTACACGCCCGAGGTGTACTGCAACGCCCGCCCCGGCGACAACACGGCGGACATCACGCCGCTGCGCACGCTGGGCGAGGAAGGCGGCACCCGGCTGCAGTTGCTGGGCCTGTCGAACGGGCCGACGCTCGCGTTCAAGGACATGGCGATGCAGTTGCTCGGCAACCTGTTCGAGTACGCGCTGAAGCGGGCCGGGCTGAAGCTGAACATCCTGGGCGCCACGTCGGGCGACACCGGCAGCGCGGCCGAGTACGCGATGCGCGGCAAGGAAGGCATCCGCGTCTTCATGCTGAGCCCGCACCGCAAGATGAGCGCGTTCCAGACCGCGCAGATGTTCAGCCTGCAGGACCCGAACATCTTCAACATCGCCATCGAGGGCGTGTTCGACGATGCTCAGGACATCGTCAAGGCCGTCTCGAACGACCACGCGTTCAAGGCGCGCCAGCGCATCGGCACCGTGAACTCGATCAACTGGGCCCGCGTGGTGGCGCAGGTGGTCTACTACTTCAAGGGCTGGCTGCTGGCCACCGACGGCCCGGGCCAGAAGGTGTCGTTCTGCGTGCCGTCGGGCAACTTCGGCAACGTCTGCGCCGGCCACATCGCCCGCATGATGGGCCTGCCGATCGACAAGCTCGTGGTGGCCACGAACGAGAACGACGTGCTCGACGAGTTCTTCCGCACCGGCACGTACCGCGTGCGCACGGCGGCGCAGACGTACCACACGTCGAGCCCGAGCATGGACATCTCGAAGGCGTCGAACTTCGAGCGCTTCGTCTTCGACCTGCTGGGCCAGGACGCCGGCAAGCTGGCCGAGCTGTTCCGCGACGTGGACACCAAGGGCGGCTTCAGCTTCGCGGGCAAGCCCGAGTTCGACCGCATCCGCCAGTTCGGCTTTGTCTCGGGCCGCAGCACGCACGACGACCGCCTGGCGACGATCCGCGACGTGCACCAGCGCTATGGCGTGACGATCGACACGCATACCGCCGACGGCGTGAAGGTGGCGCGCGAGCACCTGGCCGCCGGCGTGCCGATGGTGGTGCTGGAAACGGCGCTGCCGGCCAAGTTCGCCGACACGATCCGCGAGGCGCTGGGCCGCGAGCCCGAGCGTCCGGCGGCCTTCGACGGCATCGAGCAGTTGCCGCAGCGCTTCGAGGTCATGCCGGCCGACGCCGATCAGGTCAAGGCGTACATCGCACGGCACACGGGCCTGTAGGCCGTTATAGCGGCCATTCACGCCGCCCCCGGACGGCCCCGGCGCCAACTCGCTACAATCGGGTTTGCCGGGTCCCGCTGCCACGGCCCCCAGGCGTCCGACGCCGGGGGCTGTTTGCTTTGGGGGCCAACCCTGACTCCGATATCCCCATGACCCAATCCGCAGCGCGCCCGCCGATGCTGACGATGGCCCAGGCCCTGGAAGCCCTGCTGGCCGGCGCCCGCCCCATCACCGAGACCGAAACCGTCGATACGCTGCAGGCCAACGGCCGCGTGCTGGCCACGCCGGTCACCAGCGCGCTGCGCGTGCCGCCGGCCGATAACACGTCGATGGACGGCTACGCCATGCGCGCCGCCGACGTGCCGGCGCCGGGCACCCGGCTGCCCGTCTCGCAACGGATTCCGGCTGGCCACGTCGGCACCGAACTGGCGCCCGGCACGGCCGCGCGGATCTTCACCGGCGGGCTGATCCCGCCCGGCGCCGATGCCGTGGTGATGCAGGAGCAATGCCAGGCCGATGGCGATGCGGTCATCGTCAACCACGTGCCGGCCAGCGGCGAATGGATTCGCCGCGCCGGCGAGGACATCGAGGCCGGCAGCCAGATCCTGCCGGCCGGCGCGCGGCTGTCGCCGCAGGCGCTGGGGCTGGCCGCGTCGGTCGGGCAGGCCCGGCTCGACGTGATCCGCCGCGTGCGCGTGGCCGTGTTCTTCACCGGCGACGAACTGGCGATGCCGGGCGAGCCGCTGAAGCCGGGCGCGATCTATAACTCCAACCGCTTCACGCTGCGCGGGCTGCTGGAAAACCTGGGCTGCGAAGTGTCCGATTTCGGCATCGTCCCCGACACGCTGGCCGCCACGCGCGACACGTTGCGCCGCGCCGCCGCGGGCCACGACCTGATCATCACGTCGGGCGGCGTCTCGGTGGGCGAGGAAGACCACATCCGTCCGGCCGTGACCGCCGAGGGGCGGCTGGACCTGTGGCAGATCGCGATCAAGCCCGGCAAGCCGCTGGCGTTTGGGCAGGTCGACAACGGCACGGCGGCGCCGACGTTCTTTCTGGGCCTGCCCGGCAACCCGGTGTCGAGCTTTGTCACGTTCCTGCTGTTCGTGCGGCCGTTCCTGCTACGCCTGCAGGGCGTGGCCGACGTCACGCCGCGCCGCCTGCCGCTGCGCGCCGATTTCGACCTGCCGAAGGGCGACCGCCGCAATGAATTCCTGCGCGCGCGGCTTAACGATGCCGGCGGGCTCGACCTGTTCCCGAACCAGAGCTCGGGCGTGCTGACGTCCACGGTCTGGGGCGACGGCCTGATCGACAACCCGCCCAACCAGCCGATCGCCCGCGGCGACACGGTGTCATTCATTCCATTTGCCAGCCTGCTGGCCTAGGTTTATCGCCATGCAACTCGAACTTCGATACTTCGCCAGCGTGCGCGAACAGGTGGGGCAGGGCGCCGAGCGCGCCGAGGTGCCGGCGGATGTCCGCACCGTCGGCGACCTGCGCGGCTGGCTGCGCGGCCGGGGCGGCGCGTGGGCCGAGGCACTGGCCGAAGGCCGCGCGCTGCGGATGGCCGTCGACCACAACGTGGCCCGTGCCGACACCCCGCTGGCCGACGGCTGCGAGGTGGCGTTCTTCCCGCCCGTGACCGGAGGCTGAGATGACGGTGCGCGTGCAGCACGACGATTTCGACCTGGGCGCCGAGGTGGCCGCGCTGCGGGCCGGCAACCGCGGCGTGGGCGCGGTGGCGAGCTTCATCGGCACCGTGCGCGACGTCAGCGACGGCGCCCGCGTCAGCACGATGGAGCTGGAGCACTACCCGGGCATGACCGAGAAGGCGCTGGCCCGCATCGAGGCGGCGGCGCGCGAGCGCTGGCCGCTGCTGGGCGTGACGATCGTGCATCGGGTGGGACTGTTGCAGCCGCTGGACCAGATCGTGCTGGTCGCCGTGGCGTCGGCCCATCGCGGTGCGGCGTTCCAGGCATGCGAATTCCTCATGGACTACCTGAAGTCCGAGGCGCCGTTCTGGAAGAAGGAAGCCACGCCCGACGGCGCACGCTGGGTGGACGCCCGCGTGTCCGACGATGCCGCGCTGCAGCGCTGGGGCATTCCGTCGCTCAATGCAGACCCCGCTGCCGACCCGGCTGCCGATCCCGCGTCCGATTCTTCCGACAAGGCACGCTGATGGGTCCGCTCGGTTTTGTGGCGGTCGGCGTGGGCGCCGCCGTTGGCGCGTGGCTGCGCTGGGGCTTCTCGGTGCTCTGGAATGCGGCGAATCCGGCACTTCCATATGGCACGCTGGCGGCCAACCTGATCGGCGGCTACCTGATCGGGATCGCGGTGGCGTTCTTCCAGACCCATCCCGGCCTGCCGCCCGAATGGCGGCTGCTGGCGGTCACCGGCTTCCTGGGCGGGCTAACCACGTTCTCGACGTTTTCGAGCGAAGTCATCGCCAACCTGGTGTCGGGCGACTACCGCTGGGCGCTGGCCCACCTGGTGCTGCACCTTGGCGGCTCGGTGCTGCTGACCGCGGCCGGCATCTGGTCGTACCGCGCGCTGGCCTGACGCCTTACCTTTCGCCGGCGTTCGGAGACATAGGTAACACTCCTGATGCACCGGCGCCCCTCCGGGTGCTGTTCAGCGCCTATATTCATTGTCACGGATGCACTTTGCCGGCAGCTTGCGGCGCATGAGCCACATCCGTCCCTGCCCAAGCCACGCGCGCTAGCCGGCCCGCCGTGGCAGTTCCAGAATCCGGTCGCCATACCTGCTGTCTCGCCTGATCCGCGCCCATTGCCGGCGCGTTGTGACGTTTGTGCCACACGTTCGATCCAGAAAACGAGGAGACCTCCCCATGCAGCCCAGCCATGCCCGCGTTTCCCGCCGCAAGGCGCCGTCCCGCCTGCGCCTGACAGCCATTTCTGGCGCGGTGGTCGCGCTGTCCGCCATGACCCTGGCGGCCTGCGGCGGCGACGACGATCCGCCCAGCAACGGCGGCACCCCGCCCAGCCAGACCCAGAACCCGAACAACCGCCCGACCTTCGTGGTCGGCACGATCAGCGTCAAGAGCTACGACGGCACCTCCGACGACCTGGCCACGGGCGGCCTTGGCAAGGACGGCATCGGCGCCGCCGCCGCGCCGCCGTTTGCCGATGCGAACAATCCCACGGCCGCCGAACTGCGCCGCAACGCGATCTTCACGAACTACCGCGCCATCGTCGACATCAACCCGGCTGGCGGCTACGGCACGCTGTACGGGCCCAACGTCGACCCGCAGGGCAACGCGACGGCCGGGCAGGGCAAGGTGCCCGGGACTGAATACATCGCCTATGCCGACGACGGCAGCGGCCGGCAGAACGTGACGCTGATGGCCCAGATCCCGGACAGCTTCGACCGCAACAACCCGTGCATCATCACGGCCACGTCGTCGGGCTCGCGCGGCATCTACGGCGGCATCGCGGTGGGCGAATGGGGGCTCAAGCGCGGCTGTGCCGTGGCCTACACCGACAAGGGCACCGGCGCCGCGCCGCACGACCTGGACACCGATACCGTGCCGCTGATCGACGGCACCCGGCAGGCGCGCGCCGGCGCCGGCAAGCTGGCCCAGTTCGCGGCCCAGCCCGGCAGCCAGACGCTGGCCGACTTCACGGCCGCCAACCCGCACCGGCTGGCATTCAAGCACGCCCACTCGCAGCAGAATCCCGAGGCCAACTGGGGCAAGAACACGCTGCAGGCCATCGAATTCACGCTGTTCGCGATCAACGACAAGTTCGGCACGATGGGGTCCGACGGCGTGCGGCAGGCCACTTTCAAGCCGTCGAACACGCTCGTGATCGCCTCGGCGGTGTCCAATGGCGGCGGTGCGGCCGTCGCGGCGGCGGAGCAGGACACGGCCGGGCTGATCGATGGGGTGGCGGTGGGCGAGCCGATGCTCGAAATCCCGCCCACGCCGGTCATCACGGTCCGCCGCGCCGGTGCCCCGGTTCTGGCGTCGGGCCGGCACCTGTACGACTACACGACCACCGCGAACCTGTTCCAGCTCTGCGCGCGGCAGGACGTCGGGCTGGTCAACGCCCCGTCGGCCGGCGCGCTGCTGCAGGCCACCAACCGCTGCCAGTCGCTGGCCGACAAGGGGCTGGTGAGCGGCGGGACGACCGACGCCCAGTCCGCCGCCGCGCTGACCGCGCTGCGCAACGCCGGCTGGGAACCGGAATCGGACGAACTGCACGCGTCGCTGTCGGCGCTGGAGGTGGCCAGCTCGATCTCGGTCACGTACGCCAACGCCTACACGCGGTCGAGCGTGACCGACCGTTTCTGCAACTACAGCTTCGCGGCCACGGGCGCTGACTTCAAGCCGATCACCATCCCGGCCGCGTCGCTGGCGGCGTTCTTCTCGACCGGCAACGGCGTGCCGCCCAGCGGCGTGGTCACGCTCGTCAACGACGCCAACCCGGCGCCGACCGGCCCGATCAAGGACTTCGTGTCGCTGTCGCCCAGCACGGGCCGCCAGGACGCCAACCTTGACGGCGCGCTGTGCCTGCGCAACGCGTGGACGTCCAGCGCGGCGCTGCAGGCCGGCGTGGCGCAGACGTACCGCAACGGCAACCTGCAGGGCAAGCCGGCCGTGATCGTCCATGGCCGGTCCGACGCGCTGCTGCCGACCAACCACACGTCGCGGCCGTACCTGGGGCTGAACCGTACCGTCGAAGGCAGCGCCAGCAAGCTGTCGTACATCGAGGTGACGAATGCGCAGCACTTCGACGGCTTCATCGACGTGCTGCCCGGTTACGCGTCGCGCTACGTGCCGCTGCACCTGTACCTGAACCGGGCGCTGGACGCGGTCTACGCCAACCTGCGCAACGGCACCGCGCTGCCGCCGTCGCAGGTGGTGCGCACGACGCCGCGCGGCGGCACGGGCAACCCGGTGGTCGGCCCGCAGATCCTGCCCTCCAACGTGCCCGGCTTTGCCGCCACGCCGGCCGCCGCCGACGTGATCGCGGTCAGCGGGTCGACCGTCGACATCCCCAACTAGCCAGTCGGCGCCGGGGGCCGCCCGCCATGCAGGAATGTGCCAAAACTGCATGGCGGGCGGCTTGAAATGTCACCCTGAAGCCCTATCTTTCGGAAGTACCGTGTCCGGCAGGGTCTGCCGCGCAACGGCAGCCGTCGCGCTGCCCGGCCGCGCCCTCGCAGCAGGACACACTTTCATCGAGAGAGAGGGCACCTGATGCGTATCGACAAACTCACCACCCGGTTCCAGGAGGCGCTGGCCGAAGCGCAGAGCCTGGCGCTGGGCAACGACAACCAGTACATCGAACCCCAGCACCTGCTGCGCGCGCTGCTGAGCCAGGACGACGGCTCGGCGCGCACGCTGCTGTCGCGCGCCGGCGTCAACGTGGCCGGCCTGCAGACGGCGCTGGACGCGGCGATCAAGCGCCTGCCGCAGGTGCAGGGCACCAACGAGATCCAGGTCGGCCGCGACCTGAACAACCTGCTCAACGCCACCGAGAAAGAGGCCATCAAGCGCGGCGACCAGTTCATCGCCAGCGAGCTGTTCCTGCTGGCCGTGTCCGACGACAAGGGCGACACGGGCCGCATCGCACGCGAGAACGGCCTGTCGCGCAAGGCGCTGGAAGCGGCCATCACGGCCGTGCGCGGCGGCGACAGCGTGAACAGCGCCGACGCCGAATCGCAGCGCGAGGCGCTCAAGAAGTACACGATCGACCTGACCGAGCGGGCGCGGGCCGGCAAGCTTGACCCGGTGATCGGCCGCGACGACGAGATCCGCCGCGCGATCCAGATCCTGCAGCGCCGCACCAAGAACAACCCGGTGCTGATCGGCGAGCCGGGCGTGGGCAAGACGGCCATCGTGGAAGGGCTGGCACAGCGCATCGTCAACGGCGAGGTGCCGGAGACGCTCAAGAACAAGCGCGTGCTGGTGCTGGACATGGCCGGCCTGCTGGCCGGCGCCAAGTACCGCGGCGAGTTCGAGGAGCGGCTCAAGGCCGTGCTGAGCGACGTGGCCAAGGACGAGGGCCAGACCATCGTCTTCATCGACGAGATCCACACGATGGTGGGCGCCGGCAAGGCCGAGGGCGCCATCGACGCGGGCAATATGCTCAAGCCGGCGCTGGCGCGCGGCGAGCTGCACTGCATCGGCGCCACCACGCTGAACGAGTACCGCAAGTACATCGAGAAGGATGCCGCGCTGGAGCGCCGCTTCCAGAAGGTGCTGGTCGACGAGCCGAGCGTGGAGTCGACCATCGCCATCCTGCGCGGCCTGCAGGAAAAGTACGAGCTGCACCACGGCGTGGAGATCACCGACCCGGCCATCGTGGCGGCGGCCGAGCTGTCGCACCGCTACATCACGGACCGCTTCCTGCCGGACAAGGCCATCGACCTGATCGACGAGGCCGCCGCGCGCATCAAGATGGAAATCGACTCGAAGCCCGAGGCGATGGACAAGCTGGAACGCCGCACGATCCAGCTCAAGATCGAGCGCGAGGCGGTGAAGAAGGAAACCGACGAGGCGTCGCGCAAGCGGCTGGAGCTGATCGAGCAGGAAATCACGCGGCTGGAGAAGGAGTACGCGGACCTGGACGAGATCTGGCGCGCCGAGAAGGGCGCCGCCCAGGGCGCGGCCGCGCTGAAGGAGGAGATCGAGAAGATCAAGCTCGACATCTCGCGCCTGCAGCGCGAAGGCAAGCTGGACAAGGTGGCCGAGCTGCAGTACGGCAAGCTGCCGGCGCTGGAGGGCAAGCTCCAGGCCGCCAACAAGGCCGAGGCCGACGAGCAGAAGCAGCCCAACAAGCTGCTGCGCACGCAGGTGGGCGCCGAGGAAATCGCCGAGGTGGTCAGCCGGGCGACGGGCATCCCCGTGGCCAAGATGATGCAGGGCGAGCGCGAGAAGCTGCTGAAGATGGAAGACCGGCTGCACCAGCGCGTGGTGGGGCAGGACGAGGCCGTGCGGCTGGTGTCCGACGCGATCCGCCGCTCGCGCGCCGGGCTGTCGGACGAGAACCGGCCGTACGGATCGTTCCTGTTCCTGGGCCCGACCGGCGTGGGCAAGACGGAGCTGTGCAAGGCGCTGGCCGAGTTCATGTTCGATTCGGAAGAGCACCTGATTCGCATCGACATGAGCGAGTTCATGGAAAAGCACAGCGTCAGCCGCCTGATCGGCGCGCCGCCGGGCTACGTCGGCTATGACGAGGGCGGCTACCTGACCGAGGCGGTGCGCCGCAAGCCGTACGCGGTGATCCTGCTCGACGAAGTCGAGAAGGCCCACCCGGACGTGTTCAACGTGCTGCTGCAGGTGCTGGACGATGGCCGGCTGACCGACGGCCAGGGCCGTACCGTGGACTTCAAGAACACGGTGATCGTGATGACGTCGAACCTGGGGTCGCACATCATCCAGTCGATGTCCGGCGAGCCGCAGGAGGCGGTCAAGGGCGCGGTCTGGCAGGAGGTGCGCACGCATTTCCGGCCCGAGTTCCTGAACCGGATCGACGAGGTGGTGGTGTTCCACGCGCTGGACCAGAAGAACATCGAGTCCATCGCGCGCATCCAGCTCCAGCGCCTGCAGGCCCGCCTGGCCCGCATGGACATGACGCTGGACGTGAGCGAACAGGCGCTGGAGAAGATCGCCAGCGCGGGCTACGACCCGGTGTTCGGCGCCCGGCCGCTCAAGCGCGCGATCCAGCAGCAGATCGAGAACCCGGTGGCCCGCGCCATCCTCGAAGGCCGGTTCGCCGCCAAGGACGTGGTGCCGGTGGACTACGTGGACGGCGCGTTCACGTTCGGCCGGCTGGTCCACTGACCGGCGCGGCAGGCCGCAGCATCGCAAGGACCTCTTCGGAGGTCCTTTTTTTTGCGCGACAGGTGAATGTCATCGATCAGGAGCCATCCGCGCCGGCGACGACGCCGAACGGGCCGCCCAGCTCCACCACGTGGCCCACGAAAAGTGCTACATCGCCAACTCGGTCAACTTCCCGATCCGCTGCGAGGCCGTCATCGACGCTGCCGCCGCCTGACTTTTGGCGTCATTGCCAGCAGCTTGACCTGCATCAATCCGAGAACGGGAACGGGTCGCTACTATCGACTCCGTCATGGAGATGCGGGGGCGCTCTTCATGACTTGTCTACCCGTTTCCGGAATGGAAACTTGACCCGCAGCGCAACTCCGGCGCTGCGGGTTTTTCTTTTTGGGGCGCCGGCGATGTTCGGCATGCCCATATTCCCGCCCGATCTTATGCAGAAAACGTGCTTGGATCGGCGAAACCATTCGTTCCGTTCAGATAGCCCCGCCGGTAGCCTGTCTCCCTGACAGAAGCCCCGCCGCACCAAGGCGGGGACATTTCACGACAACTCTGACGGGAGCAACCGAAGATGATCCGCAAGCTGGCCCTGGGCCTCGCCGTACTATCCGCCGTGGGCGCCGCCCCCGCGGCCCTGGCCAATACCAACCTGCTGAACGTGTCCTACGACCCCACGCGCGAGCTCTATGTCGACGTGAACGCGGCGTTTGCCAAGGCGTACAAGGCGCAGGGCGGCGATACGGTGCAGATTCGCCAGTCGCATGGCGGCTCGGGCAAGCAGGCGCGGTCGGTGATCGACGGGCTCGATGCCGATGTGGTCACGCTGGCGCTGGGCTACGACATCGACGCGATTGCCGAGAAGGGGCTGATCAAGCCGGACTGGCAGAAGCGCCTGCCGCACAACGCGTCGCCGTACACGTCGACGATCGTGTTCCTGGTGCGCAAGGGCAATCCCAAGCAGATCAAGGACTGGAACGACCTGGTGAAGCCGGGCGTGCAGGTCATCACGCCGAATCCCAAGACCTCGGGCGGCGCGCGCTGGAACTACCTGGCCGCGTGGGGCTATGCGCTGCGCCAGCCGGGCGGCAACGATGCCAAGGCGCGCGAGTTCGTCGGCCAGCTGCTCAAGAACGTGCCGGTGCTGGATTCTGGCGCGCGCGGCGCCACGACGACCTTCGTCGAGCGCGGCCTGGGCGACGTGCTGATCGCCTGGGAGAACGAGGCCATCCTGGCCATCAAGGAGCTGGGTCCGGACAAGTTCGACATCGTCGCGCCGTCCGTGTCGATCCTGGCCGAGCCGCCGGTGGCCGTGGTCGACAAGGTGGTCGACAAGAAGGGCACCCGCAAGGCCGCCGAGGCGTACCTGCAGTTCCTGTACACCGACGAGGGCCAGGAGATCGCGGCCAAGAACTACTACCGGCCGATCTCGGAGAAGGTGGCGGCCAAGTACGCGGCCAACTTCCCGAAGGTGAAGCTGTTCACGATCGACGAGGTGTTCGGCGGCTGGGCCAAGGCCCAGAAGACCCACTTTGCCGATGGCGGCTCGTTTGACCAGGTGTACCAGCCCGGCAAGCGGTAATCACGATGGCGCGGCGGCGCGGCCAGTCACGGCCCGCCGCGCCGCGCCCGACGAAGGAGCCCCAGATGTCCGCTGTCCGCCCAGCCATATCCCCCCGCATCGCCCTGGCGCGATGTCCCGCCTGACCTGAAGTCTTTCCCACGCATGACGTACCCGCATGCCGCGCACCGCGCCGGCAGGGCGTCGTGCGGCCGCGTCACCGTCCCTGCCACATCGTCCGACTCCGAGGAAACCCATGACATCGTCCGCTCCTGCCGCCTTTCATCCCCATTCCCTGCGCCGACGCCTGCTGCTCGGCGCGCTCGTGATCGCCACCGGCGTGGCCTACGGGCTGCTGGCGTCGCCGGCCCAGGCCCAGTCGTCCACGGTCAATGGCCGCGAACTCCGCATCGGCTATCAGAAGTACGGCACGCTGACGCTGCTCAAGGCGCGCGGCACGCTGGAAAAGCGGCTGGCGCCGCAGGGCATCACGGTCAAATGGACCGAGTTCCCGGCCGGCCCGCAGTTGCTGGAAGGGCTCAACGTCGGCGCGATCGACTTCGGCACAGTTGGCGAGGCGCCGCCGATCTTCGCGCAGGCCGCCGGCGCGCAGCTTGCCTACATCGGCAACGAGCCGCCGGCGCCCACCTCGGAAGCCATCGTCGTGCCGAAGGCGTCGGCGCTGAAGTCCGTGGCCGACCTGCGCGGCAAGCGCGTGGCGCTGAACAAGGGCTCGAACGTCCATTACCTGCTGGTGCGGCAGCTTGAACGCGCCGGCATTCCCTGGAACGAGATCCAGCCGGTCTACCTGCCGCCGGCCGACGCCCGCGCGGCGTTCGAGCGTGGCGCGGCGGACGCCTGGGTGATCTGGGACCCGTTCCTGGCCGCCGCCGAAAAGCAGCTCGGCGCCCGCGTGCTGGCCGATGGCCGCGACGCGGCAGGCCGCAACGTCGTCAGCAATCACCAGTTCTACCTGGCGTCGCGGCCGTACGCGAACGTGCGGCCCGACGTCGTGAACGCGATCCTCGACGAGCTCGCGCAGCTTGGCCAATGGGCCGAGAAGCATCCGAAGGACGCCACCCAGTTCCTGGCCCGCGAAACCGGGCTGGATGCCGGCGTGCTGGCGCTGGCCGTCTCGCGCTTTGCCTATGGCGCGCGGCCCGTGACGGCCGAGGTGCTGGCCGAGCAGCAGCGCATTGCCGACGCCTTCGTGACGCTGAAGCTGATTCCCAAGCCGATCAAGGTGGCCGATGCCGCCTGGCAGCCGCCCGCAGCCGCCGCCACTGCGCAGCGCTGATCCATCCCCCCATCGACGAGAGGCCCGACATGCAAGTTTTCTGGTTCATCCCGACCCATGGCGACAGCCGCTACCTGGGCACGTCCGAAGGCGCGCGCGAGGTCAGCTTCGACTACCTGAAGCAGATTGCCGTCGCCGCCGACACGCTCGGCTACGAAGGGGTGCTGATTCCCACCGGCCGGTCCTGCGAGGACCCGTGGGTGGCCGCGTCGGCGCTGGCCGCCGTCACGCGCCGGCTCAAGTTCCTGGTGGCCGTGCGGCCCGGCCTGATGACGCCGACGCTGGCCGCGCGCATGGCCGCCACGTTCGACCGCATCTCGGGCGGCCGGCTGCTCGTGAACCTGGTGACCGGCGGCGACACGGCCGAGCTGGAAGGCGACGGCCTGTTCCTCGACCACGCGGCGCGCTACGAGGCGTCGTCCGAATTCATCCGCATCTGGCGCGACGTGCTGGCCGCCAGCCACGACGCCGGCGAGGTGTCGGCCGCAGGCCGCCACCTGACCGTCAAGGGCGCCCGCGTGCTGTATCCGCCCGTGCAGCGGCCGCATCCGCCCGTGTACTTCGGCGGCTCGTCGGCCGCTGCGCACGACCTGGCGGCCGAGCAGGTCGATGCCTACCTGACCTGGGGCGAACCGCCGGCCGAAGTGGCCAGGAAGATCGCCGATGTACGCGCCCGCGCGGCCCGCCATGGCCGTACCGTGCGCTTTGGCATCCGGCTGCACGTGATCGTGCGCGAGACCGAGGCCGCCGCCTGGGCCGCCGCCGAGGACCTGATCAGCCGGCTCGACGACGACACCGTGGCGCGCGCCCAGGCCGTCTTCGCCAAGATGGATTCCGAGGGCCAGCGCCGCATGGCGGCGTTGCACGGCGGCGGGGCCAGCCGCACGCGCGCCGCGCTGGAAGTCAGCCCGAACCTGTGGGCCGGGGTGGGACTGGTGCGCGGCGGCGCCGGCACGGCGCTGGTGGGCGATCCGCGTACCGTGGCGGCCCGCATGGAGGAATATGCCGCGCTGGGCATCGACACGTTCATCCTGTCTGGCTATCCGCACCTGGAAGAGGCGTACCGGTTTGCCGAACTGGTGTTCCCGCTGCTGCCGCGCACGGTGCGCGACAAGCTGCCCGGCCAGGTGCTGTCCGGCCCGTTTGGCGAAGTCATGGCGACGGGCCTCGTCCCGCGCGCCTCGCAAAGCTGAAAGGGGACCGATCATGACCGATTCCCGACCGAACAAGCGGCCCGGACTGGGCCAGGCCGTGGCGCCGTGGGTGGTGCCCGTGCTGCTGATCGTGGCGTGGCAGGCCGCGTCGCAACTGGGCTGGCTGTCGAGCCGCGTGCTGCCCGCGCCGCTGGCCGTGGTGGAGGCCGGCTGGTCGCTGGCGAAGTCCGGCGAGCTCTGGCGCCATGTCTGGGTCAGCACGTGGCGCGCGCTGATCGGGCTGGCCGTGGGCGGCGGGCTGGGGCTGGTGCTCGGGCTGCTGACCGGCACGTTCCGCACGGCGGCCACGCTGCTCGACAGCACGCTGCAGATGGTGCGCAACATCCCCACGCTGGCGCTGATCCCGCTGGTGATCCTGTGGTTCGGCATCGACGAGACGGCCAAGCTGTTCCTGGTGGCGCTGGGCGTGTTCTTCCCGGTGTACCTGAATACCTACCACGGCATCCGCGCGGTGGACCCGGCGCTGGTCGAGATGGCGCGCAGCTACGGCCTGTCCGGCTTCCGGCTGTACCGCGAGGTGATCCTGCCCGGCGCGCTGCCGAACATCCTCGTGGGCGTGCGGTTCTCGCTGGGCCTGATGTGGGTGATCCTGATCGTGGCGGAAACCATCTCGGCGCAGTCGGGCATCGGCTACATGACGATGAACGCGCGCGAATTCCTGCAGACCGACGTCGTGCTGGTCGGCATCCTGCTCTACGCGCTGCTGGGCAAGCTGGCCGACGTGCTGTCGCGCGGGCTTGAACGGTTCTGGCTGCGCTGGCACCCCGGCTACCAGGCCAACTAGGAGGATTCCATGCAAACGCTATTTCCCGTGGAACAGGCCGCGCTCGCGTGGGCCGAACGCGACCTGGCCCGCCGTGCGGCCGCGCGCGCCGAGGAACGCCAGGCGCCGGTGGCGGGCGGCATCGCGCTGCGCGTGCAGCAGGTGGTCAAGCGGTACGACGGCCGGGCGGTGCTGCACGGCATCGACCTCGACGTCACGCCGGGCGAGTTCGTCGCCATCGTCGGACGCAGCGGCTGCGGCAAGAGCACGCTGCTGCGGCTGGTGGCCGGGCTGGAAGCGGCCGATGCGGGCGCGGTGCGCCTGGACGGAGCCGGTGCCGCGGACGCGCCTGCCGACGTGCAGGACAGCATCCGCGTGATGTTCCAGGACGCCCGGCTGCTGCCCTGGAAGCGCGTGCTGGACAACGTGGCGCTGGGGCTGCCGCGCGCGCGCCGGGCCGATGCCGAAGCGGTGCTGGCGCAGGTGGGCCTGGCCGACCGGGCCGGCGAGTGGCCCGCGCGGCTGTCCGGCGGGCAGCGCCAGCGCGTGGCCCTGGCGCGTGCGCTGGTCCACCATCCGCGGCTGCTGCTGCTGGACGAACCGCTTGGCGCGCTGGACGCGCTGACGCGCATCGACATGCAGGCGCTGATCGAATCGCTCTGGCGCCGGCTCGGTTTCACGGCGCTACTCGTCACACACGATGTGTCCGAGGCCGTGGCGCTGGCCGACCGCGTGGTGCTGATCGAGGACGGCCACATCGCGCTGGACCAGCGCGTGCCGCTGGCCCGCCCGCGCCAGCGCGGATCGGCGGCGTTCGCGCAACTCGAAGACGCCGTGCTGCGCCGCGTGATGCGCCAGCCGCCGGCTGCCCCGTCAGTCTCCGAACCATCAACGAATCTTCACGCCCGGCCCGCCGAGGAGCTTCTATCATGAGCAATCAGGCGAACCGCGCGTCCCCCTCTGGACGTCACCATGACCACCGCTTCCGCACTCGAACGCTACCTTGAAACGCTGCCGCGCCAGCCCGAGCCGGGCCGCGAACTGTGGCGCGACGCGCGCGGGCAGGTGCAGGGCCAGTATTTCAACTGCTCGCTGACCAGCGCGTTCGAACCGCTCGTGACGCTGGCCGGGCGCGACGTGGTGGCCCACGAGGGCACCATCCGCACCTACGCCGACGACGGCATGGGCCTGGCCGCGTGGAAGCTGTTCGCGATGGCCGCCGACGACGCCTCGCTGGTGTCGCTGGACCGCCTGTCCCGGCTGGTGCACGCGATGAACTACTTTGCGGCGCATGGCGAGCACAAGCTCGTGCTCAACGTGCACAACCGGCTGCTGGCGGCCGTGGCCGACGACCACGGCGCGGCGTTCCGGCGGGCGCTGGAATCGCTGGGCCTGCCGATCGACCGTTTCGTGATCCAGGTGCCCGCCAGCGCCAACGACGACCTGCCGCTGCTGCTGCACGTGGTGGGCAACTACCGCCGCAACGGGTTTGCGGTGAGCCTGCAGGCATCGGACCCGGCCGAGGCCGGCGCGCTGATGGCCCACGCGCTGCCCGACTGGCTCAAGCTCGACATGCGCCGGCTGTGGACCGACCGCCAGCTGGCCGGCCTGCGCGCCAGCGCCGACGGCGCGGGCGTCACGCTGATCGGGCGGCGGCTGCAGGACGACGAGGCGGTGGCGCGGCTGCAGAACGCCGGCATCGCGCTCGGGCAGGGCCAGGCCGTGGCGGGCGCGCCGGTGCCGGCACGGCACTTGCGAGACCCGCTGGCGGCGGACAGTACCCCATAAGGTGGAACAACAAGGCGCGGGACGCGCCGGGCGAAGAGAAGGAGAGCGTATGGCAGCATCGACTCTATCGGGCGGTGTGGCGCGGGTGGAAGTGCCGCGCGGGCTGCAGATCCTGACGGTTCCGGGCCTGCACGGCAGCGGGCCGGCGCACTGGCAGAGCCGCTGGGAAGGGCTGTACCCGGACTGGCAGCGCATCGAGCAGCACGACTGGGGCCGGCCGAGCCTGCCGCTCTGGGCGGAGCGGGTGTCGGAAGGCGTGTCCCGCGCGCTGCGGGTGGCGCCGCGCGGCGCGGTGCTGGTCGCGCACAGCTTTGGCTGCCTGGCCACGCTGCGCCAGGCGTCGCTCGACCCGGTCGGCATCGCCGGCGCGCTGCTGGTGGCGCCGGCCGATCCGGACAAGTTCGGCGTCAGTGCGCTGCTGCCCACCTGGCGGCTGCCGTTCCCGACCGTGCTGGTCGCCAGCACCAACGATCCGTGGATGTCGCAGCGCACCGCGTTCAGCTGGGGCACGCTGTGGGGCAGCGAACTGGTCGACGCCGGCGCGCTGGGCCATATCAACGCCGATTCCCAGCTAGATAGCTGGCCGGCCGGGCAGGCGCTGCTGGCCACATTGCTGCAGCGCATTGATTCCGAGGGGCGGATTCTCCATATGGGTGACGGATCGGACACCTGGGAGGCGTCCGCAGAAGTCGCCCAGCCCACGCCTTATATCTAAACCGTCTAAGAAAATTCGGAAAGATTCGTTCTGTTTATAAGGACGCATCTGCAAAATTTGTCTCGTACACCGGCGCGTTATGCGCCGGCTTCATAAGACGAGACCACATGCCACCCTCGATTTCGCTGGCGGAAGCGCCGCCCCCCACGGCGCCCGCCGCGCGGCTGCCGGCTCCCGCCAGCCAGCGCTTTACCGTGTTGCCGGGCTTCGGGCTGTCGCTGGGCTTCACGATCTTCTACCTGACCCTGATCGTCCTGATTCCGCTGTCGTCGGTCTTCCTGAAGACGTTCACGATGACGTGGGACGGCTTCTGGGCCACGATCAGCAACCCGCGCGTGGTGGCGTCGCTGGAACTGAGCTTTGGCGCGTCGCTGGTGGCCGCCATCGTCAACACGGTGTTCGGGCTGATCGTGGCGTGGGTGCTGGTGCGCTACCGCTTCTTTGGCAAGCGGTTCATCGACGCGCTGGTGGACCTGCCGTTCGCGCTGCCGACGGCCGTGGCCGGTATCGCGCTGACCGCGCTGTTCGCCGGAAATGGCTGGATCGGCCGCTGGCTGGAGCCGCATGGCATCAAGGTGGCTTTCACGCCGCTGGGCGTGGTGGTGGCGCTGACGTTCATCGGGCTGCCGTTCGTGGTGCGCACGGTGCAGCCGGTGCTGGAAGACGTGGAGCGCGAACTGGAGGAAGCGGCGGCCAGCCTGGGCGCGTCGCGGCTGCAGACGTTCCGCCGCGTGATCCTGCCCGCCATCCTGCCGGCGCTGCTTACCGGCTTCGCGCTGTCCTTCGCGCGTGCCACCGGCGAGTACGGGTCGGTGGTCTTCATCTCGGGCAACATGCCGATGGTCTCGGAAATCGCCCCGCTGATGATCTATTCCAAGCTCGAACAGTACGACTACGCGGGCGCCACGGCGGTGGCCGTGGTGATGCTGCTGATCTCGTTCGTGCTGCTGCTGCTGATCAACCTGCTGCAGGCCTGGACGCGCCGCCACCAGACCGGCGCCCGCGCCGCGGCGCTGCCCGACGGCAACCCGGAGGTGAACTGACATGGCCGGAGCCGTTTCCCGCCTGGGCGCCTCGGGGGCCCACCCGCCGCACGAGGCCACCGGCGAATCGCCGTGGGTGCGCTACACGCTGATCACGGTGGCCGTGCTGTTCCTGGCGCTGTTCCTGTTCGTGCCGCTGGCGTCGGTGTTCTACGAGGCGCTGCGCAAGGGCGCCGATACCTACCTGTCCGCGCTGACCGAGCCCGACGCCGTGGAGGCCATCAAGCTGACGCTGACCGTGGCGGCCATCGCGGTGCCGCTGAACGTGGTGTTCGGCGTGGCGGCGGCGTGGGCCATCGCCAAGTTCGATTTCCGCGGCAAGAACCTGCTGATCACGCTGATCGACCTGCCGTTCTCGGTCTCGCCGGTGATCTCGGGCCTGATCTACGTGCTGATGTTCGGCGCGCAGGGCTGGTTCGGCCCGTGGCTGGCGGCGCACGACATCAAGATCATGTTCGCGGTGCCCGGCATCGTGCTGGCCACCATCTTCGTGACGTTCCCGTTCGTGGCGCGCGAGCTGATCCCGCTGATGCAGTCGCAGGGCAGCGAGGAAGAAGAGGCGGCCATCGTGCTGGGCGCGTCTGGCTGGCAGACGTTCTGGCACGTGACGCTGCCGAACATCCGCTGGGGCCTGCTGTACGGCGTGATCCTCTGCAACGCGCGGGCGATGGGCGAATTCGGCGCCGTGTCGGTGGTATCGGGCCATATCCGCGGCCTGACCAACACCATGCCGCTGCACGTGGAAATTCTCTACAACGAATACAACTTTGCGGCCGCGTTTGCGGTGGCGTCGCTGCTGACGCTGCTGGCGCTGGTCACGCTGGGCATCAAGACGCTGGTGGAAATCCGTGCCAGCCGCGAACTGCAACCGGAAGGGCAGCCATCATGAGCATTCAGGTCAGGAACGTACAGAAGCGCTTTGGCGACTTTGTCGCGCTGGACGACGTCACGCTGGACTTTGCCGAAGGGGAACTGACGGCGCTGCTGGGGCCTTCGGGCTGCGGCAAGACCACGCTGCTGCGGATCATCGCCGGGCTGGAACGCGCCGATGCGGGCCAGGTGGTGCTGGCCGGGCAGGATGCGTCCACGCAGCACGTGCGCCAGCGCAACGTCGGCTTCGTGTTCCAGCACTACGCGCTGTTCAAGCACATGACCGTGTTCGAGAACGTCGCCTTCGGCCTGCGCGTGAAGCCGCGCGCCGAGCGGCCGTCGGAGGCGAAGATCCGCGAGAAGGTGCAGTCGCTGCTGGAACTGGTGCAGCTCGACTGGCTGGGCGACCGCTATCCGTCGCAGTTGTCGGGCGGGCAGCGCCAGCGCATCGCGCTGGCCCGCGCGCTGGCCGTGGAGCCGCGCGTGCTGCTGCTGGACGAGCCGTTCGGCGCGCTGGACGCCAAGGTACGCAAGGAACTGCGCCGCTGGCTGCGCCGGCTGCACGACGAACTGCACGTGACCAGCGTGTTCGTCACGCATGACCAGGAAGAGGCGCTGGAAGTGGCCGACCAGGTGGTGCTGATGAACCGGGGCCGCGTGGAGCAGTACGGCACGCCCGAGGCGGTCTACAACCATCCGGCCACGCCGTTCGTGTTCGGCTTCCTGGGCAACGTGAACCTGTTCCACGGCCGGCTGGAAGTGGGCGATACCGGCGGCCTGCTGCACACCGGCGAAGCCGTGCTGCCCGTGGTGGGCAGCGGCTTCGAGACGGCCGGCGACGCGGTGGCCTACGTCCGCCCGCACGACCTGGAACTGGAACGCTACGCGCCGGGCACCGACGGCATCGCCGTGACGCTGCGCCGCGCGCTGACGCTGGGCCCGGTGGCCCAGCTCGAACTCGAACGCGAGGACAACCAGGATGTGATCGAGGTGGCACTTCCGCTTGAACGCTTCCGCCATCAGGGCTTCCGCGAAGGCGAGCTGCTGGCCGTGCGGCCGCGCCAGCTCCGCGTGTTCAACCGCGCAACGACGACAGAAGGGGTGGCACGATGAACTTCCAGCAACTGCGGTCGATCCGCGAGGCGGTGCGCCGCCAGTTCAACCTGACCGAGGTGGCCAACGCGCTGTACACGTCGCAGCCGGGCGTGTCGCGCCAGATCCGCGAGCTGGAAGAGGAGCTGGGCGTCGAGATCTTCGAGCGCTACGGCAAGCGGCTGACCGGGCTGACCGAGCCGGGCCGCGAGATCGTGCGGATCGTCGAGCGCCTGCTGCTCGAAGCCGAGAACCTGCGCCAGGCCGGCGACGAGTTCGCGGGCCGCCATACCGGCCGGCTGACCGTGGCCACCACGCACACCCAGGCCCGCTACGCGCTGCCCAAGGTGGTGCAGAGCTTCCGCCGCGAATACCCGCACGTCACGCTGGCGCTGCAGGAGGCGTCGCCGTCGCATATCGTCGAACTGCTGCTGACGGGGCAGGCCGATATCGGCATCGCCACCGAGGCCGTGGCCAGCGAGGCCGGGCTGACGTCGTTCGAGGCGTATAGCTGGCAGCACGTGATCGTGGTCTCGCCGGACCACCCGCTGACGCGGCTGCCCGAGCCGACGCTGGAAGACCTGTCGAATTTCCCGATCATCACCTACGACGCCGGCTTCACGGGCCGCCGCAAGATCGACGGGGCCTTTGCCGATGCCGGGCTGCAGCCCGAGATCGTGCTGACGGCCATGGACGCCGACGTGATCAAGACCTACGCCGAGCTGGACCTGGGCGTGGGCATCATCGCGTCGATGGCCTACGACGACCGCAAGGACGCCGGGCTGGTGCGCATTTCGGCCGACCACCTGTTCTCGCCCAACACGACCAGCGTGGCCGTGCGGCGCGGGGCGTACCTGCGCGGCTACGCCCACGCGTTCATCAACATGTTCGCGCCGCACCTGTCGCGCGACACGGTGTCCACGGCGCTGGCCGAGGCATCCAGCCGGCTGGCCGTGGCGGCCTGAGGCCGCTGCCCCGGCGCGGCTGAAACGCGCGTTCCACGCGCGCCGGTCGCGGCACCACACCGCTCGCGCCGTCCGGCACCTGTTCGTCGCACGGCGCTTTTCTCTCGTCCCGCTCCGGCGTAAAGTGCCGATCATCGCGGTACCCGGTCGTCACCGAAGCCCCGGGTGCCCGCTTTGCCGCAGTGCATCAACAGAACTGCACGCGGCGGTGAGACGCGAAAGGAGGGAGAGAGATATGCGCATGTCGTGCGCGGTGCCGTCACGGCTCAACATTCTGGCGCGTGACCTGCTGTTCGTGCTCTGCATGAACACGGTGATCGCGGTCAGCCTCAACTATGGCTTCCAGACCGGCGGCACGCTGGTCCAGAACTTCGTCTACAGCCAGTTGATCGGCCTGTCCATCTGGACGCTGATCGACATTCCGCGCGTGCTGATCTGGTGGAACGACCGCCCGCGCCGCTGGCCGTTCATGTGCCTGGCCGTGGTGGCCGTGCCGCTGGGCGTGGTGCTGGGTAGCTGGTGCACGCGCGAACTGCTGGACCTGCCCGAGAAATCGCCCGCCGCCACGGGCGACATGCTGCGCATGTGCCTGATCGTCGGCATGTTGGCGTCGGCCAGCATGATCTATTTCTACTGGTCGCGCGAGAAGCTGGCCTACCTGGAGCGCCAGGCCGCGCTGGACGCGCTGCAGCGCGAGGAAGCTGAAAAGCAGCTTGTGCGCGCCCAATTGATGGCGCTGCAGGCGCAGATCGAGCCCCACTTCCTGTTCAACTCGCTGGCCAACCTGGACGGCCTGATCGCCACCGACCCGCGCGCCGCGCGCCAGTTGCTGCAGCGGCTGATCGGCTTCCTGCGGATGTCGCTGTCGCACACCCGCGCCGAGCACTGCACGCTGGCGCAGGAATTCGAACTGCTGCGCAGCTACCTGGAAATCCAGGGCATGCGCTTTGGCGCGCGGCTGGACTACGAGATCGACCTGCCGCCAGCGCTGGCCGATGCCGAGATCCCGCCGATGCTGATCCAGCCGCTGGTCGAGAACGCCGTGACGCATGGCATCGAGCCCTGCATGCGCGGCGGCAAGATCGTGCTGTCGGCCCGCGAAGGCGAGGGCGGCAGCCTGCAGGTGCTCATCGCGGACACCGGCGTGGGCTTCTGCCAGAGCGGCAAGAGCGGGTCCGGCCTGGGCCTGACCCACGTGCGCGAGCGGCTGGCGCGAATCTTTGGCGCCGCCGCCACGATGCAGATGGAGGAAAACGCGCCGCGCGGCGTGGTGGTGCGGCTGACGCTGCCGCTCACGCGCAGCACCGAGCCTACCATCGCCCCGATGCGCCCCGCGCCCGAAGCGCGGCCCGCGCCCCATGCCCCCGTGACCCCGGCGGTTTCCCGCACCTGACGCCCCCATGTCTCCCACCCTGTTGATCGCCGACGACGAGGCGCTGCTTGCGCGCGTGCTGGAATCCGAACTGAAGACGCTGTGGCCCGAGGCCACGATCGCCGCCGTCGTGCACGACGGCATGGCCGCGCTGGACGCGGCGCGCGAACACCAGCCCGACGTGGCGTTCCTAGATATCCGCATGCCCGGCATGAGCGGCATGGACGTGGCGCGCGAGCTGATCGAATTCGACCGGCCGCCGCTGGTGGTCTTTGTCACCGCCTACGACCAGTTCGCGCTGGAGGCGTTCGAGCGCGCCGCCGTCGACTACGTGCTCAAGCCCGTGCAGCACGAGCGGCTGGAAGCCACCGTGGAGCGGCTGCGCGCGCGCCTGAGCGCCAAGGCGGCCGAGGACATCGACGACGACGCGCAGGACTACGCCGCGGCGACCGATATCGGCACCATGGTCGACACGGACCGGCTGGCGCAGTTGCTGGCGCGGCTGGAGTCGCTGGACAAGCCCCAGGCCGCCGCGCGCGGCCAGTACCTGCGCTTCATCAAGGCGCTGGTGGGGCAGGAGGTGCGCATCATCCCCGTGGACGAGGTGGTTTACCTGGAAGCCACCGACAAGTACGTGAACGTGGTGTCCACCGGCGGCGAGGCGCTGATCCGTACCAGCCTGCGCGAACTGACCCAGCAGCTCGACCCCGACCGTTTCTGGCAGATCCACCGTGGCACCGTCGTGAACATCGACTGCGTGGCCAGCGCGGTGAACCAGTCGCTGGGCCGGCTATCGCTGAAACTGCGCGACCGGCCCGAATCGCTGCCCGTGGCAAGGCAGTACGCGCACCTGTTCAAGCAGATGTGAGCGCGCAAACGTCAAAGCCGCACAGATTTCATCATGCGGAACGATGTTTTGATGCGCAAAAATCCGCCCGCGCGGGGTGGGGGTCCCATTTCTCACTGTGAAAAATTCCGTGCCGCATCGTGAAAAGTCGACGGTAACTCGTTGATTTACGATGAATAAATAGTTGGTTGTGCACGCCGCACATCGCTTGTTGCATCGCGGGAAGGCTCTCTACACTCTTATATAAGACACATGTCTTGAGACGCAGGAGAGTGAACATGACGACCCGCCAACAACAGATCGATGCCCTGAAGCAGGACTGGGAGACCAACCCGCGCTGGAAGGGCGTGCAGCGCCACTTCAGTGCCGAGGACGTGGTACGCCTGCGCGGTTCCGTCCAGATCGAGCACACGCTGGCCCGCCGCGGCGCCGAGAAGCTCTGGCATCTGCTGAACACCGAGCCGTTCGTCAACACGCTGGGCGCGCTGACCGGCAACCAGGCGCTGCAGCAGGTCAAGGCCGGGCTGAAGGCCATCTACCTGTCGGGCTGGCAGGTGGCGGGCGACGCCAACCTGGCCGGCGAGATGTATCCCGACCAGTCGCTGTACCCGGCCAATTCGGTGCCGATGGTCGTCAAGCGCATCAACAACACGTTCCAGCGCGCCGACCAGATCCAGTGGAGCGAAGGCAAGGGCGATACCGACTTCTTCGCGCCGATCGTGGCCGATGCCGAGGCCGGCTTTGGCGGCGTGCTGAACGCGTTCGAGCTGATGAAGTCGATGATCGAGGCCGGCGCGGCCGGCGTGCACTTCGAGGACCAGCTGGCGTCGGTCAAGAAGTGCGGCCACATGGGCGGCAAGGTGCTGGTGCCCACCCGCGAAGCGGTGGCCAAGCTGACCGCCGCGCGGCTGGCTGCCGATGTGTCGGGCACCCCGACGCTGGTAATCGCCCGGACCGACGCCGAGGCGGCCGACCTGCTGACGTCCGACGTCGACGAGCGCGACCAGCCCTTCCTGACCGGCGAACGCACCGTGGAGGGCTTCTTCCGGACCCGCCCCGGCATCGCGCAATCCATCGCCCGCGCGCTGGCCTATGCCGAAGTGGCTGACCTGGTCTGGTGCGAAACCGGCAAGCCGGACCTGGAATTCGCGAAGAAGTTTGCCGAGGCCGTGCACGCCAGGTTCCCCGGCAAGCTGCTGGCGTACAACTGCTCGCCGTCGTTCAACTGGAAGAAGAACCTGGACGACGCCACCATCGCCCGGTTCCAGCGCGAGCTGGGCGCCATGGGCTACAAGTTCCAGTTCATCACGCTGGCCGGCTTCCACTCGCTGAACTATTCGATGTTCAACCTGGCGTACGGCTACGCCCGCAACCAGATGTCGGCGTTCGTGGAGCTGCAGGAAGCGGAATTCGCCGCGGCCGAAAAGGGCTTCACCGCGGTCAAGCACCAGCGCGAGGTGGGCACCGGCTACTTCGACGCCGTGACGCAGGCCATCGAGGGCGGCCAGTCGTCGACGACCGCGCTCAAGGGATCGACCGAGGACGAACAGTTCTTCGACAAGAAGGTGGCGTAGCGCGCCGGCGACGGCACAACGATTCGGGGACGGCGCGCGACCATCGCGCCGTCAGTTTGGCCCCGCGCCGCACAACCTGCGGCGCGGTTTTTTCCAGAGGCGCCGGCCGGACCGGCGCCTGCGGAAAGAAGGGTGGGATCAGCGGTAGACGATGACCGGGATATCGGTATGGGTCAGCACCTTCTGCGTCTCGCTGCCGAGCAGCAGGCCCGACAGGCCGCGCCGGCCGTGCGACGCCATGAAGATGACGTCGCAGCCGTGGCGCTCCGCCGCATCGATGATGCCGAGGTAGGGCACGGCAAAGGTGGTCATGTCGGCATCGAACGGCAGGCCCTGCGCGACGGCCGCGGTTTCGATTTCCTGCAGATAGAGCCGGGCCTGGTTTTCGATGCGTTCCTTGAACGCCTGGGGCGCCTCGACCACGATCTCGCTGAAAGGCGTGTACGGATATTCCTCCAGACAGACGTAGGCGGTGACCCGCGCGCCGATGACCTTGGCCAGTTCCAGGCCGCCATCGATGGCCTTCTTGGACAACTCCGAACCGTCGGTGGGCAACAGGATGTGCTTGAACATACCGGACCTCCTTTCACGAGTGGGACGGGGGCAGGCCAGCATGGCGCCTGTCTTTTTGATTGTAGTCAGTGTGGAGTCTGCGCCATTGCGAAATATCAAGATTGTGCGATGGACAACCAATCGGAAAGGATGCCTGCCGTGCTAGGCCACGACCGCATGGACCTCGGCCACCGCGCTGCTGGGCGCCTGTTCGGCGCGGCGCCAGTAGACCGGGTTGCCGTAGGTGTTCTTGAGATGGTCGATGAACAGCCGCACGCGCAGCGGCAGGTGCTTGCGCTGGGGAAAGACCGCGTGGATGCCGATGGGCGGCGCCTGGAACTCGTCCAGCACGGTCACGAGCCGGCCGCTGACGATCTCCTGGCCGACTTCCCACCAGGACCGCCACGCCAGGCCATGGCCCTGCAGGCACCAGGCGTGCAGCACGGCGCCGTCGGTGCATTCCATGGTGCCGCCCACCTTGACCGTGACGGCGCGGCCGTCCTGCTGGAACACCCAGCCGCGCTGCACGTTGGCGCTGGCGCCGAAGGCCAGGCAGTTATGGCGCGACAGGTCCTCGGGCAACTGCGGCGTGCCGGCGCGGGCCAGGTATTCGGGCGAGGCCACCACGACGCGGCGGTTCTCGGCCAGGCGGATCGACACCAGGCTCGAATCGGGCAGGTCGCCCAGCCGGATCGCGCAGTCGAAGCCCTCGTTGACGAGGTCGACCACGCGGTCCGAAAGATCGAGCGTGAGCGTGACGTCGGGATGGGATTCGATGAACAGCGGCACCAGCGGCGCCACGTGCTTGCGGCCAAAGCCGGCCGGGGCGGTCACGCGCAGGTGGCCGCTGGCCTTGACGCCGCCGGCCGACACGCTGGCCTCGGCGTTGTGGAGGTCGTTCAGGATGCGCTGGCAGTCTTCCAGGAAGGCCGAGCCTTCGAACGTCAGCGTGATCTTGCGCGTGGTGCGCACCAGCAGTTTCACGCCCAGGCGTTCTTCCAGGGCGTCGATGCGGCGGCCGATGATCGCCGGCGCCACGCCTTCGGCGGCTGCGGCGGCAGACAGGCTGCCGCGTGACGCCACCGACACAAAAGTCTCAAGTTGCTTGAAGTGGTCCACGAAAGATCGCTCGACTGTACACAAGTCCGGAGGAGGATGGCCAAGATTAGTAGTGCAAAAGTAAAAGATCAAGTGACAGCGTGCCTCTTTGCCGCACTGCAGCGCGTCACTAGAATTCCATGCATTCAATCGTGTACAGGTCCATTCAGTCCCTGGCGTTTTGACAGATGAACAAAATCCGCGCGGTCGTTTTCGATGCCTACGGCACGCTGTTCGACGTGTATTCGGTCACGGCGCGGGCGGAGCAATTGTTCCCGGGCAAGGGCGAGGCGCTGGCGCTGCTGTGGCGCGAGCGCCAGATCGACTACACCCGGCTGCGCTCGCTGGCCGCCCCGGACGGCGCCCGCTACAAGCCGTTCTGGGACATCACGATCGACGCGCTGCGCTACGCGGCGGAGCGCCTGGCGCTGCGGCTCGACGACGCCGCGCAGGCCCAGTTGCTCAAGGAATACGCGTGCCTGTCGGCGTTCCCGGAAAACCTGGCGGCGCTCAAGCGGCTGCGCCGCGCCAACCTGCCGCTGGGCATCCTGTCCAACGGCAACCCCGAGATGCTCGACATCGCGGTCAAGAGCGCCGGCATGCAGGGGCTGTTCGACCATGTGCTGTCGGTCGATGCGGTGCGGCAGTACAAGACCGCGCCGGCCGCCTACGCGCTGGGGCCCAAGGCGTTCGGCGTGCCGGCGGCCGAGATGCTGTTCGTGTCGTCGAACGGCTGGGACGCCTGCGGCGCCACGTGGTTTGGCTACACCACCTACTGGATCAACCGTGCCGGCCATCCGGCGGAGCGCCTGGACGTGGCGCCCACCGGCACCGGGCACGACATGAACGACCTGCTTGCCTTCGTCGCCGCCTCTGGCGCGACGCTCTGACAGGCGGGCCCCCCTTAATACACCATCGCATACAGGAGAAGACTGATGGCTATCACGCTGCCCGCGGGCATGAAGATTACCGGCGAGATCCTGCCGGCCTACGAAGACATCCTCACGCCGGAAGCCCTGGCCCTGGTCGACAAGCTGCACCGCGCGTTCGAGCCGCGCCGCCAGGAACTGCTGGCCGCCCGCGTGGAACGCGCCAGGCGGCTGGACGCCGGCGAGATCCCCGACTTCCTGCCGGAAACGCGCAGCATCCGCGAGGGCGACTGGAAGGTAGCCCCGGTGCCCAAGGCGCTGGAATGCCGCCGCGTGGAAATCACGGGCCCGGTCGAGGCCAAGATGGTGATCAACGCCTTCAACTCGGGCGCTGACAGCTACATGACGGACTTCGAGGACTCGAACACCCCGAACTGGCACAACCAGATGCAGGGCCAGGTCAACCTGAAGGCCGCCGTGCGCCGCACGCTGACGCTGGACAGCAACGGCAAGCACTACAAGCTCAACGACAAGATCGCCACGCTGCAGGTGCGTCCGCGCGGCTGGCACCTGGACGAGAAGCACGTCACCATCGACGGCAAGCGCGTCTCGGGCGGCATCTTCGACTTCGCGCTGTTCCTGTTCCACAACGCCAAGGAACAGATCGCGCGCGGCGACGGCCCGTTCTTCTACCTGCCGAAGATGGAAAGCCATCTGGAAGCCCGCCTCTGGAACGACATCTTCGTGATGGCCCAGAACGAAGTGGGCCTGCCGCAGGGCACCATCAAGGCCACGGTGCTGATCGAGACGATCCTGGCCGCCTTCGAGATGGAAGAAATCCTGTACGAACTGCGCGACCACAGCGCGGGCCTGAACGCCGGCCGCTGGGACTACATCTTCTCGTGCATCAAGAAGTTCAAGGTCGACAAGAACTTCTGCCTGGCCGACCGCGCCAAGGTGACGATGACCGCGCCGTTCATGCGCTCGTACGCGCTGCTGCTGCTGAAGACGTGCCACAAGCGCGGCGCGCCGGCCATCGGCGGCATGAGCGCCCTGATCCCGATCAAGAACGATCCGGAGAAGAACGCCGTGGCCATGGAAGGCATCATCAGCGACAAGCGCCGCGATGCCACCGACGGCTACGACGGCGGCTGGGTGGCCCACCCGGGCCTGGTCGAGCCGGCGATGAAGGAATTCGTCGCGGTGCTGGGCGACAAGCCGAACCAGTTCGACAAGCAGCGTCCGGACGTGGACGTGAAGGGCGCCGACCTGCTGAACTTCCAGCCGGAAACGCCGATCACCGAGCACGGCCTGCGCATGAACATCAACGTCGGCATCCACTACCTGGGCGCCTGGCTGGCCGGCAACGGCTGCGTGCCGATCCACAACCTGATGGAAGACGCCGCCACGGCCGAGATCTCGCGTTCGCAGGTCTGGCAATGGATCCGTTCGCCCAAGGGCAAGCTTGAGGACGGCCGCAAGGTCACCGCCGAACTGGTCCGCGCGCTGATCCCCGAGGAACTGGCCAAGGTCAAGGAAGTGGCCGGCGGCGGCGCCACCTACGACCGCGCCGCGCAGATCTTCGAGCAGATGTCGACGTCGGAAGACTTCGCCGAATTCCTGACGCTGCCGCTGTACGAGGAAGTGTGAGACCGAGGTAGTTGCCTGGCCGAGAACCCCGCGCGTTGTCGCGGGGTTTTTTGTTTTTGGGGGTGGCGGCGTGGTCGGCCGACGGTTTGCTCAACACCCCCAACACACCACCGTTTCTCCAGAACCCCCATAATACGGACCATCACGAACGGGAGAAAAAAGTTGCGTTTCGAACACCTGGTGGAAATCAATGACCCAGGCAACCCGACGCTGGAGCCGTTGACGGCCGACCAGCTCTGGCAGGGCCTGGTGTTGCGGGCGGAGTCGCCCGAGCTGTTCGTGCTGGGGCTGGACCGCGCCGAGATCGTCGCGCGGGGCGATGGCTGGCTCGAACGGGTGCTCCATTTCGGCCAGGCCCATATCAGCGACCGCGTGGTCTACGTGCCGCGCCGCGCCGTGCGCTATGAAACGGCCGCCACGGCCGAGCATGCCGGGGGCACGCTGACGATGACCATCGAGACGCCGGCGGCCGGGGCGCTGCTGGTGCGTTTTGTCTACGAGACCACGATGCCCAACGTGGACGCCAGCGGCGACGACCGCTACGCGGAGATCGTCAAGTCCGCCTATCACGAGGCGGACCTCGATACCGTGCGCAAGATCCGCGAGATCGCGTCGACCGGGCGGCTCGGGTGAGCCGCGAATCCACTGCGCCGGCAAGTACCGGCAGCGGGGACGATCCGGGAGGAGACAAGCCCGAGCCCAGGGCCGGCGGCCCCACGCGCGCCGCGCTGCGCGACCGCTACGGCGACCGCCTGCGCTGGCTGATCCTGCTCACGCTGATGCTGGGCGCGATGTCGTCGATCGTCTCGTCGACCATCGTCAACGTGGCCATTCCCGACCTGAGCCGCCATTTCGTGCTGGGCCAGGAGCGCGCCCAGTGGGTGGCGGCCAGCTTCATGATCGCCATGACGATGTCGATGCTGCTGACGCCGTGGCTGCTCAACCGCTACGGGCTGCGGCGCACGTTCATCGGCACGCTGCTGCTGCTGGGCACCGGCGGGCTGGTCGGCGGGTTCGCGCCCACGTTCGGCGTGATGCTGGCCATGCGCGTGGCCGAGGGCATCGCCGCCGGCATCATGCAGCCGCTGCCCAACATCTTCATCCTGCGCGCGTTCGACGAGCGCGAGCAGGGCCGCGCGATGTCGCTGTTCGGCTTTGGCGTGGTGCTGGCGCCGGCCATCGGCCCCAGCCTGGGCGGCTTCCTGGTCGAACTGTTCGGCTGGCGTTCGATCTTCTTTGTCGTGGTGCCGCTGACGCTGGCCGGCTGGTGGATGGCGCGCCGCTACATGGCCGTGGATTCGGCGATGATCGGCGAGCGCAAGCCGCTGGACTGGCGCGGGCTGGCGCTGGTGGGCGTGGCTACCGTCAGCCTGCTCAACGGGCTGGTGGCGATGCGTGCCAACGCCGGCGAGGGCATCGGCCTGGCGCTGTTCGGCGTGGTCATGCTGGCCGTGTTCGTGGCCTGGCAACTGCGCGCGCCCGATCCGCTCATGAACATGCGGCTCTACAGCTACCGCCAGTTCGCGGCCGGCGCCATCGTCGCGTTCATCTACGGCGCCGGGCTGTTCGGCTCCACGTACCTGCTGCCGGTCTACATGCAGACGGCGCTGGCCTATACGCCGTCGGCGGCCGGGCTGGTGCTGATGCCGGCCGGCATCGCGCTGGCCGTGACCATCGCCGTGGCTGGCCGGCTGACCAGCCGCATCCTGCCGCACAAGCAGGTGTCGTTCGGGCTGGCGCTGCTGGCGGGGTCGTTCCTGCTGATGGCCACCGGCTCGATGGCCACGCCGTACCTGCTGATCGTGCTGTATGCCGTGATCGGGCGGATCGGGCTTGGCTGCATCCTGCCGTCGCTGACGCTCGGATCGATGCGCGGCGTCGATTTCTCGCTGATCGCGCAAGGATCGAGTTGCATCAACTTCCTGCGCCAGCTGGGCGGGGCGATTGGGGTGAGCCTGGCCGGCGTGGGGCTGGAATGGCGGCTGGCCGAGCACGGCGTGATGCTGGGCGCCAGCGGCCAGATGGCCGCGCAGGCGGTGCAGGCGGCCCAGATCCGGGCGTTCGACGAGACGTTCCTGGCCGTGGGGGTGGTGATCGCCACGGCGATGCTGGCCGCGTGGCGCATCCGGCCGCGTCCGGCGCCGCCGGGCTAGGGCGCCTGGGGCGGCGTTACTGCAGCGTCGGCAGTTCGTTGCGCTGGTAGCAGACGCCAGCCAGGAAGCCGCTGAGCGTGGAGGCGGCGTCGCGGCCGCCGGCCGGGCGGGCCTGGATGGCCGACGCGGCGAATTCGGTCAGCGCCACCATCGGCGCGGAGGGCGGGTTGCCGCCTTCGAACAGTGCCCGCTTGGCGCTATAGCCATGGGTGCGCATGTCCACGGCCGCCGACAGCGCCGTGGCCGCGTAGACCGTGCACGACCGGTAGCGCACCGGATCATAGGCCGGCGCCGCCGGTGCGGCTGTCCTGGCCGATGGCTGCGCGGGGTGGGCGGCGTGCGGTGCGGCCGTCAGCGCCGCGGGCAGCGCCAGCGCGCCGGCGGTGAACAGCACTCGGAATGTCTTCATGTCTGCCTGGGGTACGACACCATTGCGGATAGTCTGGTTATCGGCAGGAAAGACCGCGGGCTGAGCGCCGCGTGGGCGGCGCCCGCCGCGCCGGGCCCGGAGTGGGCGCCGGCAGCAGAGAGCAGGGGAGCCGGATCAGCTGGCGCGGCCGGCCAGCAGGTCGGCCACCAGTTCCACGTACTTCTGCTTGGCGTCGTCCTGGCTGGTGCCCTTGAGCGCCTCCCAGGCCTCGAACTTGTAGCGGCCGACGAAATCGGTCATGCCGGGCTTGTCGCCGTGCGCGTCGCCCTCGGCACCCTGCTTGTAGAGCGCGTACAGGCGCAGCAGCGTCATGTTGTTGGGGCGCTCGGCCAGCGTCTTGACGTCGATTTGGGCCTGGTCGAATTGGGCCTGCAGGTCGCTCATGGGGTCTCCGGGTGGGATGGCAATGACAAGGGCCGATGATAAGCGCCCGCGCCGTCCGTTCGGCGGCAAAAAAATCGAGGAAGCCTTCGGTCGGGCCGCGCGGCCCGGTGCGCGCCGCGTGCCGGCGCCAATACTGCTTTGCCCCGGCAGCGGATACAATCGCTGCCATGTCCTGGATTCTTGCTGTCGAAACCTCCACAGAGTGGTGTTCCGTCGCACTCGGGCGCGCCGCCCCCGACGGCGCCATCGAGTGTTTCTCCCGTCATGAGCACACCGGCGCGCGGTCGTCGTCGCGCGTGCTGCCCGCCGTGGGCGAGGTGCTGGCCGAAGCCGGCATCCGCCTGGCTGACTGCGCCGCCATCGCCTTCGGCGCCGGCCCCGGATCGTTCACGGGCCTGCGCACCGCCTGCGGCGTGGCCCAGGGCCTGGCCTTTGGCGCCGACCTGCCCGTCATCCCCGTCAACGTCCTGATGGCTTGTGCCGAAAGTGTACGCACCGGCACGCCGCCGCTGCCCGCCGGCGCCGCCGTGCTGGTGGCGCTGGACGCCCGCATGGACGAAGCCTACGCCGCTGCGTTCCGCTGGGACGCCGCCGCCGGGGAATGGTCGATGGCCGGCGCCATGCACGTGGGCGCGCCCGAGGCGGTGGCCGCCCCGGACGGCGATTACTGGCTGGCCGGCAACGCCGCCACGGTCTTCGGCGAGCGGCTGGCCGTGGCCGCCGGCGCGGCCCGCACCGTGCCGGACGCCATGCCCGATGCCCGCGCGATGGTCGCCATCGGCCTGCGTGCGCTGGCGCGCGGCGAGACCATCGACGCCGCCGACGCCATGCCGATCTACGTGCGCGACAAGGTTGCCCAGACCATCGCCGAGCGCGAAGCCGTTGCCGCGGCCAAGGCCGCCGCGCTGGCCGGAGGTGCCGCATGAGCGCCGCGCTGCTGCCCGCCGAACGGCCTGACTGGCCGCTGGTGCCGGTGATGCCGGCGCTGGCGCCGGGCTGGGCGCTCGACCACATGAGCGCGCGGGACCTGGCCGAAGTCGCGGCGATCGAGCAGCGCGCCTACAGCCATCCGTGGACGCGCGGCAACTTTGAGAATTCTCTGAAGGCCGGCCATTTCGGCCTGACGATGCGCGACCCGTCGCGGGCGCTGATCGGCTACGCGATGCTGATGCCGGTGGTCGACGAGATGCACCTGCTCAATATCACGATCGACCCGACCTACCAGCGGCAGGGCTACGGCCGGCTGCTGCTGGCCATTGCGCTGGCCACGTCGCACGCGCACCAGTTGCGGACCATGCTGCTGGAAGTGCGGCCGTCGAACCTGGGCGCGCTGGCGCTGTACCTGGAGGCCGGGTTTGTCGAAATCGGCCGCCGCAAGGGCTACTACCCGGCCACGGCGCTAGGGCGTGAGGACGCGCTGGTGCTGCGCCGCGTGTGGACGGCCGATGACGCGGGAGCCGCCACATGAACCGCCGCGCGATCTTCCTGGAAGTGCTGGGCATTCCCGCCGAGTGGGTGCCGCGCCAGCCGGCGGGCGATGAGGTGGGCGAAGAGGCTGGCGTGCCGCTGGCCGTGGAGCCGGCGGAGTCGGTCGTGGCGGAAGCGCCGGCGGAAGTTCGTGCCGAAGCTCTGACCGAAGCGCCGGCCATCCCGCGCGCCGCCCCCGTCATCGACCCGGCCGACGCCGCGCTGGAACTGGCCGAGACCGTCGAGGCGTTCGACGTCCCGCCGCCGTCCCCGCCGCCTGCGCCGCGCGCCGCCGCGCCCGTGTCGCGCCTGCCGGACCCTTCGGGCCGCGCGGCGGCCATCGCCGCCATGGCGTGGCCGGACCTGGCCGACGGCGTGGCCGGCTGCACCGCCTGCGGGCTGTGCGAATCGCGCACGCAGACCGTGTTCGGCGTGGGCGACACACAGGCCGACTGGATGCTCGTGGGCGAGGCGCCCGGCGAGAACGAGGACCTGCAGGGCGAGCCGTTCGTCGGCCAGGCCGGCAAGCTGCTCGACAACATGCTCGGCGCGCTGGGCCTGGCGCGCGGGCAGAACGTCTACATCGCCAACGTGCTCAAGTGCCGGCCGCCCGGCAACCGCAACCCGGAGCCGGACGAGGTGGCGGCCTGCGAGCCGTACCTGCGGCGCCAGATCGCGCTGATCCAGCCAAAGGTAATTGTCGTGCTGGGCCGGTTCGCCGCGCAGTCGCTGCTGCGCGCGACCACGCCGATCGGCAAGCTGCGCGGCACGGTGCACCAGTACGAAGGCATTCCCGTCGTGGTGACCTACCATCCGGCCTACCTGTTGCGCACGCTGACCGACAAGGCGCGCGCCTGGGAGGACCTGTGCCTGGCCCGCGAGGTACATGACCGTGCGGGAGCTGAAGCCTGATCTCGCGCAACTGAACCTGCCGGGCGGCTGCGCGCCGTCCGGGGTGGACGCGCCGCTGCCACTCTGGTGCGGCGCGCCGTCGCAGCGCACGCGCGACCTGGCGTGGTGCTCGCTGTCGCCCGCGCTGCTTTCCCATCTTCCCGCCGTCTATGGCGATGCGCCGGCCCGGCTGGCGCAGTGGCCGGCCGGCGCCCGCGCCGCCTGGCGCACGTGGCTGGCGCAGGCCGATGCCGCGGGCCTACCCGAGACCATCGCCGAACTGAGCCAGCATCCCGACCCCACCGGCAGCCGCAGCCTGCGCCTGGGCCGCCATGCCGAGCGGCTGCTCCACTTCGCGCTGCAACACGCGCCGGGCGTCGACCTGCTGGCCGCCAACGTGCCGATCCGCCGCGCCAACGGCCACGGCGTGCAGACGCTGGGCGAACTGGACGTGCTCTGGCGCGATCCGGCCGCCGAGGCGACCGTGCACTGGGAGATGGCCGCCAAGTTCTACCTGCACGTCGGCGGCCACGCCAGCGACCGTGCGTTCGTCGGCCCGAACCTCGTGGACCGGCTGGGCGACAAGCTCGACCATATCGTCCGGCGCCAGTTGCCGCTGGGCCGCACCGCCGAGGCGCAGGCCGTGGTCGGGCGGCCCGTGGACCGCAGCGAGGTCTACCTGCTGGGCTGGCTGTTCTATCGCGATGGGGCCATGCCGGCCGGGCTGGACGCGCTGGGCATCGCGCCCGATCACCTGAACGGGTGGTGGCGCACGCTCGATAGCTGGCATGGCTGGGCAACCGAGCCGGCGCGGCAGGACGTGCGGTGGTGCCGGCTGTCGCGCACCGACTGGCTGTCGGGCGCCCGCGTGCCGGCCGCCGGCACCGAATCGGCCGAGGCGCTGCGCGACGGGCTGGCCGAGCGGTTCTCGGATGCCGTCCACGCCTGGCGCCGCGAGGCGCCGGTCATGGTCTGCGAACTGGTGGAAGCGGAGGGCGCGCCCGGCACCTGGCGCGAGCGGTCGCGCGGGTTCGTGGTGCCGGACGGGTGGGAGGCCAGGGCGGCGCAGCGGGCCGCCGCGCCGTAAGAGGAGGGCTGGCGGGCCTAGTGGTGCTTGTCCTCGCCGATCATCGCCAGCGAGTTGTACACCCGGACATTGTGCTTGTGCAGCCGCATGACCAGCGCCATCGTCGCCACGATGAACAGGCCCAGCGCGACGATCACGAAGCCGATCGGCACGTTCAGCTTGATCAGCAGCGCGTACAGGCACAGCATCAGCAGCACCGACACGTTCTCGTTGAAATTCTGCACCGCGATGGAGTGGCCGGCCGACAGCAGCACGTGGCCCCGGTGCTGCAGCAGCGCGTTCATCGGCACCACGAAGTAGCCCGACATGGCGCCCACGATCATCAGGAACACGTACGCGATGGCCATGTACAGCGGCATGGCCATGCCGAACACGTCCAGCGTCACGTCCGGCATGGTGTCCTTGGTGTAGAACGCCATCAGCACCACGGTGGCGCCCATGGCCACGCCGAACGGCAGCACCGACAGCGAGCGGCGCAGCGGGATGCGCGCGGCGGCCATGATGGCGCCCACGGCCACGCCCACGGCCACCACGGCCTGGAGCAGCGCGCCCTGCGACAGGTTCAGCCCCAGCGACTTCTCGGCCCACTTGAGCACGATGAACTGCAGCGTGGCGCCCACGCCCCAGAACAGCGTGGTCACGGCCAGCGAGATCTGGCCGAGCTTGTCGCGCCACAGCGCGATGAAGCAGTCGCCGAATTCGGCAATCAGCTTGACCGGGTTCTTTTCCTGCTGGGGATAGCGCGCGCCCGTGTCCGGGATGAACAGGTTGAAGACGGCGGCGACGAAGTAGAACAGCATGATCACCACCATGGCCGCCTCGGCCGGGGTGTTGATGCCGGTGTCGACGTAGGGCAGGTCCAGCCGCAGCAGGATGGTCGACAGGTGCACCGATATCAGCGCGCCGCCCACCACGGTGCCCAGGATGATCGACCCGACCGTCAGGCCCTCGATCCAGCCGTTGGCCATGACCAGCTTTTCGGGTGGCAGCAGCTCGGTCAGGATGCCGTACTTGGCCGGCGAATAGGCCGCCGCGCCGAACCCGACCACGCCGTAGGCCAGCAGCGGGTGCAGCCCGAACATCATGATGGCGCAGCCGACGATCTTGATCGCGTTGGTGATCAGCATCACCTTGCCCTTGGGCATCGAGTCGGCAAAGGCGCCCACGAAGGCGGCCAGCACCACGTAGGACAGCACGAAGAACAGCTTGAGCAGCGGCGTCATCCACTGCGGGGAATGCAACTCGGTCAGAAGGGCAATGGCCGCGATGAGCAGGGCATTGTCGGCCAGCGACGAGAAAAACTGCGCGGCCATGATCGTGTAGAAACCCTTCTTCATACCTTGGACTTTGTCTCCATCGCGGGCATCCGTTTGGACGGGCAAAAGTGCACCGGCGGGCAGCGCGGTGGCTTGCAGGGAACCTGTCGCGCCTGCCTTGTCAAAGTGGGGCGGCGACGCTACCTTCGCGCGCCTTGCGGCTTGCCTTACCGTCATTGACATATTGCTTCTCTTTTAAAACATGGCCGGAGCGTCCGGCTTTATATCACGAATCCGCGACATTTCAGCACACCGGCGGACGCGCATTGGACAGTACATGCCCGGATGGATTCCCGGACCCGGCTCGTGAATGTGGTCAAATACCGCCTGCGCGAGGTGGGCCCCAGCGTCCGCACCGGCCAGCCATGCCAGATGCCTTCCGATGCACAGTGTGTGCCACCTCAACGCCCGAATCCAGCGGGCTGCCGACCGGGTCTACCCGAACCCGGACCGCGCACCAGCGTGCGGCAGTCCACCCAAGTTGTCATTCCCATGCCAAGACCCATTCACGCCGTCATCCACCAGCCCGCGCTGGCCAACAACCTTGAGGTGGTCCGCCGCCACGCGCCGGACGCCCGCGTCTGGGCCGTGGTCAAGGCCAACGCCTACGGCCACGGCATCCGCCGGGCGTTTGCCGGCCTGAAAGCCACCGACGGCTTCGGGCTGCTGGACCTTGACGAGGCCGTGCTGCTGCGCGAACTGGGCTGGCAGGGGCCGATACTGCTCCTGGAGGGATTCTTCCAGCCGCAGGATGTTCCCCTGATCGAACAATATCGCCTCACCACGGCCATTCATTGCGAGGAACAACTCCGCATGCTGGAGCTGGCCCGGCCCAAGGGTCCGCTGCCGATCCAGCTCAAGCTCAATACCGGGATGAACCGGCTGGGCTTCCGCCCGGCGCAGTACCGGGCGGCCTGGGAGCGGGCGCGCACGCTGTCGTGCGTGGGGAGCATCGTCCACATGACGCATTTTTCCGATGCCGACAGCCCGCGCGGCATCGCGCACCAGATCCAGGCATTCGAGACCGCCACGGCCAACCTGCCGGGCGAGGCCAGCCTGTCGAACTCGGCGGCCGTGCTCTGGCACCCGTCCGCGCACCGCAACTGGGTGCGGCCGGGCGTGATCCTGTACGGCGGCTCGCCCACCGGGCTGTCGGCCGACATCGCCGAGACCGGCCTCCAGCCGGCCATGTCGCTGCATAGCGAACTGATCGGCGTGCAGGACCTGCAGCCCGGCGATACGGTCGGCTACGGGTCGATGTACACGGCTGACCGCCCGATGCGGATTGGCGTGGTGGCCTGCGGCTATGCCGACGGCTACCCGCGCCACGCGGCGGGCTGGGGCGAGCGGCGCGCGCCGGTGCTGGTGGACGGCGTGCGTACCGAACTGGTGGGCCGCGTGTCGATGGACATGCTCTGCGTGGACCTGACCCCGTGCCCGAAGGCCCGCGTCGGCACGCCGGTCACGCTCTGGGGCCATGGGTTGCCGATCGACGACGTGGCCGCGGCCAGCGGCACGGTGGGCTACGAGCTGATGTGCGCGCTGGCGCCGCGCGTGCCGACGACCGTTGCCACGCTGACCACCGCCGACAGCGCCGCCGTCCACGGCGCCTGAGCCCGGCCGCCGTCCGACCCCGACCTCCACTTTCTCGCCGATGGCCAAGACCAAGACCGTCTACACCTGTACCGAATGCGGCGGCACCGCGCCGCGCTGGGCGGGCCAGTGCCCGCAATGCAACGCCTGGAACACACTTGTCGAAACCGTGGCCGACTCGGGCTCGTCGGCCGCGCGGCGCTTCCAGCCGCTGGCGGCGTCGGCCGTGGTCCGCAAGCTGAGCGATATCGAAGCGGCCGACGTGCCGCGCTTCACCACCGGCATCGACGAGTTCGATCGCGTGCTGGGCGGCGGGCTGGTGTCCGGCGGGGTGGTGCTGATTGGCGGCGACCCCGGCATCGGCAAGTCCACGCTGCTGTTGCAGACGCTGGCCAACCTGTCGGCCAGCCGGCGCGTGCTGTACGTGAGCGGCGAGGAATCGGGCGCCCAGATCGCGTTGCGCGCCCACCGGCTGGGCGTGGAGGCGGCCTCGCTGGGCCTGCTGGCCGAGATCCAGCTGGAGAAGATCCAGGCCGCGCTGGAGGCCGACAAGCCCGAGGTGGCCGTGATCGACTCGATCCAGACGCTGTACTCGGACGCGCTGACGTCGGCGCCGGGCTCGGTGGCCCAGGTGCGCGAATGCGCGGCGCAACTGACGCGCATTGCCAAGAGCAGCGGCACGACCATCATCCTCGTCGGCCACGTGACCAAGGAAGGCAGCCTGGCCGGGCCGCGCGTGCTCGAACATATCGTCGATACGGTGCTGTACTTCGAGGGCGACACCCATTCGTCGCACCGGCTGATCCGTGCGTTCAAGAACCGCTTTGGCGCGGTCAACGAGCTTGGCGTTTTTGCGATGACCGAGCGCGGGCTGCGCGGCATCAGCAATCCGTCGGCGTTGTTTCTGTCGCAGCATGCCGAGCAGGTGGCCGGCTCGTGCGTGCTGGTGACGCAGGAGGGCACGCGGCCGCTGCTGGTGGAGGTGCAGGCGCTGGTGGATACGGCCAACGTGCCGAACCCGCGCCGGCTGGCCGTGGGGCTGGAGCAGAACCGGCTGGCGATGCTGCTGGCGGTGCTGCACCGGCACGCGGGCATCGCGTGCTTCGACCAGGACGTGTTTCTGAACGCGGTGGGCGGGGTCAAGATCAGCGAACCGGCGGCCGACCTGGCCGTGCTGCTGTCGATCCATTCGTCGATGCGCAACAAGCCGCTGCCGCGCGGGCTGGTGGTGTTCGGCGAGGTGGGGCTGGCCGGCGAGATCCGGCCCAGCCCGCGCGGGCAGGAGCGGCTGCGCGAGGCGGCCAAGCTCGGTTTCACGACGGCCGTGATTCCGAAGGCCAACGCACCCAAGCAGGCCATCGACGGGCTGGAAGTGATTGCCGTGGACCGCCTGGAGCAAGCCATCGACCGCGTGCGGCAACTGGACTGACCGGGTGCGTCAATCGACCACAGCGGCCCGGCCGCCCAATTACGCGGCGGGCCGGCTGTGGGTCATCAAAATCGGTAATAATTCGCGTCGACGCCGTTCCTGGCATTCGACGCATCCGTTCCCATGCAAGCCAATTCCCGACCCTATTTCCTGCTGATCGCCATCGTCTCGTTCGCCCTGCTGGGCGCCGCGCTGTACATGCAGTTCGTGGAAGGCTACCAGCCGTGTCCGCTCTGCATCATGCAGCGGTTCGCGTTCGTCGGCATCGGCGTGTTCTCGCTGCTGGCGGCCATCGCGCAGAACACGCGCACGCTGTGGCAGGGGCTGGGCATGCTGTCGGGCGTGGCCGGGATTGCGGTGGCCGGCTACCACGTGTCGCTGCTGCTGAACCCGAAGTCGTCGTGCGGCATCGACCCGCTGGAGAACTGGGTCAACGCGCTGCCCACGGCCAAGCTGCTGCCGCAGTTGTTCTATTCCGACGGCCTCTGCACCGCGCCGCTGCCGCCGCTGTTCGGCCTGTCGATCCCGGCCTGGTCGCTGATCTGGCTGGTCATCCTGACGCTGACGCTGGCAGTGGGCCTGATCCGGCGGGAAAAGAATTTTCGGTAGGGAGCTGGGGGTGAGGGCAGGCGGTTCCACCGGCGACAAGTCGCAATTTGAACCTCAACGCCCTCTCCCCCAACCCCTCTCCCGCACGGCGGGAGAGGGGAGCAACACCCCCCCGCCGCCCTCAAGCAATCTCAAGCACCCATCAAGCAATCTGGTCGATCTGTTCCTGCAGTGCCAGCCAGCGTTCCTCCAGTTGGTCCAGTTCGCCGGTGACGTCGGCCTGGCGCTTGAGCATTTCCATCAGCCTGGCCTTGTTGGCGTCCTCGTAGCTTGAGGATTCGGCCATGAAGGCGTCGATGGCGGTCTTGTCGGCCTGCAGCGTCGACATGCGCTTTTCCACCTTTTCCAGTTCCTTGGTCAGCGGCTTGCGCAGCGCGGACAGCCGCTGGCGTTCGTCGGCTTCGGCGCGGCGCTGGTCGCGGCGGTTGACGGCGGGCGCGCCGGCGTCGGCCGCGTGGCTGGCCACGGCGGCGTTGCGCTTGGCGGCGGCCTGCTGCAGCAGCCAGTCGCGGTAGTCGTCCAGGTCGCCGTCGAACGGCTGGATCGTGCCGTCGGCCACCAGCATGAACTGGTCCGACGTGGCGCGCAGCAGGTGGCGGTCGTGCGAGACCAGGATCAGCGTGCCTTCGAACTGGGCCAGCGCCATGGTCAGCGCCTCGCGGGTGTCCAGGTCCAGGTGGTTGGTCGGCTCGTCCAGCAGCAGCAGGTTCGGCTTCTGCCAGACGATCAGCGACAGCGCCAGCCGGGCCTTTTCGCCGCCCGAGAACGGTTCGATGGGCGACGTGGCCATGTCGCCCCGGAAGTTGAAGCTGCCCAGGAAGTCGCGCAGTTCCTGCTCGCGCACGTCCGGGGCCAGCCGCGCCAGGTGCTGCAGCGGCGAATCGTGGTCGCGCAGCGTTTCGAGCTGGTGCTGCGCAAAGTAGCCGATGACCAGCCCCTTGCCCAGCCGCAGCGTGCCGTTCAGCGGCGGCTGCGTGCCGGCCAGCGTCTTGACCAGCGTCGACTTGCCCTGGCCGTTGGCGCCCAGCAGGCCGATGCGCTGGCCGTTCTGGATCGACAGCATGAGCCGGTGCAGGATGGTGACGGGCGGGTCGGCCTCGGCGTAGCCGCAGTCCACGTTGTCCAGCACCATCATCGGATTGGGCGCCGAATCGGGCTCGCGGAATTCGAACGCGAAGCCGGCCGCCACGTGCACGGGCGCCAGCCGCTCCATCTTTTCCAGCGCCTTGACCCGGCTTTGCGCCTGCCGCGCCTTGGTGGCCTTGGCCTTGAAGCGCGTGATGAACGATTCCAGATGCGCGATTTCCTTCTGCTGGCGCGTGTAGGCGGCCTGCTGCTGGGCCATCTGCTGCAGCCGCATGGTCTCGAACTGGGTGTAGTTGCCGCCGTAGCGCTTGAGCTGCTGATTCTCGATGTGGACCGTGACCGTGCAGATCGCGTCCAGGAACTCGCGGTCGTGCGAGATCATGACCAGCGTGCCCGGGTAGCGCGCCAGCCAGTCTTCCAGCCAGACGATGGCGTCGAGGTCCAGGTGGTTGGTCGGTTCGTCGAGCAGCAGCAGGTCGGACGGGCACATCAGCGCCTGGGCCAGGTTCAGCCGCATGCGCCAGCCGCCCGAGAACGACGCCACCGGCTGCGACACCTGCGGCAGCGTGAAGCCCAGCCCCAGCAGCAGCGCCTCGGCGCGGGCGGCGGCCGTGTAGCCGTCGGCATCGGCGTAGGCGGCGTGCGCCTCGGCCTCGGCCGATCCGTCGCCGCTGGCCTGCGCGCCGGCAATGCGCGATTCGATGGCGCGCAGCCGCGTGTCGCCGTCGACGACATAGTCCACGGCCGTGCGGTCCACGGCCGGGGTTTCCTGCGCCACGTGCGCGATGCGCCACTGGGCAGGAACGATCACATCGCCGCCATCGGCATGCAGTTCGCCGCGCAGCATGGAAAACAGCGTGGACTTGCCGCTCCCGTTGGCGCCGACAAGGCCCACGCGCTCGCCCGGGTTGAGCGTCACGCTGGTGTGGTCGAACAGCACCTTGGTGCCGCGCTGGAGGACAAGCTGGTCGATTCGTATCACAAGACTCACCGTGGTTTCGGCAGGCCGGCATTGTAGCGCCGTGGCGGGCCGCCCGGCCCGTGCCGCGCGCGGCGGCTTTCAGCGAGCTTGCATGTCCGCCCCCATGTATTGAGGGATTTCCCCTAGACCGTCACTTTCGGTCGCGCGGGCACAGCATTTGCGTGTAAATTTATTTACATTGGTTGCTGCACTGCGAAAGTGCCTTTTCATTGCCGATTGCCCGCGTGACCCGCAATCGGCGCCGAAATGGTGCGCCGCCTGCCCATTTCCCACCGCCACGCTCCTGCCATGTCCAACGGCCAGACGATTTCCGAACGCATCGCCCGCGCGCTGCCCACACTGACGCCCGCGCACCAGCGCATGGCGAACTATGTGCTGGACAACCTGTTTCGCGCGGCCACGATGCGGATCGACGAGTTCGCGGCGGCCGTGGAGGTGTCCGTGGCCACCGCCAACCGCTTTGCCAAGGCGCTGGGCTTCGACGGCTATCCGCAGTTCCGGGCCGAGCTGGTGCGCGGCTTCGAGGCTACGCTGGCGCCGGTGGAGCGCCTGCGCGACGAACTGGCGCGGCCGTCAACCGTGGCCGACGTGTTCGCAGCCTCGCTGGAAGACGGCGCCCGCAACCTCGAATCGACGCGGCGCAACCTGGACCCCGAGTCCATCGAGCGCGCCGTCGACGCGATCCTGCAGGCCGAGCGCGTCTACGTGATGGGCTTTGGCGCCAGCGGCTACCTGGCCGGGCTGATGCAGCACGGGCTGGAGATGCACTGCCGCATGGTGACGTCGGTATCGACGGTGGGCGGCGCGTCGCACGCGGCGCGGCAACTGTTCAAGCTCACGCCGCGCGACCTGGTGGTCTGCATCGCGTTTCCGCGCTACGTCACCGACTCGATCAAGCTGGCCCAGCGCGTGAAGATGCACGGCGGCCGGCTGCTGGCGCTGACCGACGGCCCCACGTCGCCGCTGGCGCCGCTGGCCGACATCGCGCTCTACGCCAACGCTGGCAACCGGCTGTCGGCCAATTCCGAGGCCACCGTGCTGGCGCTGATCGAGGCGCTGTGCGGGGCCGTGTCGTACCGCTCGGTGCGGGCCGTCAAGGCCGCCGCCGAAATGACCGAATTCCTGCTGCCGTGGCTGTATGGCGCGCCCGGTGCGCGCGACGACCGCGCCGCACCGAAATCCTCCGACTGAAGCAAAGAAGGGAAGTAGAAGGACCTATGCCTCAAGCTGTTATCGCCATCCACGGCGGCGCCGGCACGATTACCCGTGCGGCCATGGACGCCCAGCGCGAACGCGACTACACCGCCGCGCTGGAACAGGTGCTGCTGGGCGGCCAGCGCGTGCTGGCCGACGGCGGCAGCGCCCTCGATGCCGTCACCGAAGCGGTGCGCCTGCTCGAAGAGTGCCCGCTGTTCAACGCCGGCCGTGGCGCCGTGCTGACGCACGCCGGCACCTACGAACTGGACGCCTCGGTCATGGACGGCCGCACGCTGGCCGCCGGCGCCGTGGCCTGCGTCAAGCGGCTGCGCAACCCGGTGCTGGCCGCGCGCGCCGTGCTGGAGCGGAGCGAACACGTGTTGTTCGCGGGCGAAGGTGCCGAGGCATTTGCCGAAGCGCAAGGCCTGGAACTGGTGGCACCGGAATACTTCTTCACACAGGCCCGCTACGACCAGTGGCAGCGCGCGCGCGGCACGGCCGGCATGGCGCTGCTGGACCACGACGCCGCCGCGCTGGCGGCCAGGGCGGCCCAGGCTGATCCGCTGGACGCCGACAAGAAGTTCGGCACGGTGGGCGCGGTGGCCTGCGATGCGCAGGGCAACCTGGCCGCGGCCACGTCCACGGGCGGCGTCACGAACAAGCAGGTGGGCCGGGTGGGCGATACGCCGCTGCTGGGCGCCGGCTGCTACGCCGACGACATGGCGGCCGTGTCCGCCACGGGCACCGGCGAGATGTTCATCCGCACCGCCGCGGCGTTCGACGTCTCGGCGCAGATGCGCTACGCCGGGCTGTCGCTGGAGGAATCGGCGCGGCGCGTGGTCATGGAAAAGCTGCCGGCCATCCACGGGCGCGGCGGCCTGATCGCGGTGGACCGCGCCGGCAACGTGACGCTGCCGTTCAACACCGAAGGCATGTACCGCGGCGTGGCCCGCGTGGGCGAGCCGGTCAACGTCTGGATCTACGGCTGATATGGCGAATACTGTTTCCAAGCAAGGCATTGTGCTGCCGCCCGAGCGCGTGGTGGCCGTCGACAACCTGACCGTGCGCTTTGCCACGTCCGAGCGGACCGTGGAGGCCGTGCGCAATCTGTCGTTCCACGTCGACCGGGGCGAGACGCTGGCCGTGGTGGGTGAATCGGGATCGGGCAAGTCCGTGACGTCGCTGGCGCTGATGCGGCTGGTCGAGCACGGCGGCGGCAAGATCGCCCAGGGCAGCATGCTGCTGCGCCGGCGGGCCGGCGAGGTGCTGGACCTGGCCCGGGCGCCCGAGTCCACGTTGCGTACCGTGCGCGGCGCCGACGTGGCGATGATCTTCCAGGAGCCGATGACGTCGCTGAACCCGGTGTTCCCGGTAGGCGAGCAGATTGCCGAGTCGATCCGCCTGCACCAGGGCAAGAGCAACGCGGCCGCGCGCGCCGAGGCGCTGCGCATGCTGGAACTGGTTCGCATTCCCGAGGCGCGCCGCGTGCTGGACCGCTATCCGCACCAGCTCTCGGGCGGCATGCGCCAGCGCGTGATGATCGCCATGGCGCTGTCGTGCAAGCCGGCGCTGCTGATTGCCGACGAGCCGACCACGGCGCTGGACGTGACGATCCAGGCCGAAATCCTGCAGCTCATCCGCAATCTGCAGGCCGAGATGGACATGGGCGTGGTCTTCATCACGCACGACATGGGCGTGGTGGCCGAGGTGGCCGACCGCGTGCTGGTGATGTACCGCGGCGAGAAGGTGGAAGAGGGCACGTCGGACGACGTGTTCCACGCCCCGGCGCACCCGTATACGCGCGCGCTGCTGTCGGCGGTGCCCAAGCTGGGCGCCATGGCGGGCACGGACCTGCCCGCGCGCTTCCCGCTGGTGCAGATGACCGACGGCGCGGCCGCCGTGGCGGAACTGCCTCAGGACACCGTGCCGGCCGGCGCCGCGCCGATCCTGCGCGTGCGCGACCTGGTGACGCGCTTCGATGTGCCGGGCGGGCTGTTCGGCAAGGTCACGCGCCGCGTGCACGCCGTGGAGCAGGTCAGCTTCGACCTGTACCCGGGCGAGACGCTGGCGCTGGTGGGCGAATCGGGCTGCGGCAAGTCCACCACGGGCCGCTCGCTGCTGCGGCTGGTGGACGCGCAGAGCGGCACCATCGAGTTCGCCGGCCAGAACATCAGCAAGATGCAGGGCCCGGCGCTGCAGGCGCTGCGCCGGAATATCCAGTTCATCTTCCAGGACCCGTTTGCGTCGCTGGACCCGCGCGTGCCGGTGGGCTATTCGATCATGGAGCCGCTGCTGGTGCACAAGGTGGCCAGCGGCAAGGAAGCCGAGGCCCGCGTGGCGTGGCTGCTGGAGAAGGTGGGTTTGACGGCCGCGCATGCGTCGCGCTACCCGCACGAGTTCTCGGGCGGCCAGCGGCAGCGCATCTGCATTGCGCGGGCGCTGGCGCTGAACCCGAAGGTGGTGGTGGCCGACGAGTCGGTGTCCGCGCTGGACGTGTCGATCCAGGCCCAGATCGTCAACCTGATGCTGGACCTGCAGCGCGAGCTGGGCGTGGCCTTCCTGTTCATCTCGCACGATATGGCCGTGGTGGAGCGCGTGAGCCACCGCGTGGCGGTGATGTACCTGGGCCAGATCGTCGAGATCGGCCCGCGCCGCGCCATTTTCGAGAACCCGCAGCACCCGTACACGAAGAAGCTGATGTCGGCGGTGCCGATTGCCGACCCGGCCCGCCGCCATCTGAAGCGCGAGCCGCTGAACGACGAAATTCCGAGCCCGATCCGCGCGGTCGGCGACGAGCCGGTGGTGCAGCCGCTGGTGGCTGTTGCCGGCAGCGGCGCGCAAGGCCACTTCGTGGCCCGCCACGCGGTGGGCGGCGCGTACTGACCGGCCCGGAACCCGTAGTCCCAAAGTCCTGTAGTCCCGTAGTTGCTTTTGCGTTTTCGCTATCCCGAAAGAGGAGAAGAGATGTCCAAGAACACGTTCCGGCTGATGGCCGGTGCCGCCACGGTTGGCGCCATGGGCCTGCTGGCCGCCGCGCCGGCGTTTGCCGCCAAGGATGCGGTGATGGCCGTGTATTCCACGTTCACCACGCTGGACCCGTATGACGCCAACGACACGCTGTCGCAGGCCGCCACCAAGTCGTTCTACCAGGGCCTGTTCGGCTTCGACAAGGACATGAAGCTGGTGAACGTGCTGGCCGAGAGCTACGACGTCAGCAAGGACGGCCTGGTCTACACGTTCAAGCTCAAGAAGAACATCAAGTTCCACGACGGCACCACGTTCGATGCCACCGCCGTCAAGGCCAACCTGGACCGCGTGACCGATCCGGCCAACAAGCTCAAGCGCTACACGCTGTTCAACCGCGTGGCCAAGACCGAGGTGGTGGACCCGTACACCGCCCGCGTCACGCTCAAGGAACAGTTCTCGCCGTTCATCAACGTGCTGGCCCACCCGTCGGCCGTGATGATCAGCCCCACGGCGCTCAAGAAGTACGGCAAGGAAATCGCCTTCCACCCGGTGGGCACGGGCCCCTTCGAATTCGTCGAGTGGAAGCAGACCGATTACCTGAAGGGCAAGAAGTTTGCCGGCTACTGGAAGACCGGCTACCCGAAGATCGACACGATCACCTGGAAGCCGGTGGTGGACAACAACACCCGCTCGGCCGTGATGCAGACCGGCGAGGCTGACTTCGCGTTCAGCATCCCGTTCGAGCAGGCCGCCGTGCTGAAGGCCAGCCCGAAGGTGGACCTGGTGGACGCGCCGTCGATCATCCAGCGCTACCTGTCGCTGAACACGATGGTCAAGCCGTTCAACGACCCGAAGGTGCGCCAGGCCATCAACTACGCGATCAACAAGGAAGCGCTGGTCAAGGTGGCGTTTGCCGGCCATGCCGTGCCGGCCGAGGGCGTGGTGCCGCCCGGCGTGGACTACGCCGAGAAGCTGGGCCCGTGGCCGTACAACCCGGCCAAGGCGCGCGAGCTGCTGAAGGAAGCCGGCTACCCGAACGGCTTCGAGACCACGCTGTGGTCGGCCTACAACCACACGACGGCCCAGAAGCTCATCCAGTTCGTGCAGCAGCAACTGCAGCAGGTGGGCATCAAGGCCCAGGTGCAGGCCCTGGAAGCCGGCCAGCGCGTGGAGCGCGTGGAATCGGTGCAGAAGCCCGAGGAAGCCGGCGTGCGCATGTACTACGTGGGCTGGTCGTCGTCGACCGGTGAGTCGGACTGGGCGCTGCGTCCGCTGCTGGCATCGGAATCGATGCCGCCGAAGCTTCTGAACACGGCGTACTACAAGAACGACCAGGTCGACGCCGACATCGCCGGCGCCCTGCGCACCACCGACCGCGCCGAGAAGGCCCGCCTGTACAAGGACGCCCAGGAACGCATCTGGAAGGACGCCCCGTGGGCCTTCCTGGTGACCGAAAAGGTCCTGTACGCCCGCGCCAAGCGCCTGACCGGCGCCTACGTGATGCCCGACGGCTCGTTCAACTTCGACGAGATCGACATCAAGCAGTAAGCAGTTGGTTTTCCCCTCTGCCGCTTGGCGGAAGCGGGGCCGGGGGACGGGCGGGCGGTGCGGCTTGCGACTTGTCGCGGCTGGCGCCGCCGGCCCTCACCCCCAACCCTTCCCCCGCTGGCGGGGGAGGGGCGCAGCAAAGGCAGTGGCCTTGAAACGAAGTGGTAGCAGTCGCGGTACGCAGTACGCATAACAAGCTGTTCATAAAGCGGTAAGCCGTAAGCCGCCTGCCCGTGTAGGCGGGGTGAAAGGGCGGGCGGCCTTCGGTCTCAATTTCTGGTTTTCTGGTGTCAGGATGCTGAATTACTTCCTCAAACGATTTCTGGGCGTCATACCGACAATGCTGATCGTGGCAGTGTTGGTGTTTCTGTTCGTCCACCTGCTGCCCGGCGATCCGGCGCGGCTGGCCGCGGGCCCGGAAGCCGATCAGGCGACCGTCGAGCTGGTGCGCAAGGACCTGGGGCTCGACAAGCCGATGCACGAGCAGTTCGTGCGCTTTTTCACGAACGCGCTGCGCGGGGAGTTCGGCACGTCGCTGCGCACCAAGCGTCCGGTGGCCGACGAGATCGGCGAGCGCTTCCTGCCCACGCTGTACCTGACGCTGACGTCCATGGTCTGGGCCGTGGTCTTCGGCATGGCCATCGGCATCAGCTCGGCCGTCTGGCGCAACCGCTGGCCGGACCGCCTGGGCATGACGCTGGCCGTCTCGGGCATCTCGTTCCCGGCCTTCGCGCTCGGCATGCTGCTGATGGAGATCTTCTCGGTGCAGCTCGGCTGGCTGCCGTCGATTGGCGCCGATAGCTGGAAACACTACATCCTGCCCTCGCTGACGCTGGGCGCCGCCGTGGCCGCCGTGATGGCGCGCTTCACGCGGGCGTCGTTCATCGAGGTGCTGCAGGAGGATTTCGTGCGTACCGCCCGTGCCAAGGGCGTGCGCGAGACCGTGGTGGTCATCAAGCACACGCTGCGCAACGCGATGATTCCCGTGGTCACCATGATGGGCCTGCAGTTCGGCTTCCTGCTGGGCGGGTCGATCCTGGTGGAGATGGTCTTCAACTGGCCCGGCCTGGGCCGGCTGCTGGTGGACGCCGTGGAGATGCGCGACTACCCGGTCATCCAGGCCGAGGTGCTGCTGTTCTCGCTCGAATTCATCCTGATCAACCTGGTGGTGGACTTGCTGTACACCGTGATCAACCCCACCATCCGCTACAAGTAAGGAGGCCGACATGACCGAGCTTTCCACGTCCGCCCCCGCCGCCCAGGCCGCCGCGCCCGAGGCCGTCCGCACGCCCTGGACCGAGTTCTGGCGCAAGTTCCGCAAGCAGCACCTGGCGCTGGCCGCCGGCGTGTTCGTGCTGCTGCTGGTGGTGATCGCCATCCTGTCGCCGCACATCGTGCCGTACGACCCCGAGAACTTTTTCGACTACGACGCGCTGAACGCGGGTCCGTCGGCCGCCCACTGGATGGGGGTCGATTCGCTGGGCCGCGACATCTTCAGCCGCATCCTGGCCGGCACGCGCATCTCGCTGGCCGCCGGCGTGTTCTCCGTGATCATCGGCGCCATCATCGGCACGCTGCTGGGCCTGCTGGCCGGCTACTACGAGGGCTGGTGGGACCGCATCGTCACGCGCATCTGCGACGTGCTGTTCGCGTTTCCGGGCATCCTGCTGGCCATCGCCATCGTGGCAATCCTGGGCAACGGCATGTTCAACGTGGTCTGCGCCGTGGCCGTGTTCAGCGTGCCCGCGTTTGCCCGGCTGGTGCGCGGCAACACGCTGATGCTCAAGCGCCTGACCTACGTGGAGGCCGCGCGCAGCATTGGCGCGTCGGACTGGACCATCCTGATGCGGCACATCCTTCCGGGCACGGTATCGTCGATCGTGGTCTATTTCTCGATGCGGATCGGCACGTCGATCATCACCGCCGCCGGCCTGTCGTTCATCGGCCTGGGCGCCCAGCCGCCCACGCCCGAGTGGGGCGCGATGCTGAGCCAGGCGCGCGCCGACATGGTCACCGCGCCGCACGTGGCAATCTTCCCGAGCCTGGCGATCTTCCTGACCGTGCTGGCGTTCAACCTGCTCGGCGACGGCCTGCGCGACGCGCTGGACCCGAAGATCGACCGCCGCTGATCGCATGGCCAACGCTCCCATCGTCGGCAGGCTGCCGGCGGGCCCGCGCAACGCCATCACCGACGTGGCCGGCGTGACCGTCGGCCACTGCACGCTGGCCGACGGCGCCTGCCAGACCGGCGTGACCGTGGTCCGGCCGCATCCGGGCAACGTCTACGTGGACAAGGTGCCGGCCGCCGCCACCGTGTTCAACGGCTTCGGCAAGAGCATCGGGCTGGTGCAGGTGGACGAACTCGGCGTGATCGAGACGCCCATCGCGCTGGGCAACACGTTCGCGGTGGGCGCGCTGGCGCAGGCCCAGATCCGCGCCGCGATTGCCGACAACCCCGAGATCGGCCGCGGCTGGCCGACCGTCAATCCGCTGGTGTTCGAGTGCAACGACGGCTACCTGAACGACATCCAGGCGATGGCGGTGCAGGGCGCCCACTACGACGCGGCGCTGGCGGCGGCCGGCCCGGACGTGCCGCAGGGCGCGGTGGGGGCCGGGCGCGGCATGTCGTCGTTCGGTGCCAAGGGCGGCATCGGCACGGCGTCGCGCGTGGCTGGCGGGTATACGGTCGGCGCGCTGGTGCTGTCGAACTTCGGCACGCCCGATTCGCTGATCCTGGCCGGCCGTGCGCTTGGCGCCGCGCTCGACGCCCGGCTGAAACAGCCGCCCGAGCCCGAGAAGGGCTCGATCATCCTGATCGTCGCCACCGACGCGCCGCTGGACGCGCGCCAGTTGCGCCGGCTGTCGATGCGCGCGGGCACCGGGCTGGCGCGTACCGGGTCGGTCTACGGGCACGGCTCGGGCGACATCGCGCTGGCATTCTCCACGGCCTACACCGTCCCGCACCTGGCCAGCGCGCCAATGCCGGCCGTGCCGATGGTCCACGAATCGGCGCTCGACCCGTTGTTCCGGGCGGCCGCCGACAGCGTCGAACAGGCCATCGTGCACGCGCTGTGGCACGCCGAGACCGTCCACGGCCGTGACGGCCATACCCGCCGCGCGCTGCGCGAGCTGCTGCCAGACCTGCTGCAAGGCTTTACCGCATGAAGATCCTGATTTCCGTCGATATCGAAGGCGTGGCCGGTGTGTTCCACGTCGAGCAGACGCGCGCCGGCAACGGCGAATACGAACGCGCCCGCGCGTGGATGACCGGCGAGGCCAACGCGGCCGTGCAGGGCGCCTTTGCCGGCGGCGCCACCGAGGTGCTGGTCAACGACTCGCACGGCGGCTTCCGCAACCTGCTGCCGGACCAGATCGACCCGCGCGCCCAGCTGGTGCTGGGCAAGCCGCGCTACCTGAGCATGGTGGCCGGCGTGGAGCAGGACTGCGACGGCCTGTTCATGATCGGCTACCACGGCCGGGCCCAGAGCCGTGGCGTACTGGCGCATACGATCAACAGCGGCGCGTTTGCGCGGGTCTGGTTCAACGGGCTGGAACTGGGCGAGGCCGGCATCTACGCCGCGCTGGCCGGCGAGTTCGACGTGCCCGTGCTGATGGCCAGCGGCGACGACGTCTTCGTCGCCGAAACCCGCCCGCTGATGCCGTGGGTGCGCTACGTGCAGACCAAGACGGCCGGCGGGCAGGGCAGCGGCACGTCGCTGTCGCCCCAGGCCGCCCGCGACGCCATCGCCCACGCGGCCGAAGCGGTCACCCGGCAGGCCATCTCGCGGCCCGAGGCGCGCTGCTTCGAGTTGTCCGGCCCGGTCACCTGCCGCCTCCAGACGCAGACCACGGCCCACGCCGACCTGTTCTGCCAGTGGCCAACGTTCGAGCGCGTCGACGGCGTCACGCTCACCTTCACCGCACCCACCGTCCAGGCCGCCGTCCGCATGCTGAACTGCTGCTCGGCGATGTCGTTCATGCTGAAGTAGCCCGCCCAGCGTTCTGGTGGTTTGCTCCCCTCTCCCGCCCGGCGGGAGAGGGGCCGGGGTAGAGGGCAGGCGGTGCAAACTGCCACACGTCGGCAAGCAGAGCCTCGACACCCTCACCCCCAACCCCTCTCCCGCGCGCGGGAGAGGGGAGTCCCGACAGCGGCAACTTGCAGGCCGCCAGCCGATCAGTGGGACAATGGCGTCCGTTTTCCCACTGGTATCGCTCATGACCGTACCGCCGCCCGGGCGCTGGATGCCTGTTCGCAAGGATTTTGTCGATCCGACGGCTACGCGCTGCCATGCGCGCAGTGCCCGCGGCGGGCGTCATCACGGCTTTCCGGAAGGGCAGGCGTGGATCCTGCGCGGGCCTGACGGCCACGAGTATCCGTTCGGCGACGCATGTGCCCGGGCCGTGCTGGCCGTGCCGGGCGAGCTGGACACGGTGCCCGACTACACCGAGCGCGACGCGGTCAAGCGGGTCGATGCCGCCATCGACGCCGCGTTCGCCAGCCAGCCGCGCCGCAAGCCGACGCCCGCCGAACTGGCGCTGGAGCGCCGCAACGCCGCCACGCGCTACGTCGTGCTGCGCATGGAGAAGGTGGCGGGCGTGCCGCGCGTGCAGCCGACGGTGCGGTTTCCGGCGCTGGAAGACCTGTACCAGCAGATCGTGGCCGGCCGGCCGCTGGCGCCGGCGCAGGTGCAGCGCGTGCTGGCAATCGAGCGCAGCCCGGCCACGCCGCCCAAGCTCAAGGCGCTGAACCTGCTCGATGTCTACACGGCCCACGTGAAGCTGGAATGGCTGATTGCCGCCGCCAGCCGCGAGGACCGTATCCGCTTCCTGCGCAGCCTGCACGACTGGCTGGCGCGGCACCTGGTGCTGTCCGCCGCGCAGATCGAGGCGGCCGGCATCGTCATGCATCCCCACGCGTTCCGCTCGGCCTGGCCGGCCGATGGCGCCGGCGAACTGTTCTGAGGCGCCGGCGCTCGCGCCGTCCTACGTGCCGCTTTCCTCGATCAGCCACTGCCGGAACGCCCGCGCGGCCGCCGGCTCGGCGCGGTCGCGCGGCCACGCCACGTAGTAGCCGCCGCCCAGCGACGCGCTGGCGTCGCACGCGCGCACCAGCAGGCCGGCCGCCAGGCAGCGGTCGATCATGTAGCGCCATCCCAGCACGATGCCCTGGCCCTCGATGGCCATCTGCACCAGCACCGGATAGGTATTGGCCACCAGCTCGCGCTCGAAACGGGTCTCGCGCAGGCCGTTGCGCGCGAACCAGGCCGGCCACGACATCCAGATGCGCTGGGCGTCTTCCAGCACCAGCAGCGACTCGCGCGGCAGGTCGGCCACCGACAGCGTGCGGCCATTGAGGTACGACGGCGCGCAGACCGGGAACACTTCCTCGTCATAGAGCCGCTGCGCGGCGATGCCGCTGGGCGCGCCCTCGCGCAGGTAGTAGATGCCGACGTCGAAATCGGTACCCGACAGCGACGCCAGGCTGTCGTTGACCAGCAGCCGCACGTGGAAGTCCGGATGCCGCGCGCGGAACGCGGCCAGGCGCGGCGTCAGCCACAGCACGGCCACGCCCGACGAACAGGCCACGGTCAGCTCGACCTGGCCCTTGCGCTTCATCACGTCCTCGGTGGCTTCGGCGCAGCGCACCAGCAGCCGCTGCACCTGCTCGGCGTACTGCTGCCCGCTCACGGTCAGCCGCAACGCGCGCGGCTCGCGGATAAACAGCTTCTTGCCGAGGAATCGTTCGAGCTGCGCCACCTGCCGGCTGATGGCGCTCTGCGTCAGATGCAGCTCGGCCGCGGCCTTGGTGAAACTGCCGTGCCGCATCGCCGATTCGAACGCGACAAGACAGGGCAACGGGGGCAGGGGGGTGATGCGCATGGGGGCGTCAGGCAGTGGCAGCGGTAGTGCCATGATAGACGCAAGGGGTGTGCCAGAGGGGGGGTGATGGTGCGGGCCGCGGCCTGGCGTGGTTTGCTCCCCTCTCCCGCTCGCGGGAGAGGGGTCGGGGGAGAGGGCCAGCGGTCCAAACCGGGACAAGCCGCATCGGAACCGCATTGCCCTCTCCCCCAGCCCCTCTCCCACTTCGCGGGAGAGGGGAGCAAAACCGGCGGTGTTGCGGGAAGAAGCCGCTACCGGCTTACCGCTCCCCGTAAACCTTCCCCGCCTGCATCACCATCGTGATGCGGGCGTCGGGGCCGGCCAGTACGCCGATGTCGGTCAGCGGGTTGCCGTCGACGAGCAGCACGTCGGCCATGGCGCCGGCCTGGATCACGCCCAGTTCGCCTTCGCGCTGCAGGATCTCGGCGGCGATCGAGGTGGCGGAGCGCAGCGCTTCGGCGTTGCCCAGCAGTTCGGCGCGGATCAGGAATTCCTCGGACTGGTACTGGTGCATCTCGCCCAGCAGGTCGGAGCCGAAGCCCATCGGCACGCCGGCCTCGGCGTAGATGGCCAGCGAGTCGCGGCCGGCCTGGCGCACGGTCTCGATCTTGGCTACCGAGTCGGCCGGCAGGCCCAGGCGGGCGCCGTCGCGGGCCAGCGCGTCGTAGGTGATCAGCGTGGGCACCACGTAGGCGCCGTGCTCGCGCATCACGCGTGCGGCTTCTGCATCGACGAGGTTGCCGTGCTCGATGGTCCGCACGCCGCAGCGCACGGCGCGGGCGATGGCGCGGCCCGTGTAGGCGTGGGCCATCACGTAGGTCTGCGCGGCCTCGGCCTCGGCCACGATGGCGCGGATCTCGTCCTCGCTGTACTGGGTGTGGCCGATCGGGTCGGTCGGCGACGCCACGCCGCCAGACGCCATGATCTTGATCTGCGTGGCGCCTTTCTGGATCTCCTCGCGCACGGCCAGCCGCACGGCGTCCACGCCGTCCACCACGCGGGCGATGGCGCCGGCGCGGAACGCGCACGAGCACGGCTCCAGCGTGTCTGAACGGGGCCGGAAGTCGCCGTGGCCGCCGGTCTGGGACAGCGCCTTGCCCGACGGGAAGATGCGCGGCCCGGGAATCAGCCCCGTGGCCACGGCCTGGGACAGGCCCCAGTCGGCGCCGCCGGCGTCACGCACGGTGGTGAAGCCGCGCTCCAGCATGCCGCGCATGATCGGCATGGCGCGGAAGGCCACCAGCACGTTCGGCTGCACCGCGTTCAGGCCAAGGTTGGCCAGCGACGCCAGCACGTGCACGTGCAGGTCGATCAGGCCCGGCATCACGGTCTTGCCGGTCGCGTCGATGGTGCGGGCCTGCGGCGCGTGGATCGGCGTGGCGCTGACGTCGACGATGCGGTCGCCGTCGATCAGCACGTCATGGCGCGGCAGCAGCGCGCCGCGCACGGGGTCTAGGACGTTGCCGCCCTGGAGCAGGATCTGGGTCATCTGGACTTCGCGGTTACTTCGATTGCAGGTAGGCCGGCTCGCGCACCAGGCGCGTGCCGCAGAAGCTGATGGCGGCCGCGATCATCACGTAGATGGCCGGCGCCATGGTGCTGCCGGTGCTGGCGATCAGCCACGTGATGAAGAACGAGGCAAAGCCGCCAAAGATCGTCACGGCCAGGTTGTAGGCCACGGACAGGCCGGTGGACAGCACCTTGGCCGGGAACAGCTCGGCAAACGCGGCCAGGATGGGGCCCGTGTAGGCCGCAATCAGCACGCCGAACACGATCTGGAACACCAGCAGCGACGCCAGGCCCGGCGCGTGGTTGATGTACGCGAACATCGGCCATGCCAGCACGAAGATCAGCGCGGCGGCGCCCGACAGCAGCCCGCGGCGGCCGATGCGGTCGGCCATCATGCCCACGATGGGTGCGAACACCATGATCGCCAGGCCGCCGGCCATGCCGGCCACGAAGCCGGTGGACTGCGGCACCTTGAGCACCTTCACGGCGTAGGTCGGCATGTAGAACAGCAGCACGTAGGTGCAGACCGTCCACAGGATCACCATCGAGAAGCTGGCGGCGGTCTGGCGCGGGTAGTCGCGCAGCACCTCGGTCAGCGGCGAATCGGTCTTGTCGGTGGTGGCCTGGAACGTCGGCGTCTCGTCGAGGTTGTTGCGGATGTAGAACCCCACCGGGCCGATGATCATGCCGATCAGGAACGGCAGGCGCCAGCCCCAGCTATTGAGCGCCTCGGGGCTCAGCGTCGAGGTGACGAACGTGCCCACGGCGGCACCCAGCAGCACGGCCACGCCGATGCTGGCCTGGATCCAGCTCGAATAGTAGGCGCGCTGCGTCTCCGGGGCGTATTCGGTCAGGAAGGCGGTGGCGCCGCCCATCTCGCCGCCGGCGGAGAAGCCCTGCATCAGCCGGGCCACCACGATCAGCAGCGGCGCGAACAGGCCGATCTGGTCATACGTGGGCGCGATGCCGATCAGCGTGGTGCCGGCCGCCATCAGCAGGATGGTCAGCGACAGCGCGGCCTTGCGGCCCACGCGGTCGGCGTAGACGCCCAGGATGATGCCGCCCACGGGGCGCATGAAGAAGCCCACGCCGAACGTGGCCACGGCCAGCAGCAGCGATGACAGGTCGTTCCCGGTGGGGAAGAAAAGTTTGGCGATGATCACGGCAAAGAAGCTGTACACCGTGAAGTCGAACCATTCGAGGCCGTTGCCGATCACCGTGGCGATGATGGCGCGGCGGCGTTGACTGGCCCCGATGGGGGGCACCGTCTCCGCATAGGCGGGGGCGCTGGCTTGCATGTCTCTCTCTCCCTGTTTGGCAGAACGCTGGGAAGCCTGTTCTTGTTTCAGGCTCTGGCCGATGGTAGGGGTGCCGTGCCGGGCGCGAGAAACGATATCTGCGCATGGTCGCATGACGCCAGCGCATGGCTGGCCCGCGCCGCCGCTGGAACTAGGCCGCGCCGTTGATGCGCCCCAGCGCGCCCGTCACGCCGTACGCGCACAGCATTTCCAGCTGCGCGGCCACGGTGTCGACGAAGACCGGCGACTGCGCAAGGTCGCCAAACACCGGCGCAAAACCGGCGATGATCCGCACGCGCGCCTGTTCGCGTGTGCGGGGATCGAACAGTTTTTCGGTCTCGCGCGCGGCGCGGGCCATCGCGTCGGCCAGCGCCGGGGCCAGCGGGTCTTCGATCGGGAAGGCGTTACCGGCTTCGTCGTAGCCGCGCAGGAAGTGCAGCCACGCGGCCACGCCCAGCGCCAGGCGCGGAAACGGCTGGCCGGCGGCCAGGCGGTCGCGGATCGGCGCCAGCAGCCGCTGCGGAATCTTCTGCGAGCCATCCATGGCGATCTGGCGCGTGCGATGACCCAGCGCCGGGTTGGTAAAGCGTGGCAGCAGGCTGGCGCGGTAGGCGTCCACGTCGAGCCCGGGCAGCGGCGGCAGCGTGGGCTGGGTCTCGCGCGCCATGGTGTCGGCGATGAACGTGTGCACGGCCGGCTGGGCGATCACGCGGTCGGTGGTGGGCCAGCCGGCCAGCACGCCCATGTAGGCCATCATCGACTGGCTGCCGTTGACCAGCCGGTGCTTGAGCACCTCGAACGGCCGCGCCTCGGCCACGAACTGCGCGCCGCCTGCTTCCCACTGCGGACGGCCGGCCGCAAAGCGGTCCTCGATCACCCACTGGAAGAACGGCTCGCCGACCACGGGCCAGGCGTCGTACAGGCCCAGCGCGCCGGACACCTGCGCGACGTCGTCGGGGGTGGTGCGCGGCACGATGCGATCCACCATCGTGTTCGGGAACGTGCAGCGCGCGGCCACCCAGTCGTGCAGCGCCGGGTCCACCTGCGCGCAGAAGGCCAGCAGCACGCGGCGCAGCGTGTCGCCGTTGGCGGCCAGGTTGTCGCACGACAGCAGCGTCACGGGCCCCAGCCCGCGTTCCATCCGCCGCGCCAGCCCGCGCGCCAGGTAGCCGATGGCAGTGACCGGATGGGTGGCGCCGGACAGGTCCTCGACGATGCCGCGGTCCTGGCGGTTCAGCTCGCCGGTGGCCGGGTCGTGGCAGTAGCCTTTCTCGGTGACGGTCAGGCTGACGATGTGGGTGTCGCGGTGAGCGATACGGTCCAGCACGACCTCGGGGTCTTCCTCGGCCACCAGCACGTCCAGCACGGCGCCCACCACCTGCAGCGTCTGCGCCGTGGCGCTGCGCAGCGCCAGCGTATACAGGCCGTCCTGCGGCTTGAGCGCGTCGCGCGTGTCGGGCCGGCGCAGCGACACGCCCACGATACCCCAGCGCAGACCGTCCTCGCCGGCCGCCTCGATGGCTGCCTCGGTGATCTCGGCCTGGTGGCCGCGATGGAATGCGCCGATGCCCAGGTGGACGATGCCGGCGCGCAGCCGGTCACGCGGATAGCCGGGGCGGCGCACGGCGGCCGGCAGGGCCGCGAGCCGGCCCGGGTGCAGGCGCGGCAACTGTTCGATATCGCTCATCACGGTCTCCGTTGTTTGTCGGCCTGCCCGTTTGTCCGCCTGCCCGCCTGCGCCGGTGCCCCGCGCTACCAGTGCCACAGCGTGCCGTCGTGGGCCAGCCGGTTCACGGGCAGATACGCGCGCTGGTACGGGTAGCGGGCCGCCAGCGCCTCGTCGATGTCGACGCCATGGCCCGGCGCATCGCCGGGGTACATCATGCCGTCCGCAAACGTGTACGCGTGCGGGAACACGGCGTCGGTCTCCTCGGTGTGGCGCATGTACTCCTGGATGCCGAAGTTGGGCACCCAGATGTCGAAGTGCAGCGCCGCGCCCATGCAGGCCGGCGACAGGTCCGTGGCGCCGTGGCAGCCGGTGCGCACCTGGTACATCGCCGCAAAGTCGGCAATCCGGCGCAAATGCGTGATGCCGCCGGCGTGCACCACCGTCGCACGAATATAGTCGATCAACTGTTCCTCGATCAGCGTGCGGCAGTCCCAGATGCTGTTGAAGACCTCGCCCACTGCCAGCGGCGTGACCGTGTGCTGGCGGATCAGCCGGAACGCGCGCTGGTCTTCGGCCGGCGTGGCGTCCTCGATCCAGAACAGCCGGAACGGCTCCAGCGACTTGCCCAGCCGGCCCGCCTCGATCGGCGTCAGCCGGTGGTGCACGTCGTGCAGCAGGTGGATGTCCGGGCCCACGGCGTCGCGCACCTTGTCGAACAGCTTCGGCGTGTGATCGAGGTAGCGCTCGGTGCTCCAGTCGTGCTCGGACGGCAGGCTCGCGTCGGCCGGCTCGTAGAACAGCCGGTCGCCGGACACGCCATAGACCTTGTTGAGCCCCGGCACGCCCGACTGCGCGCGGATGGCCTTGTAGCCCATCTCCTTGTAGCGCAGCACTTCTTCCACCGTGTGGCCGATGTCGCTGCCGTTGGCATGGCCGTAGACCATCACGCCGGTGCGGCTCTTGCCGCCCAGCAACTGGTACAGCGGCAGGTTGGCGGCCTTGGCCTTGATGTCCCAGAGCGCGGTGTCCACGGCGGCGATGGCGCTCATGGTCACCGGGCCGCGCCGCCAGTAGGCGCCGCGGTACAGGTACTGCCAGATGTCCTCGGTCTGGTGCGGGTCGCGGCCGATCAGGCACGGGATGACGTGGTCCTCCAGGTAGCTGACGACGGCCAGTTCGCGGCCGTTGAGCGTGGCGTCGCCGATGCCGGTCAGCCCTTCGTCGGTCTCGATCTTGAGCGTGACGAAGTTGCGCCCCGGGCAGCAGACGATGACGCGCGCGTTGGTGATCTTCATGCAGGGTCTCCGGAAGTCCAGCGGGTTGTCACATCACGGCGCCCAGCGCCCACGGCACGAACTCGTTCTGGCCGTAGCCGTGCTGCTCGCTGCGCGTCTGGCGGCCCGACGCGGTGTCCAGCATCAGCCGGAAGATGGCGGCGCCCTTGTCGGCAATCGTCGCGTCGCCGTCCAGGATGTCGCCGCAGTTGATGTCGATGTCCTCGGCCTGCCGCTGCCACAGCGCGGTATTGGTCGACAGCTTCAGCGACGGCGCCGGCGCGCAGCCGTAGGCCGACCCGCGCCCGGTCGTGAAGCAGATCAGGTTGGCGCCGCCGGCCACCTGGCCCGTGGCCGAGACCGGGTCGTAGCCGGGCGTGTCCATGAAGACCAGCCCGCGCGCCTGCACGGGCTGCGCGAATTCGTAGACCTCCACGAGGTTGGTGGTGCCGCTCTTGGCCACGGCGCCGAGCGACTTTTCCAGGATCGTGGTCAGCCCGCCGGCCTTGTTGCCGGCCGACGGGTTGTTGTCCATGTTGCCCGCGTGGCGGGCCGTATAGGCTTCCCACCAGCGGATGCGGGCCAGCAGGCGCTCGGCCACGGCCGGCGACACGGCGCGCCGCGTCAGCAGGTGCTCGGCGCCGTAGATCTCGGGCGTCTCGGACAGGATGGCGGTGCCGCCCTGCGCCACCAGCAGATCGACGGCGGCGCCCAGCGCCGGGTTGGCCGTGATGCCCGAGTAGCCATCCGACCCGCCGCACTGCAGCCCCACGACGATGTGGCTGGCCGGCACCGGCTGGCGCGCCACGCGGTTGGCATCGGCCAGCAGCCCGCGCACCACGTCCACGCCACGCGCCACGGTGCGGGCGGTGCCGCCCGTGTCCTGGATGTTGAAGCTGTGCAGCCGCGCGCCGTCGGCCAGCGCCGCCAGGCCGGGCTCGGCCAGCAGCCCGTCGATCTGATTCGTCTCGCAGCCCAGGCCCACCACCAGCACCGCCGCAAAGTTCGGATGGCGCGCGTAGCCGGCCAGCGTGCGGCGCAGCACGCGCAGGTTCTCGCCCTCGCTGTCGGTGGCGCAGCCGGCGCCATGGGTCAGCGCCACCACGCCATCGACGTTGGGGTAGGGTGCCAGCGCCTCGGGGTGGATGTCGCGCCGGAAATGGTCGGCGATGGCCCGCGCCACGGTGGCCGAGCAGTTCACCGACGTCAGGATGCCGATGTAGTTGCGCGTGGCCACGCGGCCGTCGGCCCGCACGATGCCGTCGAAGGTCAGCGCCTCGGTGGCCAGCGGGGTGTCGCGCACGTCGCTGCCGGACGCCGGGTCGCGCGAGACATCGCCCATCGCCAGGTTGTGGGTGTGCACGTGCTGGCCCGGCGCGATGGCCTGCCGAGCAAAGCCGATCACCTGGTTGTAGCGCCGCACGGGCGCGCCCTCGGCAATGGCGCGCACGGCCACCTTGTGGCCCGGGGGGACGAGGCTCGCCACGGTCACGCCTTCGTCGCGCAGCACCGTGCCGGGCAGCAGTTGGCGGCAGGCGATGACGATGTCGTCGGCGGGATGGATGCGGATGACTGCCGGTGCGGACATGCGGCGCTCCGTCGGGGTCAGTTGGACCAGCCGCCGTCGATGACCTGCGCGGTGCCGGTGGTGAACGCCGATTCGTCGGACGCCAGGTAGACGGCCAGCGCCGCGACCTCGGCGGCGGTGCCGATGCGGCCCATCGGCTGGCGCGCGATGAAGTCGGCCTCCACCTGGGCCAGCGTCTTGCCGCCGGCGGCGGCCTGCTGGCTGATGCGCTGGCGCAGCGACGGCGATTCCACGGTGCCGGGGCAGATGGCGTTGCAGCGGATGCCGCGCGTGATGAAATCGGCCGCCACGGCCTTGGTCATGCCGATCACGGCCGCCTTGGAGGCACCGTAGACGAACCGGTTCGGCGCGCCCTTGATGCTGCTGGCCACCGACGCCATGTTGATGATCGACCCGCCGCCCGCGTCGAGCATCGCCGGCAGGAACGCCCGCATCATCCGGTACATCGCGCGCACGTTCAGGTTCATCGAGAAGTCGAAGGCGGCGTCGTCGCAGTCCAGGATCGAGCCGTGATGGACAAAGCCGGCGCCGTTGAACAGCACGTCGATGCGGCCGATCTCGCGCGCGGCGGCCTCGACGGCGGCGCCATCGGTCACGTCCAGCCGGCGGGCCTGGCAGCCCGGCAGCGCGGCCAGCGCCGCCAGCGTCTCGGGGTTGATGTCGGCGGCGTGCACCTGCGCGCCTTCGCGCAGGAACGCCTCGGCCGTGGCGCGGCCAATGCCCTGGCCGGCGGCGGTGACCAGCGCGATCTTGCCGGCGAGTCGTTGCGACATGGATGGCTCCTTGGGTGCGGGTCGTTATCGGACAAACGAACAAAGGCGGGGGCGGCGCGTGCCGTCACTTGCCGCCGACGAGGTTGGGCAGCCACATCACGATCTGCGGCACGTACGTGATGGCGATCAGCGTCAGGAACAGCGGCGCCAGCCACGGCAGGATGGCCACCGTGGTGCGCTCCACCGACAGCCTGGCCACGCGCGCCAGCACGAACAGCACCATGCCCAGCGGCGGGTGCAGCAGGCCGATCATCAGGTTCAGCGTCATGATCAGGCCGAAGTGGATGGGGTCGATGCCAAGCTTGAGCACGATGGGCAGCAGGATCGGCACCAGGATCGTGATGGCGGCCGTGGTGTCGATGAAGCAGCCGACGATCAGGATCAGCACGTTGGCCAGCAGCAGGAACACCCACTTGTTCTGGGTGAAGGACAGGATGGCGTCGGCCAGCGCCTGGGCGGCCTGGCTGGTGGTCAGCAGCCAGGCGAAGATCGACGCCGCCGTGACGATGAACAGCACCGACGCGGTGGTCTCGATCGTGTCGAGCGTGGCCTTGGCCAGCGCCCGCAGCGTCATCGACCGGTAGCGCACCAGGCCCAGGAACAGCGCCCAGATCACGGCGGCCACGGCGGCCTCGGTGGGCGTGAACCAGCCCAGCGTCATGCCGCCGATCAGGATCACGGGCGCCATCAGCGCCATCACGGCCGAGAAGTCGAAGTACCAGTCCAGCGCCAGCAGCACCACCAGCGCGATCATCGCGGCCATGTTGGTCGACATGCCGGCCGACACGGCCAGCCAGATCGCCATCGGGAACGCCAGCACCACCACGATCTCCACGGTGGCCGCGCCCAGCAGCTTCCACGAGAACGCGGTGTCGCCGCCCCAGCCGCGCCGGTGCGCGATCCACGCCACGGTGGCCATCATGAACAGCGTCAGCACCAGCCCCGGCACGATGCCGGCCAGGAACAGCGAGCCGATCGACACGTTGGCCATCATCCCGTAGATCACGAACGGCAGCGAGGGCGGGATGATGGGCCCCAGCGTGGCCGACGCGGCGGTCACGCCCACGGCGAACTCGGTCTCGTAGCCGTGGTCCTTCATCGCCTTGATCTCGATGGTGCCCAGCCCGGCCGCGTCGGCAATGGCCGTGCCGCTCATGCCCGAGAAGATCACCGAGCCGATGATGTTGACGTGGCCCAGCCCGCCGCGCATCCAGCCCACCAGCGCCACGGCGAAGTTGTAGATGCGGCCGGTGATGCCGGCCACGTTCATCAGGTTGCCGGCCAGGATGAAGAACGGCACGGCCAGCAGCGGAAAGCTCTCGACGCCGGCGATCATCCGCTGCGCCAGGATCACGTCGGGCACGGTGCCGCTGGCCCAGATGTAGAACAGCGACGCCAGCGCCATCGACACGGCCACGGGCATGCCCACCAGCATCAGCAGCAGGAACGATGCAATCAGGATCCACATGCTGCGCTCCTCAGTTGTCCGGCGCCTCGAACGCCGCCGGGCGCTCCAGGATCGAATAGCCGCGCCGCCAGTTCTGCACGGTCACCTGCAGCGACCGCCCGAACATCAGCACGAAACCCGCCAGCGCAATCCAGTACACGTGGCCCTTGTTCCATTCGATGGTGGTCATGGGCTCGTCGCCGACGATGCCGATGAACTTCCAGACCAGCCAGCACGCGTAGCCCAGGAACGCGGTGCGCAGCACGTCGACCAGCGTCGACAGCACGCGCGCCGGGCCGTGCGGCAGGTAGCGGTAGATCAGGTCCACCTGGATGTGGCGGCTCTTGCGCACGCACATCGACGCGCCGATGAAGACCACGCCGATCAGGCAGTAGGTGGCAAGCTCCTCCGTCCACGCCAGCGAGTCGTTCATGACGTAGCGCGTGAAGAACTGCAGGAAGACCAGGATCGTCATGACCCAGAACAGGCCCACCGTGAACCAGTCCTCGGTGGCGTAGCCGGACAGGTCCACCGGCTGCGCGTCGGCCTCCTCGAAGCTCTGGACGATTTCCTCGACCGAGGTCATGTGCGGGGCGCCCGCGGGCGGACTCGGGGCATCCCGGTCCGGCGGCAGGGCCTGGGAACGCATTTCCATTGGATGTCTCCGTTCCGTTGGTGGGGGTGCGGTGCTGGGGCTCCGTTTCCCGGCTGTGGGAGCGGGGGCGCCTTGTCTTTCTCCCCTCTCCCGCGCGCGGGAGAGGGGCCGGGGGAGAGGGCGTCGAGGTGCAAGTTGCGACGGGTCCGACGTGGAACCACCGACCCTCACAACCCTCTCCCGCCAGGGCGGGAGCCGGATAGCGCGCTACTTCACCGCCTGGATCTTCTCCCAGTCGGCTTTGCGGTAGCCCTGGGATTCCACGCTGACGTTCTTGAGCACCGCGTCGCGGTATTCCGGAATGCTGACCTCGGTCACCGTGATGCCTTTCTGCTTGAACACGGCCACCAGCTCCTTCTCGCGCGCCACCACGTCGGCCGTGGCCTTGGCGGCGGCTTCCTGCGCCACCTCGGCAAACATCTTGCGCTCGGGCTCGGACAGCTTCTTCCAGAGCGCGCCGGAGATGATCGTGTTCAGGTGGTCGACGATATGGCCCGTCAGCACGATGTACTTCTGCACCTCGTAGAACTTCTTCGCCTCGATCGTCGTCAGCGGGTTTTCCTGCGCCTCGACGGTGCCGTTCTGCAGCGCCAGGTAGACCTCGGCGAACGCGATGGGCGACGTGTTCACGCCGCACGCGCGCGGCATGGCCAGGTAGGCCGGCACGTCGGGCACGCGCATCTTCAGGCCCTTCATCTCGGCGCAGTGCGAGAACGGCTTGTTCGACGTGGACTGCCGCGTGCCGTAGTACGTGGTGGCCACGATGTGGTTGCCCGTCTTCTGCTCGTAGCCGGCCGTCAGTTCCTTGTAGATGTCGCTCCGGGTGTAGGCCAGCAGGTGGTCGGGATTGCGGAAGATGTACGGGTAGTAGGTCACGCCGATGCGCGGGAACGACTTGGCCGCGAAGCTGGAGCCCGAGATGATCATGTCCACGGTGCCCATCGCCAGGCCCTGGTTGATGTCGTTCTCCTTGCCAAGCTGCGACGCCGGGAAGACGTCGATCTGGTACTTGCCGTTGCTGCGCTTCCTGATCTCTTCGGCTGCCCACACGGACCACTTGTGGAATGGCTCGGACGTCTCGTAGACGTGGGCCCACTTGAGCTTGGTCGGCGCGGCCTGCTGGGCCTGGGCGGGGGTGGTCAGGGCGGCGGCCAGCAGCAGGCCGGCACCGAGCATGGACGACAACAGACGGCGGCGATGCATCATGAATGTCTCCTATCCGTGAAGATGCCGCCGGCCTTTATCGGATGGCCGGTCGGCGGCGAGGGGGCGGAACGTCACCCGGTCAACTGAACCTTGGTACTGCGCGACTTGTCCGCGGCCAGCCGGAACGCCTCTGCCGCCTGCGCCAGCGGTAGCTGCGCGGACAGCAGCGGGCGCACGTCGAGCCGCCGGCTGGTCAGGTATTGCACGGCCCAGTCGAACTCGCGGCCGAAGCGGAACGCGCCCACGTAGTCGAGTTCGCGCGCCATGATGTTGTTGGCGGGGAAGTGCAGCCCCTCGGCCGGCAGCGTGCCGACCTGGACGATGCGCCCGCCGCGCCGCGTGGCGGCCAGGCAGGTGTCCAGCGCCGCCGGGCTGCCGGCCGCTTCCAGGCTGACATCGGCAATGTCCTGCCACGCGCTGGCTGGCGCCTCGGTGGTCAGGATCGCCTCGTCGGCACCCACGGACAGCGCCACGTCCAGCGGCCGCCGCGCGATGTCGCAGACGACGATCTTTGCCGCGCCGGCCAGCCGGGCCGCCATCACGGCCAGGCTGCCGATGGTGCCGCCGCCCGTGACCAGCACGGTCTTGCCCAGCAGGTCGCCCGCGCGGTGCACGCCGTGCAGCGCCACCGACAGCGGCTCGGCAAACGCGAGCTCGCCCAGCGAGATATCGGCGGTCACCGGCGTCAGTTGTGCCTCGTGCATCAGAAAGTGCTGCCGGAACATGCCCTGCACGTGCGGATACACGCTGGCGCTGCCCAGGAATCGCATCTGGCGGCAGAGGTTGTCGCGGCCGGCGCGGCAGTAGTCGCACTGGCCGCACGCGTGCGACGGGTTGATCGCCACCTTCATGCCCGGCGCCAGGCGCGTGACGGCGCTGCCCACGGCCTCGACGATGCCGGACGCCTCGTGGCCCGGCGTCAGCGGCTCGCGGATCACGAACGCGCCGACCTTGCCGTGGAAGTAGTAGTGCAGGTCCGACCCGCAGATGCCGGCGGCGCCCAGCCGCACCAGCACCTCGTGCGGGCCCGGCGCGGCCGGTTCGACGTCGGAGAAGCGCAGGTCCTCGCTGGCGTGGATATGGCAGGTCAGGGACATCACGACTCCTCCGTCGACAGTCTCGCGTCCTTGGCGTGGCCCGGCCACGCCGCGTAGAAGCGGCTGTGCGACCGCTCCAGGTGCTCGCACATCGCGCTGCGGGCCTGGTCGGGGGCGCCCAGCGCGATGGCGTCGATCACGGCGCGGTGCTCGGCAATGGCGGCGGCCCAGCTCTCCGCGTTCTCGAAGTGGTTGCCGAACTGCGCGAACAGCGGGTTGTGGCGCTCGTCGAACAGCTCGGCCACCAGCCGCAGCAGCACGGCGTTCTCGGCCACCTCGGCAATGCGCAGGTGGAACATCCGGTCGCCGCGCACGGGAATGTTGCCGCCGCCGGCTTCTTCCTCCATCAGCGCGACCGATTCGGCCAGCGCGTCCAGCAGCGGCGGGGTGCAGTGGCGCGCGGCGCCGGCCGCCAGTTCGCCCTCGATGATCTGCCGGGCGCGAATCACGTCCAGCGGCGGGGCGGCCACCACGCCGGCCGGCCGGCCCGCGTCGGCGGCGCAGGCATAGATGCCCGATCCCATCCGCACCTCGACCAGTCCTTCCACTTCCAGCGCAATCAGCGCCTCGCGCACCGACGGGCGCGACACGCCAAGCTGCACCGCCAGATCGCGCTCGGGCGGCAGCCGCGAACCGACGGGAAACTCGCCCGACTCGATCAGCCGGCGCAACTGGTCGGCAATCTGGCGGTAAAGGCGACGCGGTTCGATCTGCTGAAGCGGCATGGGGATTCCCGGCAGAGCAGCGGACAAATGGTCAAGCGGTCAGACCAATTTCTAGGAGACTTCGGGCCCCCCTTCAAGGAAAAGTTGTGGCGCGCCGCAGCATGGCCGTCACTTCAATTTACGCAGGCCGTGCCGCCCAAAACTACCGGCCGGGCCATTCGGCGGCAGGATTGTCCATGCCGGCCGCTACCGGGCGGCGGTCGCTATGTCGTTGAAAACGTTGAGGAATTTTCGATGAAACGCGCGTGCGGCGGCTGCCGTGCTTATGCGGGCCCCGCATTTGCTACTAAGCTTGGTTGGGACTGTCCGGTTCGCGGGCAGTCTGACGTGTTCCATCTGTGAGGAGATCACGATGAAAACGAAGACGTTAATACCCGCCGTCCTGGTCGCCGCCGGCATGCTCGCCGTGCCGTTCGCACAGGCCCAGCAACAGCAACAGGTGCCCGGTCAGACGCAACCCGCCGGTCCCCGGCCGATGCCCTCTCCCGGCCAGGCTGGCGCCATGCCGCCTACCGCCACGCCGATGCCACCCGCCACGGGCGGCCGCCAGCCGAGCGGGATGTCGCAGGGGCAAGGTATGTCACAGGGACAGGGCATGTCCCAAGGCCAGGGCATGCAGGGGCAGGGTCAGGGCATGCAGGGGCAGGGCCAGGGCATGTCCCAGCCAGGCAGCCGCCCGTCGGGCGCAATGTCGTCCAGCCCTTCCATGGGCTCGCAGCCGATGGGCGCCCAGTCGCCGTACGCGCCCAAGAAGTGGAGCAAGGGGGACAAGCTGCCCGCCGAATTCCGTGACCGCCAGTACGTGATCGATAAGTACAAGGACTACAACCTGCCGGCCCCGCGCAAGGGCCACCACTGGGTCGGCGTCGGCGCCGACTACTACCAGGTATCGTCCAACGGGACGATCTACTCGGTGGGGCCGGGAGGAAGCTGATCCCCCGGTGGATGGGCAAGACAAAACGCGCCGGAGATCCGGCGCGTTTTTTACTGGTCAGTCCGGCAGTGCATCATAAGTCACCAGGAACACCTGGTCGTCGCCGGCGCTGACCGACAGCCAGACGATGTCCAGGTCCGGGAACGCCGCTTCCACGTTGGCGCGTTCGTTGCCGATTTCGACGACCAGCACGCCGCCCTGGTTCAGGCGCTTGCGGGCGCCCGCGACGATCCGGCGCACGATGTCCATGCCATCGTCGCCGCCGGCCAGCGCCAGGCGCGGCTCGGCCAGGTACTCGGCCGGCAGTTCGCGCATCGACTGTTCGTTGACGTAGGGCGGGTTGGTCAGGATCACGTCGTAGGTGGCCCCCGACGGCAGCGGCGCGTAGAGGTCGCCCTCGTACAGCGCGATGCGGTCTTCCATCTTGTAGTCGGCCACGTTGCGGCGGGCCACGGCCAGCGCGTCGGGCGAGATGTCCACCGCGTCGATGCGGGCGGCGGGCCAGACGTGGGCCGCGATGATCGGCAGGCAGCCCGAGCCGGTGCAGAGCTCCAGCACCGGGCCGATCTGCGCCGTATCGCCCAGCCACGGCTCCAGGCCGTCCTGCAGCAGTTCGCCGATGAAGCTGCGCGGCACGATCACGCGCGAATCCACGTAGAAGCGCAGGCCGTGCATGAACGCCTCGTGCGTGATGTACGCGGCGGGCACGCGCTCGGTCACGCGGCGGTCGATGACCTTGAGCACCGCGTCCACTTCCTCGGGCAGCAGGCGGGCGTCCAGGAACGGCTCCAGCGTGTCCAGCGGCAGGTTCAACGTGTGCAGCACCAGGTAGGCGGCTTCGTCGTAGGCGTTGGCGCTGCCGTGCCCGAACGACAGCCGGGCGGCCGTGAAGCGGGAGACGGCCAGGCGCAGCAGGTCGCGGACGGTCTGGAGAGGGGAGGTATTGGCCATGTGCGGACCCCGGAAATCAGGCGATCAGGCGTTCGAGCACGCCACGGTAGACATTCTTGAGCGGTTCGATGAAGCGCACTTCCACGTGTTCGTCGATCTTGTGGATGCTGGCGTTCGGTGGGCCGAATTCGATGACCTGCGGGCAGATCCGGGCGATGAAGCGGCCGTCGGACGTGCCGCCGGTGGTCGACAGCTCGGTGGTCACGCCCGTCTCGGCGGCGATGGCGGCCGACAGCGCCTCCGACAGCTCGCCGCGCGGCGTCAGGAACGGCTCGCCGCCGAGCGTCCAGTCCAGCGTGTAGTTGAGCCCGTGCTGGTCCAGGATCGCGTGGACGCGCTGCTTCAGGCCGTCCGGCGTGCTGGCCGTCGAGAAGCGGAAGTTGAAATCGATCGTCACATGGCCCGGAATCACGTTCGTGGCGCCGGTGCCGGCGTGGATGTTCGACATCTGCCAGGTTGTCGGCGGGAAGTACTCGTTGCCGGCGTCCCACGTCTGGGCCACCAGCGCGGTCAGCGCCGGCGCGGCCAGGTGGATCGGGTTGCGCGCCAGGTGCGGGTAGGCGATATGGCCCTGCACGCCCTTGACCGTCAGCTTGCCCGACAGCGACCCGCGGCGGCCGTTCTTGACCATGTCGCCCAGCGTGTCGACCGAGGTCGGCTCGCCGACCACGCAGTAGTCCAGCCGCTCGCCGCGCGCGGCCAGGGCCTCCACGACCTTGACCGTGCCGTCGTGCGCCGGGCCTTCCTCGTCGCTCGTGATCAGGAACGCGATGGAGCCGGCGTGGTCCGGATGGGCGGCGACGAATTCCTCGCAGGCCACCACGAAGCCGGCGATCGACGTCTTCATGTCGGCCGCGCCGCGCCCGTAGAGCTTGCCGTCGCGGTGGGTGGGCTCGAACGGGTCCGACGACCACTGCTCCAGTGGGCCGGTGGGCACCACGTCGGTATGGCCGGCAAAGGCCAGCAGCTTGCCCGCCGTGCCCTGCGTGCCGCGCCGCACCGCCCAGAGGTTGGTCACGCGGAAGGTGTCAGGGCCGCTGACGATGTTCTCGCAGGTAAAGCCAAGCGCGCGCAGGCGTGCTTCGAGCACGGCCTGGCAGCCTTCGTCGGCAGGGGTGACCGAGCGGCGGCGCATCAGGTCTTCGGTCAGGGCAAGGGTCGGATTCATGGGGCAGGTGGAGCGGAAAACGTCAGAACAGCGAGGCGTAGGTGTCGGCGGAAAAACCGACGCTGACCTGGCCATCGCGGTCGAGGACCGGGCGCTTGATCAGCGACGGGCTGGCCTGCATCAGGGCCACGGCGCCAGCTTCGCTCTCCGCGCGGGCCTTGTCCGCATCGGACAGCGCGCGGTAGGTGGTGCCTTTCTTGTTCAGCAGCACGGCCAGCGGCACGTGCTTGAGCCAGGCGTTGAGCATGGCGGCGTCGACGCCCTGTTTCTTGAAATCGTGGAACGTGTAGGCGACGCCGTTCGTGTCCAGCCACGTGCGGGCTTTCTTGACGGTGTCGCAGTTGGGAATGCCGTAGAGCAGGACGGTCATGGTGCCGGGTGCGGAGTGGGGTAGCGGGAAAAGCCGCGGGATGGGCTGGCGCGGTCAGCGGAACAGCAGGTTGATCGCGATGACCAGCCCGCCCAGGCCGAATGCCACGCCGGCCATGGCCACGGCGGTCATCAGGCGCAGCCGGCGGTCCAGCCGGCCAGCCTCCTTGCGCAGCGCCTCGATCGTGATGGCGTGCTGCTCGGCCAGCATCTTGACCGCCTCGGCCTGCTGCACGGCCGCGGCCTCCAGTTCCGCGATGCGCGCGGCCGGGTCGCGCGGCTCGGCGCTGTCGGCGGGCGCGGCATCGTCCTTGCGCTTGCCTTTCTTGAGCTTCTCGATGGTCTTGTTGGCCTGTTCGAGGATGGTGGGCAGCAGGGAGAGCACGGTACTGACGGTAGCGGGGTCGAGGGCCATGAGTCGCTTGCGGAGGGATGGCATCGGCGGGGTGTCCGGCCGCCGGGGCGGGCCCGGCGGCAGGCGCGACGGATCAGTCGCGCAGCAGGTCGTTCAGGCTGGTCTTGGCGCGGGTCTGCGCGTCCACCTTCTTGACGATCACGGCGCAGTACAGGCTGTACTTGCCGTCCTTCGACGGCAGGTTGCCGGCCACCACGACCGACCCGGCCGGCACGCGGCCGTAGTGGATCTCGCCGGTCTCGCGGTCGTAGATCTTGGTCGACTGGCCCAGGTACACGCCCATCGAGATGACCGAGTTCTCTTCCACGATCACGCCTTCCACCACTTCCGAACGGGCACCGATGAAGCAGTTGTCCTCGATGATGACCGGGTTGGCCTGCAGCGGCTCCAGCACGCCGCCGATGCCCACGCCGCCCGACAGGTGAACGTTCTTGCCGATCTGCGCGCACGAGCCCACGGTGGCCCAGGTGTCGACCATCGTGCCTTCGTCCACGTAGGCGCCGATGTTCGTGTACGACGGCATCAGCACGGCGTTCTTGGCAATGTACGAGCCACGGCGGGCCACGGCCGGCGGCACCACGCGGAAGCCGGCGCGGGCAAAGTCTTCCTGGCTCCAGTTGGCGAACTTGGTGGGCACCTTGTCGTAGAACTGGGCAAAGCCGCCGGCGCTCATCGGCGCGTTGTCTTCCAGGCGGAACGACAGCAGCACGGCCTTCTTGACCCACTGGTTGACGATCCATTCCTTGCCTTGCTTCTCGGCCACGCGCAGCGAGCCGTTGTCGAGCTGCGAAATCACGTTGGCCACGGCTTCGCGGATATCGTTCGGCGCGGACTTCGGGCTCAGGCTGGTGCGGTCTTCCCAGGCCTGGTCGATCAGGGCTTGCAGAGCTTGCGTCATGATGGTGTTCTCGGTAGTGATTGTGTTCAGGGGAAGGCGCCGGAAGCTTTGCGCCCCGGCGCCAGGGCATTCGATCGGTGAAGCAGGAAAAAGCGTGCGCGGCGCGTCAGCCCAGCGACTTGCAGAATTCGACGATCCGGCGCGCGCCCTCCAGGCATTCGTCGGGCGTGGCCACCAGGGCCATGCGCACGCGGTTGCGGCCGGGGTTCACGCCGTGGGCATCGCGCGCCAGGTAGCTGCCGGGCAACACGGCCACGTTCTGTTCGGCCAGCAGGCGCACCGCGAATTCGGTATCGGTCAGGCCCGTGCGCGAGACATCGGCCCAGAGGTAGAACGCCGCGTCGGGCAGGGCCACGTCCAGCACCTCGGCCAGCAGCGGCGTGACCTCGGCGAACTTGCGCACGTAGGCGGCGCGGTTGTCGCGCACGTGCGACTCGTCACGCCACGCGGCCACGCTGGCGGCCTGCACGGCCGGGTTCAGCGCCGCGCCGTGGTAGGTGCGGTACAGCAGGAACTTGCGCAGGATGGCCGCGTCGCCGGCCACGAAGCCCGAGCGCAGGCCCGGCACGTTGGACCGCTTGGACAGGCTGGAGAACATCACCAGCCGCTCGAAGCCCCGGCCCAGCCTGTGGGCGGCTTCCAGCGCGCCCAGCGGCGGCGTGGCCTCGTCGAAATAGATCTCGGAATAGCACTCGTCCGACGCGATCACGAAGCCGTAGCGGTCGGACAGATCGAACAACTGCTTCCAGTCGTCCAGCGACAGCACGGCGCCCGTGGGGTTGCCCGGCGAGCAGACGTAGAGCAGCTGCACGCGGGGCCAGACGTCGGCGCCGATCTGGTCGAACGCGGGCGCGAAGTTGCGGGCCGGATCGCTGTTGGCGAAGACCGGCCGGGCGCCGGCCAGCAGGGCGGCGCCTTCGTAGATCTGGTAGAACGGGTTCGGGCACAGCACCAGCGGGTCGGGCTGGCTGGCGTCGATGACGGTCTGCGCGAACGCGAACAGCGCCTCGCGGGATCCGCTGACCGGCAGCACCTCGGTGGCGGCATCAACCTTCGGCAGCCCGTAGCGGCGTTCCAGCCAGCCGGCGATGGTCTCGCGCAGTTCGCTGGTGCCGGCGGTGGCCGGGTAGACGGCCAGCCCGGACAGCGACGCGGTCATCGCGTCCTTGATGAACTGCGGCGTGGGATGCTTGGGTTCGCCGATGCCGAAGCTGATGGCCGGCTTGTCGGCCGGTTTCACATCGGCCACCAGCCCGCGCAGTTTCTCGAAAGGATAGGTCTGGAGCAGGTCGAGGCGCGGATTCACGGTGGCAGGCGGGGCGGCGGTTGAAACGCAGCATTATAAAGGAATGCCGCGCGCCGCCACAGGCGCCGTGCCGGCCGTGCGGCGCCGGCGCCGCGGGCCTGTGGCGCGGCCTCAGTACAGCATCACGCGCGACACCATGGCGACGATCGGCCGCCTGACCAGGCTCTCCAGCCGCGCGTGCAGGTGCAGCGGCCGCAACAGCATCTTGACCGTCATCTCGATCGGCAGATGGCGCCGCACCACGGCGCTGCAGCGCGAGTTCAGCGCCCGGACTTCGCGCTCGGGCACGTCCTCGCGGCCCTGTTCCACACGCAGCACGTTGCGCAGCGCGATCTCGGTATCCTCGTTCTTGATTTCGAGCAGCCGGCGCGCCAGCGCCGACAGCACCTTGCCGCGCCCAAGCCGCTCGCGGTCGCTCAACTCGTTGAAATAGCGGAAGAAATGCTTGTAGTGACGCACCTCGTCGCTGGCGATGCGCCGGGAGAGGTCGCGCAGCACCGGCTCGTCGCTGGCCTGCTCCAGCGCCCGGTAGTAGGACGCCGTGCCGGTCTCCACCACGCAGCGGGCCGCCATTTCCAGCGCCAGGGTCGGCTCGAAGTTGTCGATCGAACAGGTGGCGCTGTACTCCTCGAAGAACCGGCGGTAGCCCAGTTCCCAGTCGAACTCGGGCCAGACGTGCTCGACGTAGCGGCGCAGGGCCAGGCCGTGCTGCAGTTCCTCGGCCTCCCAGTGGCGCGACAGCCATTCGGCGGCCTCGGGCACGGCGGCGTAGTAGCTGGCCAGGTTGCCGGCGTAGGTGTCGGACCCGCTCTCGACGAACGAGGCCCCGACGAGCAGGTAGAACAGGGTGCGGTTGTCGCGGACGCGTGCGACGTCGATGGCAGCGTAGTCGATGTCGGCAATCGACCAGGGCAGGTCGGCCGGCGCCTCGGCCGGCGGTGTTGCAGTCATGCTCGATCCTCCTGCGGCGGTGCGGCGGGGACAGCGCTTGCCAGAGGGGTCTCCGGCGTCACGCCAACCATTGCAAAGACTAGCACTAACCCTGATTAGTTTCAGTCCGGCCCGGCGGTGTGACGTTTTCATGAAACAACGAGCCGGTGTGGAAAACGCTTGCAGAATCGCGCGCAACCCTTGGAAAGTTATGGCTTTTCGGCGCGGGCGGAACGTCGCCGCGCGCCGGCTGCCACGGGCGATAAAGCGGCCGACCCATGGATTGGCGATGGTATGATTAGCGCCAATCTATCGGGCCTCGGGGGCAGTTTGCGGCGCGGGCGTCACGCCATGCCGTGTTCTCCGGCATGGGCCCGGCATTTCCCAATTCGTATCGCCCAAACCACACGACAACCGTGCGACTGTCCTCGATCAAGCTGGCGGGCTTCAAGTCCTTCGTCGATCCCACCAATTTTCAAGTGCCGGGCCAACTGGTCGGCATCGTAGGTCCCAACGGCTGCGGCAAGTCCAACATCATCGACGCGGTGCGCTGGGTGCTGGGTGAGTCACGTGCGTCGGAGCTGCGCGGCGAATCCATGCAGGACGTGATCTTCAACGGCTCCACGGCGCGCAAGCAGGCCGGCCGGGCCAGCGTGGAACTGGTCTTCGACAACGCCGAGGGCCGCGCCGCCGGGCAATGGAGCCAGTACGCCGAAGTGGCGGTCAAGCGCGTGCTGACGCGCGATGGCACCTCGTCCTACTACATCAACAACCAGCCGGTGCGCCGCAAGGACATCCAGGACATCTTCCTGGGCACCGGCCTGGGCCCGCGCGCCTACGCGATCATCGGGCAGGGCATGATCTCGCGGATCATCGAGGCCAAGCCCGACGACATGCGGATCTTTCTGGAAGAAGCGGCCGGCGTGTCGAAGTACAAGGAACGCCGCCGCGAGACCGAGAACCGGCTGTCGGACACCCGCGAGAACCTGACCCGCGTGGAAGACATCCTGCGCGAACTGGGCAACAACCTGGAAAAGCTGGAAGGCCAGGCCGAGGTGGCGCAGCGCTTCCGCCAGTTGCAGTCCGAAGGCGAGGAAAAGCAGCACCTGCTGTGGCTGCTGCGCAAGCGCGAGGCGCAGGCCGAGCAGGAGCGGCACGCCCGGGCCATCGAGCAGGCGCAGATCGACCTGGAAGCCCAGACCGCCCAGTTGCGCCACGTCGAGGCCGAGCTGGAGACGATGCGCGCGGCCCACTACGCGGCGTCGGACGGCATGCACGCCGCCCAGGGCGCGCTCTACGAAGCCAATGCCGAAGTCAGCAAGCTCGAAGCCGAGATCCGCTACGTGGTGGAATCGCGCAACCGGCTGCAGGCGCAGATCGCCGCCCTGACCGCCCAGCGCGAGCAGTGGCAGGGCAAGGCCGACCAGGCCAACGACGACATCGCGCAGGCCGAGGAAGACCTGGCGCTGGCCGAGGCCCGCACGCTCGAAGCCCAGGACACCGTGGCCCAGAAGAGCGAGGAACTGCCGACGCTGGAAGCGCAATGGCGTGATGCCCAGCAGAAGCTCAACGACCAACGCAGCGGCATCATGCAGGCCGAGCAGGCGCTGAAGCTCGAAGCGGCGCACCAGCGCAACGCCAACCAGATGCTGCAGCAGCTTGAGCAGCGCAAGGAACGCCTGAAGGGCGAGGAACAGGGGCTGGACCGGCCCGACGAGGTGCGTCTGGAAGAACTCCGGATGGACCTGGCCGAGCAGGAAGCCATGCAGGAGGAAGCGCAGGCCGCGCTGACCGAGGCCGAGGAAGCGCTGCCGCGCCTGGATGCCGAGCGCCGCGCCGCGCAGGAGCGCGTGACCAGCGAGGCCGCGGCCATCGCCTCGCTCGACGCCCGCCTGGCGGCCCTGCGCCAGTTGCAGGAAAGCGTGCAGGCCGACGGCAAGGTCCAGCCGTGGCTGGAGCGCCACGGGCTGGCCGAGCTGCCGCGCTTGTGGAAGAAGGTCCATATCGAGCCGGGCTGGGAAAACGCGCTGGAATCGGTGCTGCGCGAGAAGCTCGCGGCGCTGGAAGTGTCCGACCTGGACGGGATCAAGGGCTTCCTGTCCGATGCCCCGCCCGCCAAGCTGGCGTTCTACACGCCGCCGGCCGCCGCGCGGCCCGTCGAGGCCCCGGCCGGGCTGCGGCCGCTGATGTCGCTGGTGCAGATCACCGAGCCGGGCATCCGCGCCGTGATGCAGGAATGGCTGGCCGATGTCTACACGGCCACCGACCTGCCGCAGGCGCTGGCCGCCCGCCACACGCTGCCCGAAGGCGCCCAGTTCGTGGTGGCCGACGGCCATCAGGTGGGCCGCAACGGCATCCAGATCTACGCCGCCGATTCCGAGCAGGCCGGCATGCTGGCCCGCGAGCAGGAAATCGAGAACCTGCAGAAGCAGTCGCGCGCGCAACTGCTGCTGGCCGACGAGGCCAAGTCGCAGGCCGTGCGCGCCGAGACGGCCTACACGCACGCCAGCACCACGCTGATCGAGGCCCGCGCCCGCGCCGAGCAGGCCACGCGCCGCGTGCACGCGCTGCAGATGGACGTGCTCAAGCTGTCGCAGGCCATGGAGCGCTTCTCGGCCCGCAGCAACCAGATCCGCGAGGAACTGGCCGAGATCGACGCCCAGATCGACGAACAGCGCGCGATCCGCGCCGAATCCGAGGCGAGCTTCGAACAGCACGATACGCAGCTAGCCGAGCTGCAGGCGTCGCACGAGGACCAGCAGATGGCCTTCGACGCGCTGGATACCCGGCTCACGAACGCGCGCCAGCAGTTGCGCGACCTCGAACGCGCCGCCCAGGAGGCCGTGTTCGCCGAGCGCAACCTGTCCGGCCGCATCGACGAGCTGCGCCGCAACATCCAGATGGCCGCCGACCAGAGCGAGCGCGTGGCCGAATCGCTGGAAAACGCCCGCGCCGAGCTGGAAACGATCAACGAGCAGACCGCCAACACCGGCCTGCAGGAAGCGCTGGAAGTGCGCGCCGAGAAGGAACAGAAGCTGGCCGCCGCGCGCATCGAGTTGGACGCGCTGTCGGCCCAGCTACGCCAGTTCGACGAACAGCGGCTGGCCGCCGAGCGCAGCCTGCAGCCGCTGCGCGAGCGCATCACCGAATACCAGCTCAAGGAGCAGGCCGCGCGCCTGAACCAGGAGCAGTTCACCGAGCAACTGGCCACGGCCGAGGTGGACGAGGCCGCGCTGGCCCAGAAGCTGACCGGCGACCTGAAGCCGTCGTACCTGCAGGGCGAGGTGACGCGCCTGAACAACGCGATCAACGCGCTGGGCCCCGTCAACATGGCGGCGCTGGACGAACTGGCCGCCGCGCGCGAGCGCAAGACGTTCCTCGATGCCCAGTCGGCCGACCTGACCGACGCGATCAACACGCTGGAAGACGCCATCGCCAAGATCGACCAGGAAACCCGCGCGCTGCTGCAAGGCACGTTCGACCAGGTCAACCACCACTTCGGCGAGCTGTTCCCGTCGCTGTTCGGCGGCGGCCAGGCGCGGCTGATCATGACCGGCGAGGAAATCCTCGACGCCGGCGTGCAGGTGATGGCCCAGCCGCCCGGCAAGAAGAACTCGACGATCCACCTGCTCTCGGGTGGCGAGAAGGCGCTGACGGCCATCGCGCTGGTGTTTGCGATGTTCCAGCTCAACCCGGCGCCGTTCTGCCTGCTGGACGAGGTGGACGCCCCGCTGGACGACGCCAACACGGAGCGCTACGCCAACATGGTGGCGCGTATGTCGGACAAGACACAGTTCGTTTTTATTTCCCACAACAAGATTGCGATGGAGATGGCCCACCAGTTGATTGGCGTGACGATGCAGGAGCAGGGGGTCTCGCGGATCGTGGCGGTGGACATGGATGCAGCCGTATCGATGGCGGAGGCCGCTTAAGATGGAACTGCAGAACGCACTGATCATCGCGGGTGTTGTATTGCTCCTGTTGCTGGTGGCCTATAACCGCTGGCAGATCCACAAGGCGCGCCGCGTGCGGCCGCTGATGCCCGAGGACGACCTGCCGCCGATGCGCGAGCCGGTGGTGGGCAAGACCATCCAGCCGGAAACGGAAGCCAAACTGCGCGAGGCCCCGCCGCCCGAGCACGTCTCGCGCCGCGAGCCGACGCTGGGCGAGGCCGGCAAGGGCCTGCGCCATGACACGGACGCCGACGCCGCAGCCGTGGCGACGGCCTCGGCCGCCGCGCATGCCGCGGCAAGCACGGCCGATGCCGACGAGATCGTGACCGACGAAGTGGCCGTCGCCGCAGCCCCGGCTGCCCACGCTGGCGCCCACGCGGCGCCGGCCGACGCCCAGGCGGAGGCCGAAGCACTGGCGCCGGCCCATCGGGCCCCTCCGCCCCAATCCGCCGAACCCGTGAAAGCCGCCGAGGCGAAGCCTCGCCCGGCCGTCGAACCCGCCCCGCTGGACGGCCAGCCCGCGCCGGCGACGATCGACCCGCTGATCGACTGCATCGTGCCGATGCACCTGGAGCGCAAGGCGTCGGGCGACCGCATCCTGCCGCTGACCGGCCGGCTGCGCCGCGCCGGCACCAAGCAGGTCCACATCGAGGGCCTGCGCGTGGAATCGAACGCCTGGGAGCCGGTGACCGCCGGCCACCAGTACGAAGACCTGCAGGTGGCGGTGCAGCTTGCCAACCGCAGCGGCCCGCTCAACGCGCTGGAGTTCTCGGAATTCGTCAACGCCGTGGAGGCGCTGGCGGAGGCGCTGGACGCGTCGGCCGAACTGCCCGACATGACAGAAACCGTGGCCAACGCGCGCGAACTGGACGGGTTTGCCGCCAGCGCGGACGTGCAGCTTGGCGTGAACGTGATTTCCGATGGCGCGCCGTGGTCGGCCGCCTACGTGCAGACCGTGGCCACGCAGGACGGCCTGGTGCTGTCCCGCGACGGCACGCGCTTCATCCGCTATGAACCTGGCGCCGACGGCGTGCAGAAGCCGCTGTTCACGCTGCAGTTCGGCGACACGAACTTCCTGCGCGACGACCTGACGCTGAACGCGGGCCGCCAGATCACGCTGCTGCTGGACGTGCCGCAGGCCGCGCAGGCCATCAAGCCGTTCAAGACGGTCTGCGAGTACGGCTACAGCCTGGCCCAGCGGATGGGCGCGCAACTGGTGGACGACAACATGCGCCCGCTCAGCGAGGCGTCGTTCGTGGCCATCTTCACCCAGCTCGAAAAACTCTACGAAAAGCTGGAAGCGCGCGGCATGCCGGCCGGATCGCCGGTGGCCCAGCGGCTGTTCAGCGTCTGACGACAAGCCCCCTATGACCGCCAAGAACGAAGGCGCGCGGGCTCCGGCCCCCGCGCCCGCCGGCGCATTGCCGGCCGACGCCTCTCCCGCCGAGCGCGTGCAATGGCTGCGCGCCGAACTCGATCGGCATAGCTACCAGTACTACGTGCTCGATGCGCCGACCATCCCCGACGCCGACTACGACGCGCTGTTCAGCGAGCTGCAGGCGCTGGAAACCGAGCATCCCGACCTGCTGACCGACGACTCGCCCACCCAGCGCGTGGGCGGGGCGCCGCTGGCCGCGTTCGACACGGTGCGCCACCGCGTGCCGATGCTGTCGCTGAACAACGGGTTCGAGGACGAGGACGTGGTCAACTTCGACCGCCGCTGCGCGCAGGGGCTGGGCCGGACCGCCGTGGCCGCGCCGGCCGACGACCTGTTCAGCGCCGCCGAGGCGGACGACAACGGCGTGGAATATAGCTGCGAACTGAAGTTCGACGGCCTGGCGATGTCGCTGCGTTACGAGGACGGCCGGCTCGTGCAGGCCGCCACGCGCGGCGACGGCGAGACCGGCGAGGACGTGACCGCCAACGTGCGGACGATCAAGGCCATCCCGCTGAAGCTGCGCGGCAAGGCACCGGCCGTGCTGGAAGTGCGCGGCGAGGTGTTCATGTACCGCGCCGATTTCGACAAGCTCAACGCGCGCCAGGCCGAGGCCGGCGAGAAGACCTTCGTCAACCCGCGCAACGCCGCCGCCGGCAGCCTGCGCCAGCTGGACCCGCGCATCACGGCCAGGCGGCCGCTGTCGTTCTTTGCCTACGGGCTGGGCGAGCTGGAGGGCGCCGAGCGCCCGCCCACGCACGCGGTGATGCTGGACGGGTTTGCCGCGCTGGGCCTGCCCGTCTGCGACGAGCGCCGGGTGGTGAAGGGCGCCCAGGGGCTGCTGTCGTTCCATCGTGACATCGGCGCCCGGCGCGACCAGTTGCCGTACGACATCGACGGCGTGGTGTACAAGGTCAATGCGATTCCCGAGCAGGAGCAACTGGGCTTTGTCTCCCGCGCGCCGCGCTTTGCGCTGGCGCACAAGTTCCCGGCCCAGGAGATGACCACGACGGTCGAGGACATCGAGGTGCAGGTCGGCCGCACCGGCGCGATCACCCCGGTGGCGCGGCTGGCGCCCGTGTTCGTGGGCGGCGTGACGGTGACCAACGCCACGCTGCACAACGAGGACGAGATCCGCCGCAAGGACGTGCACGTGGGCGATACGGTGATCGTGCGGCGTGCCGGCGACGTCATCCCCGAGGTGGTGGCCGTGGTGCTGGAACGCCGCCCGGCCGACGCCCGCGCGTTCGTGATGCCTACCGCGTGCCCGGTGTGCGGGTCGCACGTCGAGAAGCTGGAAGGCGAGGCCGTGGCGCGCTGCACGGGCGGGCTGATCTGCGCGGCGCAGCGCAAGCAGGCGCTGATCCACTTCGCGCAGCGGCGCGCAATGGACATCGACGGGCTGGGCGACAAGATCGTCGAGCAGCTGGTGGACATGGGCGTCGTCCGCACGCCGGCCGACCTCTACAAGCTCGGCGTGGCCAAGCTGGCTGCGCTGGACCGCATGGCCGACAAGTCGGCGACGAACCTCGTGGCTGCCATCGACAAGTCGCGGTCCACCACGCTGAACCGGTTCATCTTCGCGCTGGGCATCCGCCATGTCGGCGAGGCCACGGCCAAGGACCTGGCCAAGCACTTCGGCAAGCTCGACAACCTGCTGGCGGCCGACGAGGCCGCGCTGCTGGAAGTCAACGACGTGGGGCCGGTCGTGGCCCAGTCGATCGCGGGCTTTCTGGCCGAATCGCACAACGTCGAGGTGATCGAACAGCTTCGCGCGGCGGGCGTACACTGGCCGGAATCGGAGCCCACGGCCCGCGCGCCGCTGCCGCTGGCCGGCAAGACCATCGTGCTGACCGGCACGCTGCCGACGCTGTCGCGCGAGGACGCCAAGGAAAAGCTGGAGGCCGCCGGCGCCAAGGTGGCGGGCTCCGTGTCGAAGAAGACCGACTACGTGGTGGCCGGCGCCGAGGCGGGCAGCAAGCTGGAGAAGGCCCAGGCCCTGGGCGTGCCCGTGCTGGACGAGGACGGGATGCTGAAGCTGCTGGCCGACGCCGGCGAAGGAGAGCCACAATGATCCGCGAAATCCTGAAGATGGGCGATCCCCGGCTGCTGCAGCAGGCGCGGCCCGTGACGCAGTTCAACACGCCAGAGCTGCGGCTGCTGATCGACGACATGTTCGACACGATGGAACACGCCAACGGCGCCGGCCTGGCCGCGCCGCAGATCGGCGTCGACCTGCAGGTGGTGATCTTCGGCTTCGACCGGAATCCGCGCTACCCGGACGCGCCCACCGTGCCCAAGACCGTGCTGATCAACCCGGTGCTGGAGCCGCTGTCCGACGAGATGGAGGAGGGCTGGGAAGGCTGCCTGTCGGTGCCGGGGCTGCGCGGCGTGGTGCCACGCCACCTGCGGCTCAGGTACTCGGGCTTCGACATGCTCGGCAACCCGATCGAGCGCGTGGCCGAAGGCTTCCACGCCCGTGTGGTCCAGCACGAATGCGACCACCTGATCGGCGTGCTGTACCCGATGCGCATCAAGGATTTCACGCGGTTCGGGTTCACGGAGATCCTGTTTCCGGAACTGCCGGCGAATTACGACGATTGAGGTTGGGGGGGATGGCTGGATCGTCGCGGCTTGCGGCGCTGGCCCTCTCCCCCGGCCCCTCTCCCGCAGGCGGGAGAGGGGAGACCACAGACGGGAGATCGAGCTTGAACTGGCCCTTGGTTTGCTCCCCTCTCCCGCGCGCGGGAGAGGGGCCGGGGGAGAGGGCGCCGAGCTTCTGCTTGCCGACTCGTCCCCGCAAGCCCCCAACTCAGAACTTCTCGAACTGCCCCAGGAAGCGCCACTTGCCCGGCGGCAGGTCGCCCAGGGCGATGCGGCCCATGCGGACGCGCTTCAGGCCCACCACCTTGAGCCCCACCTGTTCGCACATGCGGCGGATCTGGCGCTTGCGGCCTTCGCGCAGCACGAAGCGTAGCTGCTCCTCGTTCTGCCAGCTCACCTTGGCCGGCTTCAGCGCCACGCCGTCGAGCGACAGGCCGAAGCGCAGCCGCTCCAGCAGGTCTTCCGGGAAGACCGCGCTGATATTGCGTTCCACCGGCCCCTGCGGCGATTCCCAGACCACGCGCACCAGGTATTCCTTCTCGACGGTGGAGTCGTCGCCGATCAGCGCGCGCGCCACGCGGCCGTCCTGCGTCAGCACCAGCAGGCCCGTGGAATCGATGTCGAGCCGGCCGGCCGGGGCCAGGTTCTTGCGCTGCCAGGGCGCAAAGCGCTTGCGCGTGGGGTCCTCTTCCCACTGGTTCTCGGGCGCGAACAGCACCGCGGCGGGCTCGTAGCCGTCCTCGGCCTGGCCGGACACGTAGCCGACCGGCTTGTTCAGCAGCACGGTCACGCGCTCGCCCTGCTCGGAGCGGGCTTCCTGCCGGATCTCGATCTCGGCGTCGGGGCGCACGCGGGTGCCCAGTTCGGTGATCGGCTCGCCGTCCACCAGCACCCAGCCGAGCGGGATCCACTCGTCGGCCTCGCGGCGCGAGCACAGGCCCAGTTCGGACATGCGCTTGGACAGCCGCACCAGCCCGTCCTCGCGCGGCTCGGCAGCCGGCTGCGGGGCGGGGCGCTCGGCCCGGTCGGTCCGCTCGCCGCGCTCGGGGCGCGCCGGACGGGCGCGGTCGGCGGAATCGCTGAAACGACGCGCCGGCGCAGTGCCACGGCGCGGCGCGGCATCATCCCGTCGCGGCCGCTCGGCCCGCGCGTCATCGCCAAAGCGACGCGGGCGCTCGTCGCGCTCGCCTTCGAAGCGGCGGGGACGGTCGGTGCGCTCGCCTTCGAAGCGGCGGGGCTGCTCGGTGCGTTCGCCTTCAAAGCGGCGTGGACGCTCGGTGCGCTCGCCTTCGAAGCGGCGGGGTTGATCGGTACGCTCGCCTTCGAAACGGCGGGGGCGCTCGGTGCGCTCGCCTTCGAAGCGGCGGGGTTGATCGGTACGCTCGCCTTCGAAGCGGCGCGGACGCTCGGTGCGCTCGCCTTCGAAACGACGGGGACGCTCGGTGCGCTCGCCCTCAAAGCGGCGGGGGCGCTCGGTGCGCTCGCCCTCAAAGCGGCGGGGGCGCTCGGTGCGTTCGCCTTCGAAGCGGCGGGGCTGCTCGGTGCGCTCGCCTTCGAAGCGGCGCGGACGCTCGGTGCGCTCGCCTTCAAAACGGCGGGGGCGCTCGGTGCGCTCGCCTTCGAAGCGTCGTGGACGCTCGGTGCGCTCGCCTTCGAAACGACGGGGGCGCTCGGTCCGCTCGCCTTCAAATCGACGCGGGCGCTCGTCGCGCTCGCCTTCGAAGCGGCGCGGGGCCCGCTCGCCGTCGGCCGGGCGGGGACGCGCCGGGCGGGCCTGGCGATCCTGGCGCGGTGCCGTGTCGGCCGGCGCGGGCTTGCGCTTGTCCTTGTCGGCCGCGCGTTCCTTGGCCTGCTTGATGCCGGAGACCACGTCCTGCACGCGCTTGCGGTTCAGGTCCGACACGCGCACCGGGCGGGTGGCCTTGCGGGGCGCGCCCGAGGTGGAGGCCTTGACGCCCAGTGTCTTGCGGCCGGAGGTATTGCTGTCTGTCATATCTTTCCAAGCGCTCGCGCGCCGGCCATCGGGGGATCAGATGGCCAGCGCGTCGAGCAAATCCTGTTCCACTTGAATCTGCAATCGGTTGTCGGCGGTCAGGCGCGAGCCATCGACCAGGAACACGTCTTCCACGCGTTCGCCGAGGGTGTTGATGCGCGCCGAATGGACGGACACGCGGTATTTGGCCAGCACGCGGGCAATGGCGTACAGCAGGCCGGTGCGGTCGTTGGCCGACACCGACAGCAGGTAGTACTGGCCGCGCTCGTCGGGGCGCAGGTCCACGCGCGGCTTGATCGGGAAGCTGCGCGACTGGCGCGACAGCCGGCCCTGCGTCGGCTCGGGCAGCGGGCACTCCAGGCGCACGCGCTCGGCCAGTTCATGCTCGACCAGCGCCAGGATGTCGCGGTAGTCGCCGGCCAGGCCGGGGTCGGTGATCTGGAACGTGTCCAGCGCGTAGCCGTCGCGCGTGGTCTCGATCTTGGCATCCTGGATCGAGAACGCCTTGCGCTCGAAATAGCCGCAGATGCGCGCGAACAGGTCCGGCTGGTCCTTGATGTAGACCACCACCTGCAGCCCCTCGCCGGCGGGCGACACGCGGGCCTTGACCACCGGGTTGGCGCTGTTGACCTGGTTGAACAGGTGCCGCGTGACCCACGCGATGTCGCGCGCATCGTGCCGCATGAAGAACGACATGTCGAGCTTGTCCCACAACGGCTTGGCCAGCTCGGGGTCGAACGCCTTCAGGCGCAGCTGGGCGATGGTGTCGTCGCGCTTCTGGGCCCACAGCGAGTGCTGGTCCAGCCGGGCGCCGCCCAGCACGCGCAGCGTGATGCGGTACAGGTCTTCCAGCAGCTTGCCCTTCCAGGCGTTCCACACCTTCGGGCTGGTGCCGCGGATGTCGGCCACGGTCAGCAGGTAGAGCGCGGTCAGGTAGCGCTCGTTGCCGACCACGTCGGCAAACGCCTTCACCACGTCCGGGTCCGTCAGGTCCTGCTTCTGGGCAACGTGGCTCATCGTCAGGTGGTGCTCGACAAGCCAGGCGATCAGGTCGGTGTCCTCGCGGGAGATGCCGTGCTGCCTGCAGAAGCGCCGCGCATCGACGGTGCCGAGCTTCGAATGGTCGCCGCCGCGGCCCTTGGCGATGTCGTGGAACAGCGCCGCCACCCAGAGCACCCACGGACGGTCGAACCCGGCCATCAGCTGGCTGCAGAACGGGAATTCGTGGGTGTGCTCGACGATGGCGAAGCGGCGCATGTTGCGCACGACCATCAGGATGTGCTGGTCCACGGTGTAGACGTGGAACAGGTCGTGCTGCATCTGGCCGACGATGCGCCGGAAATTGATCAGGTAGCGGCCCAGCACGCTGGTCTGGTTCATCAGCCGCAGCGCGTGGGTGATGCCCTGCGGCTCCTGCACGATGGCCAGGAACAGCTTGCGGTTGACCGGATCGTTGCGCCAGCTTGCGTCCATCACCGTACGCGCGTTGTACAGGCCGCGCAGCGTGCGGGGCGACAGGCCCTTCACGCCCGGGGTGCGCTCGTAGAGCAGGAACGTTTCCAGGATGGCGTGCGGCTCGCGCTCGTAGAGGTCGTCGCTGGTGATCTCCAGCATGCCCTGGCGCTCGACGAACCGTTCGTTGATCTCGCGCGTGACCATCGACTCGCTCGGAAAGAGCATGGCCTCGATGTTCAGCAGCAGCACGCTGTTGAGCTGCGTGACCGCCTTGGCCGCCCAGTAATAGCGGCGCATGAGCTGCTCGCTGGCGCGCTTGTGCGTGGTCTGGCGGTAGCCGAACGATTCGGCCAGCGCGGTCTGCATGTCGAAGACCAGCACGTCCTGGCGGCGGCCGGCCAGCAAATGCAGCCGGGCGCGGATGGTGCGCAGCAGCCGTTCGTTGCGGGCCAGTTCCTGCGACTCGCGCTCGGTCAGCAGGCCGCGCTCGAACAGTTGCTTCCAGCTATCGCCCAGGCCGGCCGCCTTGGTCATCCACAGGATCACCTGCAGGTCGCGCAGGCCGCCGGGGCTTTCCTTGCAGTTTGGCTCCAGCGCGTACGGCGTGTCCTGGTACTTGGCGTGGCGCTGGCGCAGTTCCAGCAGCTTGGCCTGGAAGAAGTCGGCCGCGTCCATGTCGGCCTGGTAGCGCTGCTGCAGCTCGCCGAACAGCGGCCTGCTGCCGGTCAGCAGCCGGGCTTCCAGCAGCGACGTACGGATGGTGATGTCGGCGGCGGATTCGCGGATGCAATCGTCCACGGTGCGCACCGACGAGCCGATCTCAAGGCCCAGGTCCCAGCACAGGCCGATGAAGCGCTCCAGGCGGCTGGCCGTGTCGGCATCGGGCTCGTCGCGCAGCAACAGCAGCACGTCGACATCGGAATGCGGGAACAGCTCGCCGCGGCCGTAGCCGCCGACGGCCACCAGCGCGGCCGAATCGGGCAGTTCCAGCCCCGTCCAGGCGTCGATCAGCGCGGCATCGACGGCGCGGCGCAGCCGGGTGACCAGCGGCATCACCTGGTTGCTGGCGTCGAATTCGGCAAACAGGGCCTGCTTGGCGGCCTTGAGCGCGTCGCGTATGCGCTGGCAGAGCAGCAGTTCCGGCGTGGTGTCCATGGGCGGTTCGAAGGTGGGCGCGGGCACGGCTGGAAGAAGAAAGGGCGCCTTGGTGGGCGCCCTGGCTATCGGTGCGGGATCAGGCCGCTACGGTGTCGGTGATGAAGGCCGGCGGCACGGGCGAGCCTTCGGACAGCGTCAGCACCTCGTAGCCGGTCTCCGTCACCAGCACCGTGTGCTCCCACTGGGCCGACAGGCTGCGGTCGCGCGTCTTGACCGTCCACTGGTCGGGCATCGTGCGGATGTCGCGCTTGCCGGCGTTGATCATCGGCTCCACGGTGAAGATCATGCCGGTCTTGATCTCCATGCCGGTGTTCGGGCGGCCGTAATGGAGGATCTGCGGGTCCGAGTGGAATACCTTGCCGATGCCGTGGCCGCAGTACTCGCGCACCACGCTGTAGCCGGCGCCTTCCGCGTGCTGCTGGATGGCGTGGCCGATATCGCCAAGCCGGGCGCCGTTGCGCACCTGCTGGATACCCTTCCACATGCATTCATAGGTCACCTGCGCCAGGCGCTTGGCCAGGATCGATGCCTCGCCCACCACGAACATGCGGCTGGTATCGCCGTAGTAGCCGTCCTTGGTGATGACCGTGATGTCGAGGTTGACCACGTCGCCGCTCTTGAGCACGCGGTCGCCGGGAATGCCGTGGCAGATCACGTCGTTGACCGACGTGCAGATGGCGCCGGGGAAGGGCGGGTAGCCCGGCGGCGCGTAGTTCAGCGGGGCCGGCACGGTGCCTTGCACGTCACGCATGTAGGTGTGGCAAAGGCGGTCGAGTTCGCCGGTCGTCACGCCGGCCTTGACGAACGGGGTGATGTAGTCGAGGACTTCGGAGGCAAGGCGGCAAGCCACGCGCATGTGGGCGATGTCTTCGGCGGTATTGATATGGATGCTCATGCTGCTTCGCCTGAAATGTGATGGCCCAGCCACTGACTGCGCCTGAAACTGTTCGCAAAGCGGGATTATCTCACCTTCGTGACGAGAAAGCAGGGATTTGCGGGGCGGCCCTGGGCCGCCGATCCGCGGCGGGGCCGTCCTTGTGCATCGCAATAAGGGCTTGAGCGACCGGCCGCTTTGTTGTTACAATCGCGGGCTGACTTGCCGTTGGTCCGGAACCGGGCTGCGGGGGTCGGTAAATCGAACTGTTTGTAAATCGCTGGTCCGCCCATCCGGGGTGTTCCTTTTCAGGAATGTCGGGGCGGACTTCAGACTAAACCCTTTTGGAGTCCCTCACATGTCCGTGACCATGCGCGAAATGCTGGAAGCCGGTTGCCACTTTGGCCACCAGACCCGCTTCTGGAACCCGAAGATGGCCCCCTTCATCTTCGGTCATCGCAACAAGATCCACATCATCAACCTCGAAAAGACCCTGCCGATGTTCCAGGACGCGCTGAAGTACGTGCGTCAACTGGCAGCAAACCGCGGCACCGTGCTTTTCGTGGGTACCAAGCGTCAGTCGCGCGAGATCCTGGCCGAGGAAGCCGGCCGCGCCGGCATGCCCTACGTCGATGCCCGCTGGCTCGGCGGCATGCTGACCAACTTCAAGACCGTCAAGATCTCGATCAAGCGCCTGAAGGACATGGAAGCCGCCAAGGAAGCCGGCGCGCTGGAAACCATGAGCAAGAAGGAAGCGCTGATGTTCGAGCGCGAGATGGAAAAGCTGGAAAAGTCCATCGGCGGCATCAAGGACATGGGCGGCGTGCCTGACGCCATCTTCGTGGTGGACGTCGGCTACCACAAGATCGCCGTGACCGAAGCCAACAAGCTGGGCATCCCCGTGATCGGCGTGGTCGACACGAACCACACGCCGGAAGGCATCGACTACGTGATCCCGGGTAACGACGACTCGAGCAAGGCCGTGGCCCTGTACGTGCGCGGCGTGGCCGACGCCATCCTGGAAGGCCGCGCCAATGCGGTCCAGGAAGTGGTGGAAGCCGCTCGCGGCGACGACGAATTCGTCGAAGTCCAGGAAGGCTGATTGCCCGCTGGCGCCTGAGGCCGGGACACACCGGCCGCCGGCGCCCGCCCTGCGGCAACCAAGAAAGGGGGCACTTCTGGCGCCCCCTTTTTGCAAACAGATTCAGTTGTCATCCGCCGCGGATAGCATCTGCCCCGGATGAAGCCAACCAAATCAAGGAGTGACAAATGGCGGCAATTACCGCAAGCATGGTTGCAGAACTGCGCGCAAAGACCGACGCGCCGATGATGGAATGCAAGAAGGCCCTGACGGAGGCCGACGGCGATCTGGACAAGGCTGAAGAGCTGCTGCGCGTGAAGCTGGGCAACAAGGCCAGCAAGGCCGCGTCGCGCGTGACCGCCGAGGGCATCGTGTCGACGTTTATCGACGGCACGACCGGCGCGCTGGTCGAACTGAACTGCGAAACCGACTTCGTGTCGAAGAACGACGACTTCCTGGGCTTCGGCGCCAAGGTTGCCGAGCTGGTGGCCAAGCAGGCCCCGGCCGACGTGGCAGCCCTGTCGGCCCTGGAACTGGACGGCTCGACGGTCGACGCCGTGCGCGCCGCCCTGATCGGCAAGATCGGCGAGAACATGACGATCCGCCGCTTCGTGCGCTACGCCAACGGCGGCAAGCTGGCTTCGTACCTGCACGGCACCCGCATCGGCGTGATGGTCGAGTTCGACGGCGACGAAGTGGCCGCCAAGGACGTGGCCATGCACGTGGCCGCCATGAAGCCGGTGTCGCTGTCGTCGGAACAGGTGCCCGCCGAGCTGATCGCCAAGGAGCGCAGCATCGCCGAGCAGAAGGCTGCCGAGTCGGGTAAGCCGGCCGAGATCGCCGCCAAGATGGTGGAAGGTTCGGTCCAGAAGTACCTGAAGGAAGTGTCGCTGCTGAACCAGCCGTTCGTGAAGAACGACAAGCAGACCGTCGAGCAGATGCTGAAGGCCGCCAACACGACCGTGAAGGGCTTTACGCTGTTCGTGGTGGGCGAAGGCATCGAGAAGAAGCAGGACGACTTTGCCGCTGAAGTGGCTGCCCAGGTGGCCGCCGCCCAGAAGGCCTGATGTCCGGGTGGCGGGGCGGGTTTCCCTCGCGGGATGCCCGGCCTGCCACCGTATAATGCCGAGGGGCGCCGAAAGGTGCCCCTCTGCACAAGTGCGGGCGCCACGGCGCCGGTACCAGTCAGTTTTCGCAGTCACCGGCGATCTACGCGTTTTTTAGCGGCGCGTTGCACGCAGATGACGGCGAAAACCGGCTTTCGAGCTGTCTAGCAGTCCATATTCATGCGCGGCCGGTGCGCAGTTGCGTTGTGCCGCCCGCGTCCATCCATCCGTTCAAACGAGCGATCTAGAACCTGCCCGAGGGTGAACATGCCAGCCTACAAGCGCGTCCTTCTGAAACTGTCCGGTGAGGCCCTGATGGGCGACGATGCCTTCGGCATCAACCGGGCGACCATCGAAGGCATGGTCAACGACATTGCCGAAATCGTGAAGCTGGGCGTCCAGGTGGCCGTGGTCATCGGCGGCGGCAACATCTTCCGCGGCGTGGCCGGCGGCGCGGCCGGCATGGACCGTGCCACGGCCGACTACATGGGCATGCTGGCCACCATGATGAACGCATTGGCCCTGCAGGACGCCATGCGCCACGCCAACATCGAGGGCCGCGTGCAGTCGGCCCTGCGCATGGACCAGGTGGTCGAGCCCTACATCCGCCCCCGCGCCATCCGCCAGCTTGAAGAGGGCAAGGTGGTGATCTTTGCCGCCGGCACCGGCAACCCGTTCTTCACGACCGACACGGCCGCCGCGCTGCGCGGGTCGGAAATCGGCGCCGAGATCGTGCTGAAGGCCACCAAGGTGGACGGCGTCTACACGGCCGACCCCAAGAAGGACCCGAGCGCCACCCGCTACGCCACCATTTCGTTCGACGAAGCCATTTCCCGCAACCTCCAGGTCATGGACGCCACCGCCTTTGCGCTGTGCCGCGACCAGAAGCTGCCGATCAAGGTGTTCTCGATCGTGAAGCCGGGTGCCCTGAAGCGCGTGATCCTGGGTGAGGACGAAGGTACGCTAGTGCACGTTTAATCGGCGCGGACCGCATCAGAATGCGGATTCGGTCCGGCCTGAGAGTAGAATGTTTCATTTTCGATCCCGCCGTGCGGGGTCCTGTCTGGCAGTTTCCCGGAGGTAAACATGACCGTCGCCGACACCAAGAAGAGCGCCGAGCAGAAAATGCAGAAGTCGATCGAAGCCTTCAGGGCCGATCTGGCGAAAATCCGTACCGGCCGTGCGCATACCGGCCTGCTCGATCACGTCCAGGTGGATTACTACGGCTCGCTGGTGCCGATCAGCCAGGTGGCCAACGTCGGCCTGGGCGACGCCCGCACGATTACCGTGCAGCCGTGGGAAAAGAAGATGGTGCAGGCCGTGGAAAAGGCGATCCGCGACGCCGACCTGGGCCTGAATCCGGCCACGATGGGTGATGTCATCCGCGTGCCGATGCCCCCGCTGACCGAAGAGCGCCGCAAGGAGCTGATCAAGGTGGTCAAGAGCGAGGCCGAGGGTGCCAAGGTGGCCGTGCGCAACCTGCGCCGCGACGCCAACGAGCAGTTCAAGAAGCTCGTCAAGGACAAGACCATCTCGGAAGACGACGAGCGCCGCGGCGCCGACGACGTCCAGAAGCTGACCGACAAGTACGTCGGCGAAATCGACAAGCTGGTCGCCGAGAAAGAGAAGGAGATCATGACGGTGTAAGGCCGTCCCGGCGGCACGTCCGCCGGGGTAGCTCCCACTGTCGGCCAATCCATGCAGCATATCAGTTCGACGCTCGGCGTTCCCGATACCACCTATGTGCCACGACACGTTGCCATCATCATGGATGGCAACGGCCGCTGGGCGACGCAGCGTCATCTGCCGCGCGTGGCAGGCCACACCCGGGGCCTGGATACGGTGCGCGACATCGTCCAGGCGTGCGCCGCGCGCGGCGTGCAGTACCTGACGCTGTTCGCGTTCAGTTCCGAGAACTGGCGGCGCCCGGCCGACGAAGTGTCGTTCCTGATGCGCCTGTTCATGACCGCGCTGCGCCGCGAGGTGGTGCGGATGCACGCCAACAACATCCGGCTACGCGTGGTGGGCGACCTGGTGCGCTTCAGCCCCCGCATCCAGCAGATGATCAAGGACGCGGAGGCCCGCACGGCCGCCAACACCGGCCTGACCGTGACCATCGCTGCCAACTACGGCGGGCGCTGGGACCTGCTGCAGGCCATGCGCAAGATGCTGGCCCGTTCGCCGATGCTGGACAGCGAATCGGTCGACGAATCGATGCTGGCGCCGCACCTGGCCATGGCCTATGCGCCCGAGCCGGACCTGTTCATCCGCACCGGCGGCGAGCAGCGCATCAGCAATTTCCTGCTCTGGCAGCTTGCCTACACCGAGCTGTATTTCACCGATACGTTCTGGCCCGATTTCGACGCCGCCGAACTCGACAAGGCCTTTGCTTCCTACCGCCAGCGCGAGCGCCGCTTTGGCCGGACCAGCGCCCAAGTGGTGGCGCCGGGCCTGTCGGGAACGGCCTGAGCGCGGCCATCCAACCTCCACGGGAACCGCAGCCGCATGCTTCTGACCCGCGTTATCACCGCCGTATGCCTGTTGCTGTTGATCCTGCCGATCCTGTTCCTGGCGCCGCCCACGGCGCTGGCGGTGCTGGTGGCGGTCATCGTCCTGCTGGGCGGATGGGAATTTGCCCGCCTGATCGGCCTGCGCCGGCCTTGGACCTATGTCTACGCCGCGGCCTGCCTGCTGGCGTTGCTGGCGTGGCACCTGGCGCCGTCGGGCTACGCGATCGACTGGCTGCTTGAAGCGTCGCTAGTGGCGTGGGGCGTGGCAGTGGTGCTGCTGGCCCGGGGCGTGCGCAAGGCCACGCCGGGTTTCACGGCGCTGGGCGCCGTGCTGGGGCTGATCATGCTGCCGGCCTTCGGCCACGCGGTGATGGTGCTGCGTGCCGCCGGCGTGGGCGTGCTGCTGAGCGCCGCCGTGCTGGTCTGGGCGGCCGACGTGGGCGCCTATTTTGTCGGCAAGGCCATCGGCCGGCGCAAGCTGGCGCCGACCATCAGCCCCGGCAAGTCCTGGGAAGGCGCCATCGGCGGCTGGCTGCTGGCGATGATCGTCGCGCTGGGCCTGGCGGCCACCCATGCGTTTGCCCCGACCTGGTATTCGCTGGTGGCGGACAAGGGCGGCCTCGGCCTGCTGGCCGTGCTGACGACGCTGCTCGTGGCGGCCAGCGTGGTGGGCGACCTCTTCGAATCCCTGCTCAAGCGGCAGGTCGGCATCAAGGACAGCAGCCGGCTGCTGCCCGGCCACGGCGGCGTGCTCGACCGCATCGACGCGCTGATCCCGGTGCTGCCGCTGGCGGCGCTGCTGCTGGCCTGGGTCTGATCAACTGAATTCCTCCGTCATATGCAACGCATTACGATTCTGGGCGCCACGGGTTCCATCGGCGAAAGCACACTCGACGTGGTGCGCCGCCATCCGGACCGCTATACCGTGCACGCGCTCAGCGCTCATCGGCAAGTGGACAAGCTGGCCGCCGCCTGTGCCGAATTCCGGCCCGCGCGGGCGGTGGTGGGGTCCGCCGAGGCCGCGGGCGAGCTGGAAGCCAGGCTGCGCGCGGCCGGCGTGCCTACCGAGGTCAGCCACGGCCCGGAAGCGCTGGAGTCGATCGCCTCGGACGCAGGCACCGATGCCGTGATGGCCGCCATCGTCGGCGCGGCCGGCCTGCGTTCGTCGCTGGCCGCCGCCCGGGCGGGCAAGCGCGTGCTGCTGGCCAACAAGGAATCGCTGGTCATGTCCGGCGGCATCTTCATGGATGCGGTGCAGCATCACGGCGCCACGCTGCTGCCGATCGACAGCGAACACAACGCGATCTTCCAGTGCCTGCCGACCAGCGACCCGCGCTATGGCGCCGGGGTATCGAAGGTGCTGCTGACGGCCTCGGGCGGGCCGTTCCGTACGCGCGATCCGTCCACGCTGCACGACATCACGCCCGACCAGGCATGCGCCCACCCCAAGTGGGTCATGGGCCGCAAGATCTCGGTGGATTCAGCCACCATGATGAACAAGGGGCTCGAAGTCATCGAGGCTCACTGGCTCTTTGGCGCGCCGGCGGACAAGATCGAGGTGCTGATTCACCCGCAGAGCATCGTCCATTCGATGGTGGCCTATGCCGACGGATCGGTGCTGGCCCAGCTCGGCAATCCGGACATGCGCACGCCGATCGCCTACGGCATGGCCTATCCGGAGCGGATCGACTCGGGCGTCACGCCGCTGGACCTGACCGTGGCCGGCGGACTGCATTTTGAGACTCCGGACCTTGAGCGCTTCCCGTGCCTCGGGCTAGCCTTCGATGCATTGCGTGCGGGCGGCGTGGCGCCGGCCGTGCTGAACGCGGCCAACGAGGTCGCCGTGGAGGCGTTCCTGGCCGGTAGTATCCGGTTCACGGACATCGCCCGGCTGGTGGCCGGGGTGCTGGAGCAGCCCGCCGACGGCGACGCCGGATCGCTGGAAGGCGTGCTGGCGGCCGACGCCGCCGCACGGGACGCCGCCCAGGCGCTGCTGAAATCATTGGCCAGCCGTTGACCACCGTCGCGGCCCGGCCCGGATCTGGAAAGGGGGATTTGCCATGCAAACCGTGATCGCGTTTATCGTCGCCCTCTGCGTCCTGATCTTCGTGCACGAGATGGGCCACTACCTGGCCGCCCGCGCCTGCGGGGTCAAGGTGCTGCGGTTCTCCATCGGCTTTGGCCGCCCGCTGGCGCGCTGGGTCAGCAAGGGCCGGGACCGGACCGAATGGACGCTCGCGGCCATTCCGCTCGGCGGCTACGTCAAGATGCTGGACGAGCGGGAGCGTGATCCGGAGACCGATCCGCCCATCGATGCCGCCGAACTGCCGCGCGCGTTCAACCGGCAGCCGGTCGGCAAGCGGTTCGTGATCGTCGCGGCCGGTCCGCTGGCCAACTTTGCGCTGGCCATCGCGCTGTATCTGGTGCTGTTTGCCGGCGGCATGCGCGAGCCGGTGCCGGTGCTGACGACGCCCGCGGCCGGCACGGTGGCGGCCGAGGCCGGGGTGCGGGACGGCGACCGCGTGCTGTCGCTTGCGGCGAACGGCCAGACCGAGCCGGTCCGTTCCTGGAACGACCTGCGCATGGCCGTGTTCGCCCAGGGTTTTGGCGATGCCCGCGCGGTGCTGCGGGTGCGGGGCGCCGACGGCGCCGAACGCGACGTCACGCTGGGCCGGCTGCCCGATACGGGCGGCAATCCGGAACAGGATCCGCTGGCCACGCTGGGGCTGGCGCTCAAGGGCGGCCCCGTCACCATCACCGAGATCGTCGCCGATTCGGCCGCCCAGCGGGCTGGGCTACGCGCCGGTGACAAGGTACTGGCCTGGCAGGGCCAGCCGCTGACGCAGGCCGGGGAGCTGATCCGGGGCGTGCGTGCACGGCCGGGGCAAGACGTTACGCTCGGCATCGAACGCGGCGGACAGCGGCTGGACGTGGCCGTGAAGCTGGACGCCGCGGCCGGCGGCAAGTCCGACGCGGACGGCACGCCGGCGGCCACGGTCGGCAAGCTGGGCGCCGCGCTGAACCAGGCGGTCCAGACCGAGGTCGTGCGCTACCCGTTCGCCCAGGCGCTGGCCCGGGCGGCGGACCAGGTCTGGGACACCAGCACGCTGTCGCTGAAGCTGCTTGGGAAAATGCTGGTGGGGCAGGCGTCGCTGCAGAACCTGAGCGGTCCGCTGACCGTGGCGGACTACGCCGGACGCGCCGCCAACATGGGCTGGCAGCCGTTCGTGAGCTTCCTGGCGCTGGTCAGCGTGAGCCTCGGTGTACTGAATTTGTTACCCATTCCGGTGCTGGATGGGGGGCATTTGCTGTATTATTGCGTGGAATTTTTGACTGGCAGGCCTGTACCAGACCACTGGCAAGCGATGCTGCAGAAGGTCGGCATCGCGTGCATCTTGCTCCTGACCTCACTCGCTTTGTTCAATGACGTCAGCCGACTGTTTCTTGCGCGCGGCTAGTTTCGCGCAGCCGGAAACGTCTGTCCGCCGGGGGCGGTCGCATCCTGAGGGGATTTCCCCCGTCGGGCGGGAACGGTCGTGCCGGTATTGTCAGGCGTAGCTGCAATCGGCGTTGGAGCCAACACCCTGCATGAAATCGATGAGGAAGAGGGGATCGACTTTGATCAGAAATAAGCGCATCTCGCTGAGCTTGCTGACGAGTGCCATTATTGCGGCCTGGAGCCCGGTGGGCTGGGCCGCCGATCCGTTTGTGGTCAGGGATATCCGCGTGGAGGGCCTGCAGCGCGTGGAGCCGGGCACGGTCTTCGGCTACCTCCCCGTGCGCGTCGGCGAAACCTTCACCGACGACAAGGGCGCCGATGCCATCCGTGCGCTCTACAATACCGGCTTTTTCAAGGACGTGCAGATCCGCGCCGAGGACGGCGTGCTGGTCGTGCAGGTCGAGGAACGTCCGGCCATCTCGCAGCTCGAGTTCGTCGGCATCAAGGAATTCGACAAGGACACGCTGCGCCGCTCCCTGCGGGCCGTGGGCGTGGCCGAGGCGCGCTACTACGACAAGGCGCTGATCGACAAGGCCGAGCAGGAACTCAAGCGCCAGTACGTGGCGCGCGGCTACTATGCCGCCGAGGTCCAGACCACCGTGACGCCGGTGGACCGCAACCGCGTGTCCGTGGTGTTCAACGTGGAAGAAGGCCCGGTCGCCAAGATCCGCCAGATCAATATCGTCGGCAACAAGGCGTTCAAGGAAAGCACGCTGCGCGACGAAATGCAGCTTTCCACGCCGAACTGGCTGTCCTGGTACACCAAGAACGACCTGTACTCGAAGCAGAAGCTGACGGCGGACCTGGAAGCGCTGCGCTCGTATTACCTGAATCGCGGTTACCTGGAGTTCCAGATCGAGTCGACGCAGGTGTCGATCACGCCGGACAAGAAGGATATCTACCTGACCCTCAACATCAACGAGGGCGAGCAGTTCAAGGTGTCCGACGTGCGCCTGGCCGGCGAGCTGCTGGGCAAGCAGGACGAGATGCAGAAGCTGCTGCAGCTCAAGAAGGGCGACATCTTCTCGTCCGAGAAGCTGACGGCCAGCACCAAGGCCATCACCGACCTGCTCGGTACCTACGGCTACGCATTCACGACGATCAACCCGCAGCCGCAGATCGACAAGGAAAAGCGCGAAGTAGCTCTGACCCTGATGGTCGACCCGGGCCGCCGCGTCTATGTGCGCCGCGTGAACGTGGTGGGCAACAGCAAGACGCGCGACGAAGTGGTGCGCCGCGAAATGCGCCAGATGGAAAGCTCGTGGTTCGACAGCGAGAAGCTCCAGCAGTCGCAGGCCCGTATCAACCGTACCGGCTACTTCACCGACACCAACATCACGACCGAGGACGTGGCCGGCGCGCCCGACCAGGTGGACGTGAACGTCAACGTGACCGAGAAGCCGACCGGCCAGATCAGCCTGGGCCTGGGTTTCTCGTCGACCGACAAGCTCGTGCTGCAGGCCGGCCTGCGCCAGGACAACGTGTTCGGCTCCGGTACCAGCCTGGGCCTCGACGTGAACACGGCCAAGTCGTTCCGGACGATCGCGCTGACGCAGTACGACCCATACTTCACGGTGGACGGCATCAGCCGCTCGACCGACATCTACTACCGCACGTCGCGCCCGCTGTACTACACCGGTGACCAGGACTACAAGATCGTCTCGGCCGGCGGTGGCTTCAAGTTCGGCGTGCCGTTCTCGGAAAACGATACCGTCTTCTTCGGCATCGGCTACGAGCGCACGCAGGTTCACACGTCGGTCAACACGCCCAGCCAGTACACGGCCTGGCTGCAGAAGATCGGCAAGAACAGCGGCGACCCGATCAACAACTTCCCGTTCACGATCGGCTGGGCGCGGGACCGCCGCGACAGCGCGCTGATCCCGACCAAGGGCCCGTACACCCAGGCCAACCTGGAAGTGGGCGTGCCGGGCGGCGACACCCAGTACTACCGCGCCAGCTTCCAGCAGCAGTACTTCTACCCGCTGTCCAAGGCGTTTACGCTGGCCTTCAACGGCGAGGTGGCGTACGGTCACGGCTACGGCGACACGCCGTTCCCGGTGTTCAAGTACTTCTACGCCGGTGGTATCGGCTCGGTCCGTGGCTACCAGACCAGCACGCTCGGGCCGAAGGACCAGAACGGCAACCCGGTGGGTGGTGCCTCGAAGCTGATCGGTAACGTGGAATTCGTGTTCCCGCTGCCGGGCTCGGGCGTCGACCGCACGCTGCGCCTGTTCACGTTCTTCGACTTCGGTAACGTGTACCAGGAAGGCGCGCCGATCACGTTCAGCGACCTCAAGTATTCGACCGGTTTCGGTATGTCGTGGCTGTCGCCGATCGGCCCGCTGAAGGTCAGCATGGGCTTCCCGCTGAAGAAGGACGATACCGATCGCGTGCAGCGATTCCAGTTCCAGATCGGTACTGCATTCTGATCCCCACGAAGGATTCTGTTTTATGAAACGCCACACCCCACTGATCAAATCCCTGAGCGCGGCCGCGCTGGCCGCGGCGGCCCTTTGCGCGGCAGCCCCGGCGATGGCTCAGGAGGCGCGCATCGCCGCGGTGAATTCGGAACGTATCCTGCGCGACTCGCAGCCCGCCAAGGCCGCCCAGGTCAAGCTCGAGCAGGAGTTCTCCAAGCGCGACCGCGAACTGCAGGACATGGCCCAGAAGATCAAGGGCATGGCCGACAAGCTCGACAAGGACACGGCCGTGCTGGCCGACGCCGACCGCCAGCGCCGCCAGCGCGAGGTGGCCGACCTGGACCGCGAATTCCAGCGCAAGCAGCGTGAGTTCCGCGAAGACCTGAACCAGCGCCGCAACGAGGAACTGGCCCAGGTGCTGGAGCGCGCCAACCGCGTGATCCGCCAGCTGGCCGAGCAGCGCAAGTACGACCTGATCGTGCAGGAAGCGGTCTACGTCAATCCGCGTATCGACATCACCGACGACGTGATGAAGGCGCTGAACGCCGGTTCGGGCAAGTAAGCGGCGGCCGTCTGACGACCGTCTACGCTTTTTTCAAGGAAGTACCGCCATGCAGACACCCACACTGGGTCAGCTCGCCACCGAGAACGGCGCGCAGGTTGTGGGTGATCCCGACCTGCCCGTGGGCGGCCTGGCGCCGCTAGATCAGGCTGGCCCCGGCGACCTGTCGTTTCTCTCCAATCCGCTCTACCTGGCCCAGGCCGTGGCGTCGAAGGCCGGCGCGATAATCGTGTCGCAGGCCGACCTGGAGCGCATCCGCGCCGACGGGCAGGCCGATGGCCGCAACTGGCTGGTCGCGCGCAATCCTTACGTCTGCTTTGCCCGCGTGGCGCAGCGCTTCGACCGCGCCGCCAATGCCGATCCGCGTGTCGGCATCGACGCACGTGCGACGGTGTCGCCCGATGCCACGGTCCCGGCTTCGTGCTACATCGGCCCGAACGTCGTGATCGAGGCCGGTGCGCGGCTGGGCGAGCGGGTGCGCGTGCTGGCAAATGCCTTTATCGGCGCAGGCGCGGAGATTGGCGAAGATACGCTCATTTACGCGAACGTTTCTGTCTATCATCGTTGCGTGGTGGGTGCGCGCAACATCCTGCACAGCGGGGCGGTGATTGGCGCCGACGGCTTTGGCTTTGCGCCCGACATCGGGCCGGCCGGCGTGGCGTACGTCAAGATCCCGCAGGTGGGACGCGCGGTGCTGGGCGACGACGTGGAAATCGGCGCCAATACGTGCGTGGATCGCGGGGCGATGGCCGATACCGTGATCGAGGAAGGCTGCAAGATCGACAACCAGGTACAGATCGCCCACAACGTGCACGTGGGCGCTCATACCGTGATCGCCGGCACGGCGGCCGTGTCGGGCAGCACCAGGATCGGACGGTTCTGCGTGATCGGCGGCGCGGCGAACTTTTCAGGGCATCTGACGATTGCCGACCGGACCACGGTGTCCGGCGGCACGTCGATTACCAAATCGATTACAAAACCCGGTGGCCATTTCACCAGCGTGTTCCCGTTCACGTCGCATGGCGAGTGGGAGCGCAATGCGGCAATCGTGCGCGGGCTGTCGAAGCTGCGCGAGCGCGTCGTGCAGCTCGAGCGCCGGCTGCGCGGCGACGCCAGCGGGTCCCATGGCAACAAACAAGACGAAGAGAAATCATCATGACAGCCTCCGATATCGACATCCGCAAGATCCTGAAGCTGCTGCCGCATCGGTACCCGATCCTGCTGGTCGACCGCGTGCTGGAGTTCGAGCCGCAGAAGCGGATCAAGACCCTGAAGAACGTGACGATCAACGAGCCGTACTTCATGGGCCATTTCCCGGAACAACCGGTGATGCCGGGTGTCATGATCCTGGAGGCGCTGGCGCAGTCGGCCGGCCTGCTGACCTTTGGCGCCGACATGGAGCGCAAGGAAGGCGCGCTGTACTACTTCGTCGGCATCGACGGCGCCCGCTTCAAGCGCGTGGTGTACCCCGGTGACCAGTTGCACCTGAATGTGACCGTGGAACGCTACATCCGCGGTATCTGGAAGTTCAAGGCCAGCGCCACCGTGGACGGCGAGGTGGCTTGCGAGGCCGAGCTGATGTGCACGGTCAAGCAGGCCGAAGGCTGAGCTTCCGATACTGAGCAGAACTGAACGCACAGGACAGGACGAATGACGCAAATCCATCCCACCGCACTGGTCGATCCGAAGGCCGAGCTTGCCGCCGACGTGGAAGTCGGCCCGTTCTCGATCGTCGGCCCGAACGTCCGGATCGGCAGCGGCACGCGGATCGGCTCGCACACGACCGTTGAGGGTTACACCACGATCGGCGCGGGTAACCGTATCGGCCCCTATGCCTCCGTGGGTGGCGTGCCGCAGGACATGAAGTACGCCAACGAGCCCACCCGGCTGGAGATTGGCGACCGCAACACGATTCGCGAATTCACGACGATCCACACCGGCACGGTGCAGGACCGCGGCGTGACGAGCCTGGGCAACGACAACTGGATCATGGCGTACGTGCACATCGCGCACGACTGCCAGGTGGGCAACCACACGGTGTTCTCCAGCAACGCGCAGATCGCCGGCCACGTCGAGGTCGGTGACTGGGCGATCCTGGGCGGCATGAGCGGCGTGCACCAGTTCGTGCGCATCGGCGCGCATGCCATGCTGGGCGGCGCGTCGGCGCTGGTGCAGGACGTGCCGCCGTTCGTGATCGCGGCCAGCGACAAGAGCGGCAACAAGGCCACGCCGCACGGCATCAACGTGGAAGGGCTGCGCCGCCGTGGCTTTGACGCGGGCCAGATCGCCGCGCTGCGCCAGGCGTACAAGCTGCTGTACAAGTCGGACCTGAGCTTCGATGACGCCCAGCGCGAGATTGCCGCGCTGCTGGGCCAGTCGGACGCCACGACCGCGGCGCCGCTGCAGTCGTTCGTCGATTTTCTTGCCGCCACTCAGCGCGGCATCGTGCGCTAAAGCCGGCCGCAGATGGTCGAGGCAGCCATGCAGGCCGCGCTTCCCGCCGAAGCGCCGGCCCACGTGAACAAGCGCGGCACGATCGCCATGGTTGCCGGCGAGGCATCGGGCGATTTGCTGGCGTCTTTGTTGCTGGAGGGCCTGCACGCGCGGCTGGGCGATTTGGTGGACTACGCCGGCATCGGCGGCCGTCGCATGATGGCCCAGGGATTCGTCTCGCACTGGCCGATGGAGACGCTGTCGGTCAACGGCTATGTCGAGGTGCTCGGCTCGCTGCGGGAAATCCTGGCGACGCGCCGCGCCATCCGCGACCGACTGCTGGCGCATCCGCCGCTCTGTTTCATCGGCGTGGATGCGCCCGATTTCAATTTCGGGCTGGAGGTGCCGCTGCGGCGCGCCGGGATTCCGGTCGTGCACTTTGTCAGCCCGTCGATCTGGGCGTGGCGCGGCGGCCGGATCCGCACGATTGCCCGCGCCGTCGACCACATCCTCTGCCTGTTTCCGTTCGAGCCCGAGATCTACGCCAAGGCGGGCATTCCCGCCACGTACGTTGGCCACCCGCTGGCCGACGTGATTCCGATGGTGCCCGACGTGGCTGGCGCCCGCCGGGCGCTGGGGCTGCCCGACGGCAAGCGGATCGTCGCGGTGCTGCCGGGGAGCCGGCAGTCCGAGGTGCGCAATCTCGGCGCCACGTTCTTCGAGGCCATGGCGCGCATGCAGCGCATGGACGGCAACCTGGCCTTCGTGCTGCCGGCCGCCAACGCGGCGCTGCATGCCATCGTCGAGGCGTTGCACGCCCAGCATCCCGAGATCGACCTGACGATTGTGGACGGTCAATCGCATCTGGCGATGGAGTCGGCCGACGTCGTGCTGCTGGCCAGCGGCACGGCCACGCTGGAGGCGGCGCTGTACAAGAAGCCGATGGTGATTTCGTACAAGGTGCCCTGGCTGACCGCGCAGATCATGAAGCGGCAGGGCTACCTGCCGTACGTGGGGCTGCCTAATATTCTGTCAGGGCGCTTTGTCGTGCCCGAGTTGCTGCAGGACGATGCCACGCCCGAGGCGCTGGCGCGCGAAACGCTGCTGCAACTGAACGACGAAGGCAATATCGCCTTCCTGCGCGAACACTTCACGACCATGCACGAGACGTTGAAGCGCGACACGGCCCGGCTGGCGTCGGGCGTGGTGGCGGACCTGATGCACAGCCGGGGAGTTGCCTGATGCCGCGCGCCAAGGCCGCCCAGGCCGCCGACGCCGGCCAGCTCGGGCTCGAACTGACCCAGACCGTCGCCGTCGTCCGCTACCTCTGCGGCGTGGACGAGGCCGGACGCGGTCCGCTGGCCGGCCCCGTGTACGCGGCGGCCGTCGTGCTGAACCCGGAACGGCAGATTCGCGGCCTGGCCGATTCGAAGATCCTGTCGGCGGACAAGCGCGAGGTGCTGTTCGACCGCATCTGCGAGCGGGCGCTGGGCTGGCACATCGCCTTTGCCACGGTCGAGGAAATCGACCAGATCAACATCCTCCACGCCTCGATGCTGGCGATGCAGCGTGCCGTGCAGGGGCTGGCGGCCAGTGGCGTGATACCGGACCTCGTGCAGGTCGACGGCAACCGTTGTCCGCAGGTGTCGTATCCGGTGGAAGCCATCGTCAAGGGCGATGCCAAGGTGCGCGCCATCTCGGCGGCGTCGATCCTGGCCAAGGTCGCGCGCGACCGCAACCTCGTGGAACTGCACGCGGAATACCCGGAGTACGGCTTCGATTCGCATTTCGGCTATCCCACGCCGCAGCATTTCGCCGCGCTGGAGCGCCACGGCCCGACGCCGCATCACCGCCGGTCGTTCGCGCCCGTGCGCGTGGCGCTGGAGCGGCTGAGCGGCCTGGCGCCGGAAGCGCCGCCTTTCTAAGCTTTTTTCGACGTTCCTAAGACGTCTCCTACGATGACCACGCCTTGAAGCACGTCACTTCGCGCGACAACGCGCTGTTCAAGCATTTGAAGGCCCTGACGGGCTCGACCCATCAGCGCCGCAAGGCGGGCCAGTCCGTGCTCGATGGCGTGCACCTGGCGCAAGCCTATCTTGCCGCGCTGGGCCAGCCCGCGTCGTGCGTGGTGGGCGAGCGCCATTACGACCATCCCGAAGTCCTGGCGCTGCGCGACCAGGTGGAGTCCGAGCGCGTGGTCGTGCTGGCGGACGCGCTGTTCAGCCAGATCAGCAACGTGGCCAATGGCGTGGACCTGCTGTTCGTCATCGACACCCCTTGCGGCCACCTGCCGGCCACGATCGACACCGACTGCGTGATCCTGGACGGCGTGCAGGACGCCGGCAACGTCGGCTCGATCCTGCGCAGCGCGGCAGCGGCCGGCATTCCGCATGCGTTCCTGACCACGGGCTGCGCGTTCGCGTGGTCGGTCAAGACGCTGCGGGCGGGCATGGGCGCGAACTTCCACCTGAACATCGTCGAACACTGCACGATGGACATGCTGGCGCCGCGCCTGGCGGTGCCGCTGCTGGCCACGTCCTCGCACGCCGATGCGGCCGTGTTCGATACCGATCTGCGGCAGCCGGTGGGCTGGGTGGTGGGGAACGAAGGGGCGGGCGTCGGGCCCGAATGGATGGCGCGCGTGGCGCGCACGGTCGGCATCCCGCAGCCGGGCGGCCTGGAGTCGCTGAACGTGGCCGCCGCCACCGCCGTCTGCATGTTCGAGGCGGTGCGGCAGCGGCGGTCGGGTCAGTAGTTGTCCCGGTCGACCTTGATTTCCTGAAGGATCGTCGTCGCGATCTCCTCGATCGACTTGTGGGTCGACGACAGCCACTTGATGCCCTCGCGGCGCATCATCGCCTCGGCTTCGTTGACCTCGTAGCGGCAGTTCTCGATGGCGGCATACTTGCTGCCCGGCCGCCGCTCGTTGCGGATCTCGGTCAGCCGCTGCGGGTCGATCGACAACCCGAAAATCTTCTGCTTGAACGCATAGAGCGCCGTGGGCAGCCGGCCCCGCTCGAAATCGTCCGGAATCAGCGGATAGTTGGCCGCCTTGAGCCCGTACTGCATGGCCAGATAGAGGCTGGTCGGAGTCTTGCCGCTGCGCGACACGCCCACCAGGATCACATCGGCTTCTTCCAGGTTCTTATGTGACTGACCGTCATCATGGGCCAGCGAGAAATTGATCGCCTCGATCCGGTTCTTGTACGCTTCGGTGTCGGCGTTCTGGTGGAAGCGGCCAATCGCATGCGTCGATTTCAGGCCAAGTTCTTTCTCCAGCGGCTCGATGAAAGTCTGAAACATATCCAGAATCATCGCCTTGGCGCGGCGAATCGCCTTGTTCGACTCCGGATTGACCAGCGTGGTGAACACGATGGGCGGCACGCCCTCGTTGTAGAACGCTTCGTTGATCTTGCTGACGGCCACGTGCGCCTTGTCCGGCGTATCGACGAACGGCATCCGCACCTTGCGGAAGCGCATCTCGAACTGGGCCAGAATCGAATGGCTGAACGTCTCGGCCGTGATGCCGGTGCCGTCCGAGACGATAAAGACCGTGCGGACGGCGGGGCGATCCGCGGCCACCGGGTTGGCGGCGGGTGACGGAGCAGGCTGGGAAGGCGTGGCCGGCGCCGGTTGCGAGGCGTCTGGCGCGTCGGGCAGGGACATATCTGAACGATAAAATGGAGCAGCCGCTGAGCGAAAGTGCGGTGCGGCACGGTAGAATAGCGGCGATCTTTTGGCTAAGCAATTCCGCCAACGCCGGCCAGACAACGATTCGGGGTCGGATTGTCGACAATGTGCGGTGCAGCATCGGCAAATGCCGAATCGCAGTCGGAATTGCTCAGCCAAGCGATCCGCCGGGGCCAGAACACCAAGAAGATGCCGGTCGGTGCAAAAGATTTCTTACTTTGTTTTGAGGCTTTTATGACCAACCAGGTAGATAACGGCGCCTACGTGCTGCCGTTCGAAGAACTGCGCATGCAGGACGTGGAGACCGTCGGCGGCAAGAATTCGTCGCTTGGCGAGATGATCTCGCAACTGGCCGGCGCCGGCGTGCGCGTGCCGGGCGGCTTTGCCACCACGGCCCTCGCGTTCCGCGACTTCCTCGAACACAACAACCTGACCGCCCGGATCTCCGAGCGCCTGAAGACGCTCAACGTCGACGACGTCAAGGCCCTGGCCGAAGCCGGCGCCGAGATCCGCAACTGGGTGGCCACCGCCCCGTTCCAGCCCCGCCTGGAAGCCGAAATCCGCGACCACTACGCCCGTGTCTCCGCCCGCGAAGGCGCCGAGGCATCGTTCGCGGTGCGCTCGTCGGCCACGGCCGAAGACCTGCCCGACGCCTCGTTCGCCGGCCAGCAGGAGTCGTACCTCAACGTCAGCGGCATCGACGATATCCTCGACAAGATCAAGCACGTCTTCGCGTCGCTCTACAACGACCGCGCGATCTCGTACCGCGTGCACAAGGGCTTTGCGCACGACGTGGTGGCGCTGTCGGCCGGCGTGCAGCGCATGGTCCGTTCGGACCTGGCCGCGTCGGGCGTGATGTTCACGATTGATACGGAATCGGGCTTCCCGGACGTGGTCTTCATCACGTCGAGCTACGGCCTGGGCGAGACGGTGGTGCAGGGCGCCGTGAACCCGGACGAGTTCTACGTCTTCAAGCCGACGCTGGAAGCCGGCAAGTACCCGGTCATCCGCCGTTCGATCGGCTCGAAGCTGATCAAGATGGAATTCACGAAGCCGGGCGAAGCCGGCCGCGTCAAGACCGTGGACGTTCCGCCCGAGCTGCGCAACCGCTACTCGATCACCGACGAGGATGTCAGCGAGCTGGCGCGCTACGCGATGATCATCGAGAAGCACTATGGCCGCCCGATGGACATCGAGTGGGGCAAGGACGGCAAGGACGGCAAGATCTACATCCTCCAGGCTCGCCCGGAGACCGTGAAGAGCCAGTCGGCCGGCAAGGCCGAGCAGCGCTTCAAGCTCAAGGGCACCTCGGCCGTGCTGACCAGCGGCCGCGCCATTGGCCAGAAGATCGGCACGGGCCCGGTCCGCGTGATCAACGATCCGTCGGAAATGGAACGCGTGCAGCCGGGCGACGTGCTGGTGGCCGACATGACCGACCCGAACTGGGAACCGGTGATGAAGCGCGCCGCGGCCATCGTCACCAACCGTGGCGGCCGTACCTGCCACGCGGCGATCATCGCGCGTGAACTGGGCGTGCCGGCCGTGGTCGGCTGCGGCGACGCCACCGACGTGCTGAAGGACGGCACGCTGGTGACGGTGTCGTGCGCCGAGGGCGACGAAGGCCGCATCTACGACGGCCTGCTGGAGACGGAAGTCACCGAGGTCACGCGCGGCGAGATGCCCGAGATCGAGACCAAGATCATGATGAACGTGGGCAACCCGCAGCTCGCGTTCGACTTCGCGCAGATCCCGAACCACGGCGTCGGCCTGGCCCGCCTGGAATTCATCATCAACAACAACATCGGCGTCCACCCGAAGGCGATCCTGGACTACCCGCAGGTCGACTCCGACCTGAAGAAGGCCGTGGAATCGGTGGCCCGTGGCCACGCCAGCCCGCGCGCGTTCTACGTCGACAAGCTGGCCGAGGGCATCGCCACGATCGGCGCGGCGTTCTACCCGAAGCCCGTGATCGTGCGCCTGTCGGACTTCAAGTCGAACGAGTACAAGAAGCTGATCGGCGGTTCGCGCTACGAGCCGGACGAGGAAAACCCGATGCTGGGCTTCCGCGGCGCGTCGCGCTACATCGCCGACGACTTTGCCGAGGCGTTCGAGATGGAATGCAAGGCCATGAAGCGCGTGCGCGACGAAATGGGCCTGACCAACGTCGAGATCATGGTGCCGTTCGTGCGCACGCTGGGCCAGGCCGAGCGTGTGATCGAACTGCTGGCCAAGCACGGCCTGAAGCGCGGCGAGAACGGCCTGCGCATCATCATGATGTGCGAAGTGCCTTCCAACGCCATCCTGGCCGAGGAATTCCTGCAGTTCTTCGACGGTTTCTCGATCGGCTCGAACGACCTGACGCAGCTCACGCTGGGCCTGGACCGCGACTCGGGCATGGAACTGCTGGCCAAGGACTTCGACGAGCGCGACCCGGCCGTGCGCTTCATGCTGCAGCGTGCCATCTCCACGGCGCTGCGCCTGGACAAGTACGTCGGCATCTGCGGCCAGGGTCCTTCGGATCATCCGGATTTCGCGGCATGGCTGGCGAAGGAAGGCATCAAGTCGATCTCGCTGAATCCTGATTCTGTCGTGGAAACCTGGCAACAACTGGCTTCCTAAGGCATTTCGCGTCACAATAGCGACGTCCATACAAGCGGTGCCCGGCCTCAATGGCTGGCGCGCCGTGTGACACCGGCCCTGCGGCCAGGTGTTCCAACTGCCCCCGCAGGCGCCTCAGGCGTTTGGCGGGGGTTTTGTTTTTGGGGATCGGGATGACGTCGTACTTTTTTTGGTTTGCCGCGGCCGTGGTGCTGGTGATTGCCGAGATGGCCACCGGCACGTTCTACCTGCTGATGGTGGCCTGTGGCGTGGTGGCCGGCGGCCTGGCCGCCCTGTTTGGCGCGGAAGTGCCCATGCAGACCGTGACGGCCGCGCTGGTGGCGATCGTCGCCATCGCAGCGCTCCGGCGCACGCGCTACGGCAGGCTGCGCCGCAAGGACGCCGCGACCGACCCCGACGTGATCCTCGATATCGGGCAGGAGCTGGAAGTGCCTGCCTGGGATGCCTCGCGGCGCGCCCGCGTGCCGTACCGGGGCGCGGACTGGACGGTCGAGCTGGCGCCGGGCAACGAACCCGCGCCCGGCCGCTACCGAATCGTCGAGGTCCGGGGCGCCACGCTGATCGTGTCGCCGCGTTAGCCCGGCCCACGTTTTCCCTTTGCTTTTCCATGACCTTTGACGGGAGTCGTACATGCTCGCCTATCAGCTCGGTTTGTTTCCGCTGATCCTGCTCATCGCCGCGATCGTTCTGATCGCGAAGGCCATCAAGATCGTGCCGCAGCAGCACGCCTGGGTGCTCGAACGGCTGGGCCGCTACCACGCCACGCTGACGCCCGGCCTGTCGATCGTCGTGCCGTTCATCGACCGCGTGGCCTACAAGCACGTGCTCAAGGAAATCCCGCTCGACGTGCCGAGCCAGGTCTGTATCACCAAGGACAACACGCAGCTTCAGGTGGACGGCGTGCTGTACTTCCAGGTGACCGATCCGATGAAGGCGTCGTACGGGTCGAGCAATTTCGTGGTGGCCATCACGCAGTTGTCGCAGACCACGCTGCGGTCGGTGATCGGCAAGCTGGAGCTGGACAAGACGTTCGAGGAGCGCGAGTACATCAACCATAGCGTGGTCAACGCGCTGGACGAGGCCGCGGCCAACTGGGGCGTCAAGGTGCTGCGCTACGAGATCAAGGACCTGACGCCGCCGAAGGAAATCCTGCACGCGATGCAGGCGCAGATCACGGCCGAGCGCGAGAAGCGGGCGCTGATCGCGGCGTCCGAAGGCAAGCGGCAGGAGCAGATCAACCTGGCGTCGGGCGCCCGGGAGGCCGCCATCCAGAAGTCCGAGGGCGAGAAGCAGGCGGCCATCAACACCGCCCAGGGCGAGGCGGCCGCCATCCTGGCCGTGGCCGACGCGAACGCGCAGGCAATCGAGAAGATCGGCCATGCGATTCGCGGCGAGGGCGGGGCGGAAGCGGTCAACCTCAAGGTGGCCGAGGAATACGTGGCGGCGTTTGCCAACCTGGCCAAGCAGGGCAACACGCTGATCGTGCCGGGCAACCTGGGCGACATGAGTTCGATGATCGCCACCGCGCTGCAGATCGTGAAGGGTCAGAAGGTGGACCGCGTGCTCTGAGCGCGGCCTTGCGGGAGTGCCCAAGAAAAACGGAGGCCGAAGCCTCCGTTTTGTCATTCCTTGCCGTCGCTTTTCATCAGGCGGGCTTTTTCGCGCTGCCAGTCGCGATTCTTCTCGGTCTCGCGCTTGTCGAACTGCTTCTTGCCCTTGGCCAGGCCGATCTCGCATTTGACGCGGCCGCGCGTGTAATGCAGGTTCAGCGGCACCAGCGTGTAGCCGCGCTGTTCGACCTTGCCAATCAGCTTCTTGATCTCGTCGGCCTTGAGCAGCAGCTTGCGCGTGCGCACGGGGTCTGGCTTGACGTGGGTGGACGCGCTCTGCAGCGGGCTGATATGGGCGCCGATCAGGAACATCTCGGCGTCGCGCACCACCACGTAGCCTTCCTTGATCTGCACGCGGTTGGCCCGGATGGCCTTGACCTCCCAGCCTTCCAGCACGATCCCGGCCTCGTAGCGCTCTTCGATGAAGTAGTCGAAAAAGGCCTTCTTGTTGTCAGCGATCGTCATGCGGGAGGTGGTTTCCTAGCGTAAGGTTAGGCGCCGCCGGGCAGGGCGGCGGTTGCGCTGCGGCGCGGCAAGTGGCGGCGCCGGGGTGCGGCAGCGTGCCGGGTTGGCGGCTGTCGGCTAAAATCACGATTTTAGCAAACCGCTCCGGCCCGGCCCAGCCCCGGGGCCACCGCAACCCGACTACATGGCAGACGTCCATAAATCCGTACTGCTCGGTTTTTCGGCCGAACAGATGTACGACCTGGTCACGCGCGTGGAGGACTATCCCAAGTTCCTGCCATGGTGCGGCGGCGTGGAGGTCTTCGAGCAGACCGAAACCCTGCTCGATGCCAAGATCCATATCCATTTCAGCGGCATCAAGCAGTATTTCCGCACCCGCAACACCCAGGAACGCCCCACACGCATCGATATGACGTTCGCGGACGGACCGTTCAAGACCTTCAACGGGTCCTGGCGGTTCACCCCGCTGCGCGCCGATGCCTGCAAGATCGAATTCCACCTGCACTATGAGTTTTCCAGCGTGCTGCTGGAAAAGATCATCGGCCCGGCGTTCAGCGTGATTGCCAACACGTTCGTCGATGCCTTCGTGAAACGGGCCGAGGTGGTCTATGCCAGCAAGCCCTGACGCGCCCGGCACGGTGCATGTGGCCGTCTGCTACGCGCGGCCCGACGCCGTGTTCCTGAAGTCGCTGGACGTACCGGCCGGCACCACGCTGCTGGGCGCCATCCAGGCCAGCGGACTGACCGAGGCGCACCGCGAGGTCGATCCGACCACGCTGCGCGTGGGTATCTACGGCAAGCTCAAGACGCTCGATACGGTGGTGCGGGAGGGCGACCGGGTGGAGGTGTACCGCGCCCTGACTGCCGACCCGAAGACGGCGCGCCGCAAGCGCGTGCAGAAGACCCGGGCCTCCGGCGAGCGCGAGGGCCAGAAATGGCTGCGCGGCGGCGGCGGGCAGGGCGCCTGACGGCCCCGCCCGGCCATCGGATGAGCGGCTCAGCCGCTCAGCGGATCAGCTCGTGCAGTGCTGGTTGATCGAATCGTTGGTCCGGGCCAGTTCGGCGGCGCGTTCGTCGTCATTGAGCCGCACCGGCGCGCCATCGGCGCCCGACCGCGACACGCGCACGCCGGCGCTCAGGCCCGTGGCGTAGTTGCGCATCTGCTGGCACCGCTCGTCGCGGGCCAGTTGCTCCCGCTCCTTCGTGGCGGCCTCCACATCGGCCTTCAGCCGTGCATCGCGCCGCTCGCGGAACGCCTCGTCGGCGTCGGTGGGCTTGTCGGTCTTGGCCTTGGCGCTCACCGTCTGCATGCGCGGCCCGCCGGCCTTGGCCTCGCCCTTGGCATCGGCAACCCGGGCCGGCTCGGCTTCCACCGGCCGATAGGTGCCCACCGCGCGCCCCGGCGCGGCCAGGATGGCGCGCTCCGGCACAGAAGGCGGCGGGGCGACATCGCTGTAGACCGTGCGCCCGTTGGCGTCCTTCCATTGCCATTGCGAGAAGGCGGTGCCGGGAAGGGCCAGGCTGGCGGCCAGCAGCAGGTACGGCGCGGACGATCGTTTCATGGCGATGGCGTGGGCAGAGTCGGGCAGGTCGGAGCGCAGGGACATCCAGCATCAGACGCCAGTGGGGTTGACTTTCGGAGTGACCCCTGCGGCATTGCCCGCTAGTCTACTGAGACTTGTCCGCCGCGTGCAAGCGGACGGACCATGCCACGCCGGCCATCAGCAACACAATTGCGGCGATTTCGAGCGGCCGGGGCCAGCGGTGGTCGAACACAAAGCCATATGCCAGCGCGAACAGCGTCTCGAAAACGATCATCTGGCCCGACAGCGTCAGCGGCAGCCGGCGGCTGGAAATGTTCCAGAGGTTGTTGCCAATAAGCGACGCGCCGAGCGCCACGGCCGCGTTGACCGTCCAGAACCATTGCCAGTCGCGGCCGCTGCCGGGCGCCGACAGCGCGTCGCCGACCGCCAGCCAGCCGGCCCCCGCCAGCACCAGCGATACCAGTCCGGTCGACAGCCCGTACAGAGCCGACCACTCGTTGCCGCTGAAGTGCGGATGGCGCTGCAGGTAGCGCGCGTTGTCCACCGCGTAGAGCGTCCAGCTCACCAGCGCGCCGGCCGCGCAGAGCACGCCGACGATCTTCTGCCAGACCGTGCGCACCGCGCCGTCCGCCGCGGCGGCGCCATGCGCGGCACCGCCGCCGCCGAACAGGTCGACGTTGATGCACGCGATGCCGGCCGCCACCACCAGCAGTGGCAGCGCCAGCCGGGCCAGCGGCACGGCGCCGTGGTCGCGGCGCCCCATCAGCGTGACCGAGATCGGCAGGATGCCGATGATCAGCGACGTCGGCCCCACGCCGGCCAGTTGCACGCCGAACGCCAGGAACACGTAGTAGAGCAGGTTGCCCGTGAACGCCTGGCGCAGCAGCGCCACGCAATCGCCGCGCGTGAGCTTGCGCGCGATCCGCCGCATCAGCGGCACCGACGCGACCAGCGCCACCAGCCCGTACGCCAGGTAGCGCCCGAGCGCCAGTTCCCACGGCGAAAACGCCGGCAGCAGCTTGGGTGCGATGAAGACCATGCCCCAGAACGCGCCCGCCAGCAGGCCGCACAACACGCCGATTCCCATGGTCTCCAGAGCCTTGCCCGAAAAGGAGGCCGAGAATAGCAAACCGGATGCGAGAAGGCATCAGCAAATCCTGCATTCCTGTATAATCTGCTTTTGCGCCTAGAGGATTCGCTATGCGTCTTGTCCAGAAAGCACTCACATTCGATGACGTGCTGCTCGTCCCGGCCTATTCGGCCGTCCTGCCCCGGGATGTTTCCCTCCGCACCAAGCTGACCCGTTCGATCGACCTGAATATCCCGCTGCTGTCCGCCGCCATGGACACGGTGACGGAAGCCCGCCTAGCCATCGCCATGGCACAGGCCGGCGGTATCGGTATCGTCCACAAGAACCTGAAGCCTGCCGACCAGGCCCGCGAAGTGGCGCGCGTGAAGCGCTACGAGTCGGGCGTGCTGCGTGATCCGATCACCATTTCGCCGGACATGAAGGTCCGCGATGTGATCGCGCTGTCGCAGCAGCATGGCATTTCGGGTTTTCCGGTGCTGGAAGGCAAGACCGTAGTCGGCATCATCACCAACCGCGACCTGCGTTTCGAGGAAGAACTCGACGCACCGGTGCGCGCCAAGATGACTCCGCGCGACAAGCTGGTGACCGTGGCCGAAGGCGCGCCGCTGGACGAAGCCAAGCGCCTGATGAACCGCCATCGCCTGGAGCGTGTGCTGGTGGTCAACAGCGCGTTCGAGCTGCGCGGCCTGATCACCGTCAAGGACATCCAGAAGGCCGTGGACAACCCGCTGGCCAGCAAGGACGCCCACGGCCAACTGCGCGTAGGCGCCGCGGTCGGTGTGGGTCCGGATAATGACGAGCGCGTGGAACTGCTGGTCAAGGCCGGCGTGGACGTGATCGTCGTCGACACGGCGCACGGCCACAGCCAGGGCGTGCTGGACCGCGTGCGCTGGGTCAAGCAGAACTTCCCGCAGGTGGACGTGATCGGCGGCAACATCGCCACCGGCGCGGCCGCGCTGGCGCTGGTCGAGCACGGCGCCGACGGCGTCAAGGTGGGCATCGGCCCCGGTTCGATCTGCACCACGCGGATCGTGGCCGGCGTGGGCGTGCCGCAGATCACCGCCGTGTCGAACGTGGCCGAGGCGCTGAACGGCACCGGCGTGCCGCTGATCGCCGATGGCGGCATCCGCTACTCGGGCGACGTGGCCAAGGCCCTGGCGGCCGGCGCGCACACCGTGATGATGGGCGGCATGTTCTCGGGCACCGAGGAAGCGCCCGGCGAGGTGTTCCTGTTCCAGGGCCGCTCGTTCAAGAGCTACCGCGGCATGGGTTCGGTCGGAGCGATGAAAGATGGCGCGGCCGACCGCTACTTCCAGGAAGACAACACCGCCAACGTCGACAAGCTCGTGCCGGAAGGCATCGAGGGCCGCGTGGCTTACAAGGGCCCGGTGCAGGCGATCATCCACCAGTTGACCGGTGGCATCCGCGCGTCGATGGGCTACTGCGGCGCGAGCTCGATCCCGCAATGGCACGAGACCGCCGAGTTCGTCCAGATCACCGCTGCGGGCATGCGCGAATCGCATGTCCACGACGTGCAGATCACCAAGGAAGCCCCGAACTACCATATCGACTGATTGCGACATGGTCGGTACCACGGCCGCGCCGGTTCCGTTTCGTGACGGGGCGGCGCGGCCGCGTCGTAACAAGGAGCGCCCATGAAGGTTTTGCTGCGAGCCGTGCTGTTCTTCGATGCCTTGCTCGATCTGCTGCTTGGCCTGCTGCTCGTGATGTCGCCGTTCACCACGCTGTACGCCGCGCTGCAGCTGCCGGTGCCCGAGCCGGCCCTGTTCGGCCAGTTGCTGGGCGTGGTCACGCTCGGCATGTCCTGGCTGCTGTTCTCCGCCACGTTCAATGGGCAGATGACGGTGCCCGTGGCGCGCGTCGCCGGCCTCGTCAACCTGGCCAGCGCCTTGCTGGTCGCCGCCTGGACGCTGTTCCTGGACATGCCCGTGCAGCCGGCCGGCAAGGTCTGGCTGCTGACGCTGGCGGCCATGCTGATGTTCTTCGCGATTGTCCAGTTGCCGTCGGCCAAGAAGGTGCGGCTGCGCGAACGCGCGCTAGCTGACCAGGCAAAGGCTGACCGCGCCGGGCGCGAGACCGGTGTCTACTATCCGAATCCCGTAACTGACGTAAGCGACGTGACCGACGTTGCCGACAGCGGCGTCGGCCGCCCGGTACACCCGGCCACGAAGTCCCCCGCATCCCCCGAATACCGGCGCGAGCCGGTCATCACGCCGCCCCCGGGCTATGGCCCGGGCACCGAGGTGATGCCCGAACCCGATCCGGACGCACTGCCCAATGCCCATCATGCACGACAAAATCCTCATTCTTGATTTCGGTTCGCAAGTCACGCAGCTCATCGCCCGCCGCGTGCGCGAAGCGCACGTCTACTGCGAGATCCATCCGAACGACGTCACCGACGAGTTCGTCCGCGACTTCGCGCCGAAGGGCATCATCCTGTCCGGCAGCCACGCCAGCACCTACGAGGACCACCAGTTGCGCGCGCCGCAGGCCGTGTGGGACCTGGGCGTGCCCGTGCTGGGCATCTGCTACGGCATGCAGACCATGGCCGTGCAACTGGGCGGCAAGGTGGAGTGGAGCGATTCGCGCGAATTCGGCTACGCCGAGGTGCGCGCCCACGGCCACACGAACCTGCTCAAGGACATCGAGGACTTCGCCACGCCGGAAGGCCACGGCATGCTCAAGGTCTGGATGAGCCACGGCGACAAGGTCACCGCGCTGCCGGACGGCTTCAAGCTGATGGCGTCCACGCCGAGCTGCCCGATCGCTGGCATGGCCGACGAGGCGCGCGGCTACTACGGCGTGCAGTTCCACCCCGAAGTCACGCACACGGCCAAGGGCCGCGAGATGCTGGAGCGCTTTGTCCTGCAGATCTGCGGCACGCGCGCGGACTGGGTGATGCGCGACCACATCGCCGAAGCAGTGCAGAAGATCCGCGAGCAGGTGGGCGACGAGGAGGTGATTCTGGGCCTGTCCGGCGGCGTCGATTCGTCGGTGGCGGCCGCGCTGATCCACCGCGCCATCGGCGACCAGCTCACCTGCGTGTTTGTCGACCACGGCCTGCTGCGCCAGGACGAAGGCAAGATGGTGATGGAGATGTTCGCGGGCCGCCTGCACGCGAAGGTCGTCCACATCGACGCGTCCGAGCAGTTCCTGGGCCACCTGGCCGGCGTGACCGACCCCGAGCAGAAGCGCAAGATCATCGGCCGCGAGTTCGTCGAAGTGTTCCAGGCCGAGGCCCGAAAGCTCAGCAATGCCAAGTGGCTGGCGCAGGGCACGATCTACCCGGACGTGGTGGAATCGGGCGGCACCAAGACCAAGAAGGCGACCACGATCAAGAGCCACCACAACGTGGGCGGCCTGCCGGAGACGCTGGGCCTGAAGCTGCTGGAGCCGCTGCGCGACCTGTTCAAGGACGAAGTGCGCGAACTGGGCGTGGCACTGGGCCTGCCGCCCGAGATGGTCTATCGCCACCCGTTCCCGGGCCCGGGCCTGGGCGTGCGGATCCTGGGCGAGGTCAAGCGCGACTACGCCGACCTGCTGCGTCGTGCGGACGCCATCTTCATCGAGGAACTGCGCAAGACCGTGGCCACCGAGCAGGACGCCGCCGCGGGCCTGTGCGAGCCGCACCACGTCGGCAAGAGCTGGTACGACCTGACCAGCCAGGCGTTCGCGGTATTCCTGCCGGTCAAGTCGGTCGGCGTGATGGGCGATGGCCGCACGTACGACTACGTGGTGGCGCTGCGCGCGGTGCAGACCACGGACTTCATGACCGCTCACTGGGCGCACCTGCCGTACGCGCTGCTGGGCCGCTGCTCGAACCGCATCATCAATGAAGTGCGCGGCCTGAACCGCGTGGTCTACGACGTCTCGGGCAAGCCGCCGGCGACGATCGAATGGGAGTGATCTCCCCGATGACCCCTCCGGGCGCGGCCATCCGCGCCTGAACCGGGCGGTGGCGCCGCGTCCGCGTCGCCCCGTCCGTCTTCCCTCAGACAGCCGCCGGATGTGCCTCGCGCGGCGCCACTTCCAGCCGGTTGCCACCCAGCGCCTTGGCGCGGTAGAGCGCCCGGTCCGCCTGCGCCAGCGCGTCGCCCAGGGTTGGCGCCGGGCCATCGAACTGCGCCAGCCCGATGCTGACCGTGGCCGGGATGCCGACATTGCCGGTCGGGGCCGAGACGTTCTCGGCGAACCGTTTCGCCACGGCCTCGCCCAGCGCCTGCGCGCGGCGCGCGTCGTCGCCCGACAGCAGGGCGGCGAATTCCTCCCCGCCGATGCGCGCCAGCAGCGTGTCCGCGCCCACCACCTCGCGCGCGATGGCCGCGAACGACTTCAGCACCTCGTCGCCCGCGTGATGGCCGTAGCGGTCGTTGATCGCCTTGAACTGGTCGAGGTCGAAGGCCAGCACGGCCACGGGCCCCCGGGCGCCGGCGCCGCCGAGAATGCGGTGGCCCTGCTCGAAGAACCAGCGGCGGTTGCCCAGGCGCGTCAGGTAGTCGGTCAGCGATTCCTGCAGCAGCTGGCCGTGATTTTCCTCGCGGATCATTTTCAGGATGGTCATCGGCAGGATCACCGAATACAGCACGCCTTCGTACATCGTCACCTTGCTGGCGGCGGCCTGCAGTGCCGGCCCGTAGGCCGACACCAGCCACGGCAGCAGGAAGGCGCGACCCAGGTACAGCACGGCGTGGATGCCGGTCACGGCCACGACGATATGCCGCGCGAAGAACGGCTTCATGGCGTCGCAGCGCAGCATCTCGCGCGCGGTCATCGCGCTGACGGCGGCGATGGGGAAGGCGCTGATGTGGTTCCAGACCAGATCCATCCACCGGGCGCCGGATACGACCCATATGCCCGCCATGCCGACGAGCACCACCACCGCGCTGACGCGATAGCGCCGCCCGCTCAAGGCGGCAATGCCGTTGAGGACCAGCAGGTAACCGGACAGGATGACGAGATTGCAAAGTGCCGAACCGAGCGCACCGGGCAGGGTGCGGCGGAACAGCACGCCGGCGCAGCCGATGGCGATCGTCGCAAACCCGGCGGCGAGCACGCGCAGCGCCCGGCTGTGGCGGGGATTGGCGCGATGCTCCCAGAACATCATGCCCGCGCTGGCCAGCAGGGTGCCTATCGCCAGAAGATAAAGGGTGAGGAGATCGACGTACATCCAGATGTAAAGACATTGCGCCAGCGCGTTGCGCCGGCACCCGGAATTCTACGTTGGAATTACGGCTGTCCGTGGATGGTTCCGAAGTTCTCCGTGGCTTGCCTGTTGCGGGAAAACGCCGCGCGGCCGGCCCTTGCGGGCCGACGTGCCGCCGGCATTACACGGTCACGGGCGGGGCAGGCGCGCCGGGGCGCGCGGAATCGTCAGCATGATCGAGATGGCAGCCACCACGACCATCGACAGGTTGAACAGCAGCGCCAGGATCGCGGCGGCCCGTACGGCCACCTGTTCCTGCGAGCCCTGGAAGTCGATCAGGCCGCTCAGCACCGACGCCCCCTCGGGGTGAACGCGCACCGCCGTGAAGATGGCAGCCGAGATCGCCACGCCAAACGCGCCGCCCAGCGACGACGCCATCTTGTAGATGCCGGCCCCGGCGCCCGCCTGCTGCTCGGGCAGGGCGGACAGCGCCGCATCGGTCGACGGCGTCGCGTAGAACGCCAGCCCGATGCCCTGCAGCGCAAAACCGATCATCGCGGCGATCTTGTAGTCCTCAAGCGTCAGGTGCGTCATCCCCAGGCAGATCACCGACGCCCCGGTCAGCACGCAGCCCCACAGCATCGGCTTGCGCGCGCCAAACCGCTGCAGCAGCTTCTCGCCCACGCGGATGAACGCGATGATGGTCACCGCGAACCCGATCGTCAGCATGCCGGCCTGCCGGGCGGTCAGGCTGCCGCCCAGTTGCACGAGCTGCATGACCACGATCAGCGTGCCGGCCACGCCGTTGAGCATGAAGTTGGAGATCGTGGCGCCGGTGTAGATGCGGCTGCGGAACAGACGGAAGTCGATGAACGGGTCGGCCGTGCGGCGCTCGTGGCGCAGGAAGACCGCGCCGAACACCACCGCCAGCGCCGCCAGCAGCAGCGTGTTGAGGCTGGACCAGCCAAACCGGGCGCCCTGCGTGACCACCACCTGCAGCGCGATCATCGCCACCATGAAGGTCAGGATGCCCAGCCGGTCGATCCCGGCGTCGCGCCGGCTCTCGGCGCGCGTCTCGGGCGTGCCGCGGATCATCATCAGCCCGGCCACGGCCGCCGCCACCGAGATGAAGAAGATGGCGCGCCAGCCGAACTGGGCCGAAACCACTCCGCCGAAGATCGAGCACAGCCCCGATCCGCCCCAGGAGCCGATCGACCAGATGCTGATCGCGCGCTGGCGTGCCGCGCCTTGCCAGTACGTCTTGATCAGCGCCAGGCTCGACGGCATGATGCACGCCGCCGACAGCCCCTGCAGCGCGCGGCCGGCCAGCAGCGCGGGTGCGGCCAGCGTGCCGGCCGGGGCCAGCGCCACCAGCAGCGATCCCGCGATGCTCAGGCAGAAGCCGAGTTGCAGGATCCGGTAGCGGCCGATGCGGTCGGCAATGCCGCCCATGAACACGATGAAGATGCCCGAGAACAGTGCCGTGATGGCCACGGCGATGTTCATCGTCGTGGGCGCCAGGCCCAGCTCCTCGCCCATGTCGGGCGCGATGTTGAGCGTGGTCTGGGCGAACAGCCAGAACGTCAGCACCCCCAGGACGATGCCAAACAGCACCCGGTCGTTGCCGGCGAAGTGTGGCGGTTGCGCTTGCGCTGGCCTGGGCGGTGTGTCGATGCCGCGACCGCCCGCGGTATTACCCGTGACGTGGTTCATGACTGTCCTCTGGTTGTGATGGGTGCGATGCTCGGTCCATCGTATTTCCGGGGATAAGTGACAGTCTTGACGCGGATCACGGGGTGCGGTGCGGCATCGTCGTCTGCTGGAAAAGGGGGCCGGCGGCGCGGAGTCTTGACGCAGGCCATGGCAGACCGGCGCGGGCGTGGCCACGATGGGCGCTTTTTTACAAGCGGACACGCTCTCCCATGACCCATTACGATTGCCTCGAACAGATCACAGACACCGCCGTGCGCGCGCGCGCCATCGGCGGTCTGACCCGCCTGCGGCAGGCGCTGGCGCAGGAAATTCCCGCCCGCACCGCTACCGACACGCTGCTGCTGGCGACGTGGAACATCCGCGAGTTCGATTCAGGCAAGTACGGCTACCGGTCTGACGAGGCGTACCTGTACATCGCCGAAGTGCTGAGCCGCTTCGACCTGATCGCGGTCCAGGAGGTGCGCGACGGCCTGTACCCGCTGCAGCGCCTGCAGCGGATGCTCGGCCCGTGGTGGGGCCATCTGGTGACGGACGTCACGCTGGGCGCCTCCGGCAACGCCGAGCGCATGGCCTATCTCTACGACCGCCGCAAGGTGCGCTTCACGGGGCTGGCGGCCGAACTGGTGCTGCCCCCGCCGGGCCGGTCCGCGCCGGCCCCGGTGCAGCTGGCGCGCTCGCCGTACCTGGCCGGGTTCCAGGCGGGATGGGCCTACCTCACGCTGGCCACCGTCCACATCTATTACGGCACCAGCCGGCCCGACGACGCGCGCCGGCTGGCCGAGATCACGGCGTTCAGCCAGACCGTCGCCCAGGCAGCCGGCAAGCTGTCCGCCGCGCCGCAGCCGGCGCCCGGCGCCAAGCCCGATCCGGGCAACCTGATCCTGCTCGGCGACTTCAACATCTTCAATCGCCGCGACGTGACGATGCAGGCCATCACCAAGGCGGGCTTCATCGTGCCGCCGGAGCTGCAATCGGTGCCAGGATCGAACGTGGGCAAGGACCGCCACTACGACCAGATCGCCTATTTCCGGCAGCTGTCGAGCATGGCGCCCACCGGCCGCGCGGGCGTGTTCGACGTGTTCGAGCACGTGTACCGGCTGGCCGATGCCGACGCCTACGCCGCCGAGCGCCAGTCGCGCCCGGGCCGCAGCTTCAAGGACTGGCGGACCTACCGCATGAGCGACCACCTGCCGATGTGGATCGAGTTCGGCATCGACGACGCCGACGCCTGGCTGGAGGGCCTGGCGCGCTAGCCAGCACGGGGCGCGGTTCCGGTCTATGCTTGCGCCTGCGGCGCCGGCAGGCGGGGCCAACCACCGTCGGACACCGCGCAGGCATCGTCCCCATCCCACGACCAAGGAGCCCCCATGGCCCTCTCGATGTACGACGTTTCGATCCCGGTGTTCATCCGGGCCCTGACGAACCTGTCCGCGATCCTGGACAAGGGCGCCGCCCACGCCAAGGCGCAGGGCATGGACGCCGCCGAGCTGATCCAGACCCGCCTGGTGGCGGACATGGACGCGCTGCCGGCCCAGATCCAGCGGGCCAGCGATTCGGCCAAGGGCTGCGCGGCGCGGCTGGCCGGCATCGAGATCCCGTCGTACCCCGACGATGAGACCACGTTCCCGGACCTGCAGGCGCGGATTGCCAAGACCATCGGCTTCCTGAAGACCATCCGCCCCGAACAGCTGGAAGGCAGCGAGACGCGCGTGGTGGAGCTGAAGCTGCGCAACGGCCCGGTGACGTTCGACGGCAAGAGCTACCTGCTCGGGTTTGCGCTGCCGAACTTCTACTTCCACGTGACCACGGCCTACGACATCCTGCGCCACAAGGGCGTGCAGATCGGCAAGATGGACTACCTGGGCGCCCCGCGCTGATCCGGCAGGGCGACGGGAGCGGTGTGGCGGCATCGGCCACTTAGCAAAAACCCTAGGTTCTTGATACAATCGCCGGTTGCTCGCCTGCCGGCGATTGCCTAGTTTTTAAGCAGAAAGGCCCCCGCGCCCCATTACCGTTCCCATCGCATGACTTACACCGTCAAGGAAATCTTCTATACGCTGCAAGGCGAAGGCGCCAACGCCGGCCGTGCGGCGGTGTTCTGCCGGTTCTCGGGGTGCAACCTCTGGACCGGCCGCGAGGAAGATCGCGCCCGCGCGGTGTGCCAGTTCTGCGACACCGACTTCGTCGGCACCGACGGCACGCGCGGCGGCAAGTACCGCACCGCCGAGGAACTGGCGGCCGTGGTGGCGTCGGAATGGCCGCAGGGCGCGGGCGGCCAGCCGCTGGTGGTCTGCACGGGCGGCGAGCCGCTGCTGCAGCTCGATGCGCCGCTGATCGACGCGCTGCACGCGCACGGCTTCGAGATCGCCATCGAGACCAATGGCACGATTCCGGTGCCCGAGGGTATCGACTGGGTCTGCGTCAGCCCGAAGATGGGCTCGGAACTGGTGGTCACCAAGGGCGACGAACTGAAGGTGGTGATGCCGCAGGCCGGCCAGGACTTCGCCGCATACGAGCAACTGGATTTCCGCTATTTCCTGGTGCAGGCCATGGACGGCCCACTGGCCCGTCAGAATACGGCTGCGGCGGTGGATTTCTGCCAGCGCCATCCGCGCTGGCGCCTGTCGCTCCAGACCCACAAGCTGCTGGGCATTCGCTGACACATGAGCAAACAAGTTTCGATCACGCGCCGCCTTGAATTCGACGCCGGCCACCGTATCCCGAGCCACGGCGGCCAGTGCCGCAACATCCACGGCCACCGCTACCGGCTGGACCTGACGCTGGCCGGCGAGGTGCTGCGCCAGGAAGGCGCGTCCGACGACGGCATGATCCTGGACTTCGGCGACATCAAGGCGCTGGCCAACGAGCACCTGGTGTCGAAGTGGGACCATGCGTTCCTGATCTACCGCGGCGATACCGCGCTGCTGAACTTCCTCCAGTCGATGGACAACCACAAGACCGTGGTCATCGACAGCATCCCGACCGTCGAAAACCTGGCCCAGGCCGCGTTCGACATCCTGGCGCCGGTGTTCAAGGACTGCTTCGGCCATCACCTGCAGCTCACCCGGCTGGTGCTGTTCGAAACGCCGAACTGCTGGGCCGAGGTGAGCGCGCCGCTGTCGCTGCCGGCGCAGGACTGACCGGCCATGTCCGGCGCGCCGCAGTTCGAAGACGCCGCCGCGCGCGACCGCTTCTACATGGCGGCCGCGCTGGAAGAGGCGCGCCTGGCCGAGGCCGCCGGCGAAGTGCCGGTGGGCGCCGTGGTGGTCTGGAACGACGCCATCATCGCGCGCGGCCACAATCTGCCGATCCGCTCCGTCGACCCGTCCGCGCACGCCGAAATGCAGGCCCTGCGCGCCGCCGCCAAGGTGCTGGGCAACTATCGCATGCCCGAATGCGAGTTGTATGTGACGCTTGAGCCATGCGCGATGTGCAGCGGCGCCATCCTGCACGCCCGGTTGAAGCACGTCGTGTTCGGCGCGACCGATCCCAAGACCGGCGCCGCCGGCAGCGTTGTCGACCTGTTCGCGCAGGCTACGCTGAACCACCAGACCACGCTCGCGCGTGGCGTGATGGCCGACGAATGCGGCCAGTTGCTGCGCGATTTCTTCGGCGCCCGCCGCCGCGCGCAGAAAGCCGCACAACAGGCCGCACGGGACGGGCAGGGCGTGCCGCCCTCGCCACCGGCGGCCGATTAGGCGAGAATCGGTGCTTCCGATCCCGTGCACCGATCGCCGCATCGACCCCTGCCCAGCATGACCCACCCCATCGACGTCCGCCTGATTGCCGCTTCCGGCTACCCGCACGACATGACCGTGGCCGAGCGCGGCTGCGCCTGGCTGGCCGGGCACGGCTACCGCGTCGCCAATCCGGACATCCTCGCCCGGCGCCACCTGCGCTTTGGCGGCACCGACGCCGAGCGGCTGGCCGACCTGCACGCCATCGGCACCGGCGCCGCGCCGGAACTGACGCTGGCGGTGCGCGGCGGCTACGGGCTGGCGCGGCTGCTGGGCCAGATCGACTTTGCGCGGATTGCCGACCAGGCGCGCGCCAGCGGCACGCCCATCGTCGGCCATAGCGATTTCACGGCGTTCCAGCTTGCCTACCTGGCCGCCACGGGCGGCGTGACGTTCGCGGGGCCGATGCTGCTGGCCGATTTCGGCCCGGAACTGGTAGACCCGTACATGTGGCAGCACTTCGACGCCATCCTGCGCCAGCCCGCGTACCGGATCGAGGTGCCCGCGCCCCAGGCCGCGCCCGGCACCGGGACCATCGAAGGCACGCTCTGGGGCGGCAACCTGGCCATGCTCTGCAGCCTGCTGGGCACGCCGTACCTGCCCACGGTGGACGGCGGCATCCTGTTCCTGGAAGACATCAACGAGCCGCCGTACCGCGTGGAGCGGATGCTGCTGCAACTGCTGCAGGCCGGCGTGCTGGACCGCCAGCAGGCCATCGTGCTGGGCGATTTCTCGAACTACCGCACCACCGACTACGACAACGGCTACGACATGGACGCCGTGTTCGACTACCTGCGCGCCCGGCTGCGCGTGCCGGTGCTGACCGGCCTGCCGTTCGGCCACTGCCCGCGCAAGCTGACGCTGCCGGTGGGCGGGCAGGCCCGGCTCGAAGCCAGTGCCGAAGGCTTCACCCTGGCGCTGTCGGGCTATCCCACGCTGTAGGCCGGCACGGCTGACGGCGCCTGCCGCGAGTGGTAAAATCGCGGGTTATTTCCTCATTTCGCTGCGCCGGGCACGCCAATCGGGTGCGTGCCGTCCACAATCCGGCCGCCAGCGGGGCGGGGCCCATCGGGGCACCCCCACATTCCAGACAAGGTCCAGACGTGCTTTCTACCGCAAACATCACCATGCAGTTCGGCCCCAAGCCGTTGTTCGAGAACATCTCGGTCAAGTTCGGCGAGGGCAACCGCTACGGCCTGATCGGCGCGAACGGCTGCGGCAAGTCCACGTTCATGAAGATCCTGGGCGGCGACCTGGAGCCGTCGGCCGGCACCGTGATGCTGGAGCCGGGCATCCGCCTGGGCAAGCTGCGCCAGGACCAGTTCGCCTATGAAGACAACCGCGTGCTCGACGTGGTGATGATGGGTCACGTGGAGATGTGGGCCGCCGCCAGCGAGCGCGACGCCATCTACGCGAACCCCGAAGCCACCGACGAGGACTACATGAAGGCCGCCGAGCTGGAGGCCCGCTACGCCGAGTACGACGGCTACACGGCCGAGGCGCGCGCCGGCGAGCTGCTGCTGGGCGTGGGCATCCCGACCGACCAGCACCAGGGCCCGATGAGCGACATCGCGCCGGGCTGGAAGCTGCGCGTGCTGCTGGCGCAGGCGCTGTTCTCGAACCCGGACGTCCTGCTGCTGGACGAACCGACCAACAACCTGGACATCAACACGATCCGCTGGCTGGAAGACGTGCTCAACGAGCGCAACTCCACCATGATCATCATTTCCCACGACCGCCACTTCCTGAACTCCGTGTGCACGCACATGGCCGACATGGACTACGGCACGCTGAAGGTCTACCCGGGCAACTACGACGACTACATGCAGGCGTCGATGCAGGCCCGCGAGCGCCAGATGGCCGCCAACGCGCGCGCCAAGGAGCGCATCACCGAGCTGCAGGACTTCGTGCGCCGCTTCTCGGCCAACAAGTCCAAGGCCCGCCAGGCCACGTCGCGCGCCAAGCAGATCGAGAAGATCAAGGTCGAGGACATCAAGCCGTCGTCGCGCCAGAACCCCTTCATCCGCTTCGAGTTCGAGAAGAAGCTGCACAACCTGGCCGTGGAAGTCGAGGGCATCACCAAGACCTACGAGCGCAAGATCATCGACAACCTGTCGATGGCCGTGCAGGCGGGCGAGCGCGTGGCAATCGTCGGCGAGAACGGCGCCGGCAAGACCACGCTGCTGCGCAGCCTGCTGAGCAACATCGTGCAGACCGGCGTGCAGCGCGGCGTGGAAGTGGACCGCGGCACGGTCAAGTGGGCCGAGAACGCGAACGTGGGCTACATGCCGCAGGACACGTACGAGGAATTCCCGAACGACGCCACCGTGATGGACTGGATGAGCCAGTGGACCCAGGCCGGCGACGACGACCAGTCGCTGCGCGGCACGCTGGGCCGCCTGCTGTTCTCGGCCGACGACATCAAGAAGAACGTCAAGGTGCTGTCCGGCGGCGAAAAGGGCCGCATGATCTGGGGCAAGCTGATGCTGGGCCGCCACAACGTGCTGGCCATGGACGAGCCGACCAACCACATGGACATGGAGTCCATCGAGTCGCTCCAGATCGCGCTGGACAAGTTCCCGGGCACGCTGATCTTCGTCTCCCACGACCGCGAACTGATCAACGGCCTGGCCACGCGCGTGATCGAAGTGCGCACCGACGGCACGATCACCGACTACCTGGGCACGTACGACGAGTACCTGGCCTCGCAAGGCATCGAGGCGTAATTCCCGCTTCGGGTTGTCTCCGCGAGCGGGAGAGGGGAGACGACAAGCGCAAGATTCAAGCTCGATATCCCGCTGGTTGTCTCCCCTCTCCCGCGCTGCGGGAGAGGGGCAGGGGGAGAGGGCCGGCGGTTCAAATTGCCACATGTCGGCAAGTAGCGCCGCAACGCCCTCTCCCCCAACCCTATCCCGCGCTGCGGGAGAGGGGAGCCAAACAGCCGGCAGTGCAGGCCGGCACCCCAGCCTTCACCCCCGCCACACCCTCCCTTCACACACAGCGCCCAGACTGGCCTCCCACCCATCGGAGCCCAGCCATGAGACGCCGCCGCATTCCCGATATCGAAGCTTTCCTGCGGCGCGTGCGCCAGTTGCTGCGCGTGCCCGAACCGGCGCGCGATGGCGGATAATACGCGGCGATGAAACCGCCAGCCATCCTCGTCGTCGAAGACGAATCCGCGATTGCCGACACGATCGTCTATGCCCTGCGCACCGACGGCATGCAGGCCACCCATTGCCTGCTGGGCAGCGACGCGCTGGCGCGGCTGCGTGCCGGCACCGACGCGCCGGACCTGGTGATCCTGGACGTCGGGCTGCCCGACATCAGCGGTTTCGAGGTCTGCCGCACGCTGCGCACGTTTTCCGACGTGCCGGTGATCTTCCTGACCGCCCGGCACGAGGAAATCGACCGCATCGTCGGGCTGGAGATCGGCGCCGACGACTACGTGGTCAAGCCGTTCTCGCCGCGCGAACTGGCCGCCCGGGTGCGCGTGATCCTGCGGCGCGCCCGGCCGGCGCCGGCCCAGCCCGCCGCCCCGTCCCAGCCGTTGCCGTCCGAAGGTTTCCACCATGACGAAGCCGGTGCCCGGCTGGCCTGGCGCGGCCGCTGGCTGGACCTGACGCGCTACGAATACCGGCTGCTCGCGCTGCTGGTGGCCCATCCGGGCCGTATCTATGCGCGCGCCCAGCTGATGGACCTGGTCTGGCACGACGCGCTCGACACGGTCGACCGCACCGTCGATACCCATGTCAAGACGCTGCGCGCCAAGCTGCGCGAGGTGGACCCGTCGGCCGACCCGATCCGCACCCATCGCGGCATGGGCTACTCGCTCGACGCCTAGGCGGCCATGCACATCGGCCTGCGCATCTTCTTCGGCTTTTTCCTCGTGGTCGGGCTGGCCGCGTTCCTGACGCTGCGCGTGTTCGTGCAGGAGGTAAAGCCCGGCGTGCGCCAGGCGATGGAAGACACGCTGGTCGACACCGCCAACGTGCTGGCCGTGCTGGCCGCCGACGACCTGCGCAATGGCCAGCTCGCCGATGGCAATTTCGCCCGCAAGCTGGCGCGGCTGCAGGAAAGCCCGGTCGACGCCAGCGTCTGGGGCATGCACAAGGACGCCATTGGCTACCGCATCTACATCACCGACGACCGCGGCATCGTCCGCTTCGATTCCACGGGCCAGGCGCTGGGCGCCGACTATTCGCGCTGGAACGACGTCTACCTGACGCTGCAGGGCAAATACGGCGCCCGCAGCACCCGCACCGATCCCGACGACGAGGCCAGCACGGTCATGTACGTGGCCGCGCCAATCCGCGACGGCGCGCGCATCATCGGCGTGCTGACCGTGGCCAAGCCGAACCGGTCGGTGGCGCCGTTCATCGCGCGCAGCCAGGGCAAGATCCTGACCTACGGGCTGCTGCTGATTGGCGGCGCGGCGGTGATCGGCGTGGTCTGCACGCTGTGGCTGGTCATCGGCCTGCGCAAGCTGCAGCGCTACGCGCGGTCCGTGGCGGCCGGCGAACGCGCCGAAATGCCGCTGCGCGGCGCCAGCGAACTGGCCGAGCTGGGCCGCGCCGTGGAAACCATGCGGCTGCGGCTGGAAGACAAGCAGTACGTCGAGCACTACATCCACACGCTGACCCACGAGATGAAAAGCCCGCTGGCGGCCATCGGCGGTGCGGCGGAGTTGTTGCAGGAAGACATGCCGCCGGCCGACCGCGCGCGCTTTGTCGGCAATATCCGCAGCCAGGCGCAGCGGCTGGACGAGCTGATCCGCAAGCTGCTGACGCTGGCCGAAGTGGAGCAGCGCCAGCGGCTGGAGCACGCGGCGCGCGTGCCGCTGGCGCCCGAGATCGGCCAGATCGTGGCCGCGCTGGAACCACGCGCACGCCAGCGCGATGTCCGGCTGCACTGGCAGGCGCCGGCCGGCCCGGGCCCGGCCACGACCGGCGACCCGTTCCTGCTGCGCCAGGCCATCGTCAACCTGCTGGAGAACGCGCTCGACTTTGCGCCGGCGGGTACCACCATCGACATCGCGCTGGGCCCGCTGCCCGCGCAGGACGCGGTGGCCGTGACAATCGACGACCGCGGCCCCGGCATCCCGGACTTCGCCCAGGGGCGGCTGTTCGAGCGGTTCTATTCGCTGCCCCGGCCCGGCGGGCGCAACCGCAGCACCGGGCTCGGGCTCTGCCTGGTGCGCGAGGTGGCCCAGCTCCATCGCGGCACCATCGAGGTGGCCAATCGCGACGGCGGCGGCACCCGGGCACGGCTGACCGTGCCGCTGGCGGCCTGACTTCACACCGGGCCCACATCGCCCCCACATCGCGCCCACAGCGGCTCGCTAGTCTTGCGGCACGTCAACCCGACTGTCACAGGACACCATGAACAAGCCTCTGATTTTTCGCATCGTCACGATTGGCGCGGTCGTCGTACTGCTCTGGATCGCGCTCCAGATGGTGCTCGGCATCGTCCACGAACGCGGCGTATACCGCGACCAGGCCGAGCGCAGCATCTGGCAGAGCTACGCCGGCCCGCAGACGCTGACCGGGCCGGTCATCGTCGTGCCCTACAAGGAAATCATCGCCGTGCCGCCGCCGGCGGACCGCCCGCTGACGCAGAACGCGGTGCCGGCGCCGCTGGCCCCGTACCGCGAGGAAATGCGCCAGTTGCTGGTGTTCCCGAAGTCGCTGCGGGTGCAGACCGCCATCACGCCGAGCGAGCGCTACCGGGGCATCCACAAGACCATCGTCTACGAAACGGCCAGCGAGCTGTCCGGCACGATCGAGCTGCCCGATCCCAAGGCGCGGCCCGAGCTGCCGGAATCGACCCACCACGTCCGCTTCGAGATTGGCCAGCCGTACGTGGTGGTGGGCGTGGCCGACATGCGCGGGCTGGTCTCGGAGCCGGTCATCGCGCTGGACGGCACGGCGGTGCAGCTTTCGCAGGGCACGCGGCTGCCGAGCCTGCCGCAGGGGCTGCACGGGCGCGTCGACGTGTCCGGCGCGGCCGGCAAGCCTGCCGAGGCGCGCGTGGTGCCGTTCTCGATGAAGCTGGCGGTGCTGGGCGCCCGCGCGATGGCCGTCACGCCGGTGGCCGGCCTGAACCAGTTCAGCATGCAGTCCCCGTGGCCACACCCGAGCTTCGACGGCGACTTCCTGCCGCGCCAGCGCACGGTCACGGCCGACGGCTTCCGCGCCGAATGGTCGATCACGTCGTTCAACACCCGCGTGCGCGAGCAACTGGCCACCCAGCAGGGCGTGCACGACCTGCAGGCCGCGTCCGTCACGCTGATGGAGCCGGTCAACATCTACGTGCAGGCCGAGCGGGCGGTCAAGTACGGCCTGCTGTTCGTGGTGCTGACGTTTGCCGGGCTCTACCTGTTCGAACTGGTCAAGTCGCTGCGCATCCACCCGATCCAGTACCTGCTGGCCGGCCTGGCGCTGGCGATCTTCTTCCTGCTGCTGGTCAGCCTGTCCGAGCACGTGGCATTCGTGCTGGCCTACCTGACGGCCAGCGCAGCCTGCATCGGCCTGCTGGGCTTCTACCTGTCGTTCGTGCTGCGAAGCTGGCAACGCGGCCTGGGCTTTGCCGCGCTGCTGACGGCGCTGTATGGCGCGCTCTACGGGCTGCTCGTGTCCGAGGACAATGCGCTGGTCCTGGGCACCGCGCTGCTGTTCGTGACGCTGGCCATCATCATGGCGGTCACGCGGAAGGTGGACTGGTATGCGGTGGGGGGCGGGCAGGGCGCTGTGGCAGCGGGGATGCAGCCTGCCGACGAGGTCAGCAAGCAGACCGCGGCGGACTAGTGTTTGCTCCCCTCTCCCGCATCGCGGGAGAGGGGCCGGGGGAGAGGGCGTTGAGGTTCTGCTTGCCGACTGGTCGCGATTTGAACCGCTGGCCCTCTCCCCCAACCCCTCTCCCGCAGGCGGGAGAGGGGAGCTGCACCCGCGCCCCTACCGCGCTGGTGCCACGCCCATTTCGGCCAGCAAATCGTCGAGCTGGTCGATGATGGCGTGGGCGGTGATGTCGCCCTTGGCTTTCTGCAAGGCGGCGCCCAGCGTGTCGCGCAGGGCGGCCAGTTCGACGACGGTGGCGGCTTTTTCCACCTTGACCTGCAGTACGTAGCCGCGCAGCCCCAGGTGGTTGCCGATCACGTCGGTGTAGAAGTGGTAGAGCCGCTGGTAGCCGTCGGCGCCGACGGTGGCCGGGGCGCGCGCCGGGGTCAGTGCCGGGGCGATGGTGGTGTCGGCCAGCACGTCGCGATCGTCGACGCGGTCGTCGATGCCCTTGCCGCCGGCCGAGTTGTAGCCCGAATAGGCCGCGAACAGGTTGGTGTCGGCCGGGCGGGCCGGCGCGGCGGGGCGGCCGGACCGGGCGGCCGCTGGTGCTGCCCGCACTGGCTCGGCGGCCGGCGCGATCAGGCCCAGCGCCAGCAGCGTATCGAACGCCTCCTCGGCCACGCCCATGCCGGCGACTTGCGCCAACAGCGCCGATCTGGCGCGTTCTCCGTTCACGATCAGCAGCAGCGCGCGCAGCTTGTGGTCCAGCTTGCGCGCGCGGGTGCGGATTTCCTCCTGACCTGCTTCCGTCTTGTGATAGACCGGGTCGACCATGTCTCGCTCCTTTGTTATCGATCGGCCGCCCGCGGCGAGGCCCTCGGGTGAGCTGTTGCGCGGCCGATTATCGCCATCTTGTTATCCGGGCCGGCGGCGGATGGACGAAAAGCGAATCCGCAAACCGGCCTACAATGTGGTGCACCATAAAAGTAACAAAATTTGCACTCCGCCGATTCACCTCTTGAGGGCTGTGGCCATGCAACAACGAGACAAACTTTTCATCAACGGCAAATGGGTGGCGCCCCACGGTACGGGCAGTATCGACGTCATCCACTCGGCCACCGAGGCCGTCATGGGCAAGATCCCCGAGGGACATGCCCGTGACGCCGAGGACGCCATTTCCGCCGCCCGCGCGGCGTTCGACGGCTGGGCCGCGACGCCGCCCGCCGACCGCGTGCAGTACATCCGCAAGATCGCCGAGGGACTCAAGGACCGCACCGAGGAACTGGCGCAACTGATCGCCGGCGAGGTGGGCATGCCGATCAAGCTGGCGCGCGCCATCCAGGTGGGCGGGCCGGTCTACAACTGGGGCCAGGCCGCCGCGCTGCTCGACAGCTTCACGTTCGAGGAACAGGTGGGCAACTCGCTGGTCGTGCGCGAGCCGGTGGGCGTGGTGGCGGCCATCACGCCGTGGAACTACCCGCTGAACCAGATCACGCTGAAGGTGGCACCGGCGCTGGCCGCCGGTTGCACCGTGGTGCTCAAGCCGTCGGAAGTGGCGCCGCTCAATGCCTTTGTGCTGGCCGAGGTGATCGAGGCCGCCGGCCTGCCGCCGGGCGTGTTCAACCTGGTGACCGGCTACGGCCCGGTGGTGGGCGAGGTGCTGGCCAGCCATCCGGAGGTCGACATGGTGTCGTTCACGGGCTCCACGCGGGCCGGCAAGCGCGTGTCGGAGCTGGCCGCGCAGTCGGTCAAGCGCGTGGCGCTGGAACTGGGCGGCAAGTCGGCTTCCGTGATCCTGGACGACGCGGACCTGCCGGCGGCCGTCAAGGGCACGCTGAGCGCCTGCTTTCTCAATTCCGGCCAGACCTGCTCGGCGCACACCCGCATGCTGGTGCCGCGCAGCCGCTACGACGAGGTCAAGGCGATTGCCGCCAAGATCGTGGAAGGCTTTACCGTGGGCGATCCGATGTCGGACACCACGCGCCTGGGCCCGCTGATCTCGGACGTCCAGAAGCAGCGCGTGACCGGCTACATCCGGCGCGGGCTGGAAGAGGGCGCCGAACTGGTCGCTGGTGGCCCGGAGACCCCGGAAGGCTTCGAGCGCGGCTTTTTCGTCAAGCCCACCGTGCTGGGCAACGTCGATCCCCGGGCCACCGTGGCGCAGGAGGAAATCTTCGGCCCAGTGCTGTCGGTAATCTGCTACGACACCGAGGAAGACGCGATCCGCATCGCCAATGACAGCATCTACGGGCTGGGCGGCGGCGTCTGGTCTGGCGACGAGGCGCGCGCGATCCGCGTGGCGCGGCGCATCCGCACGGGCCAGGTGGACATCAACGGCGGCCCGTTCAACATGAATGCCCCGTTCGGGGGATTCAAGCAGTCCGGCAACGGCCGCGAGGGCGGCAAGTTCGGGCTGGAGGAATTCCTCGAATACAAGTCGCTGCAGCTCAAGAAGCCGGCCTGAGCGGCTCCGGCCGCTGCCCGCACCCCGTAGTACCGATGCCCGGCCCGTCCGGGCATTCTTGTCTGCGCGGAAATCTGCCATGCTTGCGTCTTTCCTTGGGGGGAGCGTGTCGATGCGCTGGTTCAAACGGCTGGGCTGGGTCATCCTGGGTGCGATGGTGCTGACGCTGACGGCGGCGATTGGCGCCTATGTCTGGTACCGCCAGGCGTCGCAGCCCGATACGGCCGGCACGCAGCAGCTATCCGGGCTGCGCGAGCGGGTGGTGGTGGTGCGTGACCGCAACGCCGTGCCGCACATCCAGGCCAGCCATCCGCTGGACGCCTACTACGCGCTGGGCTACGTCCACGCGCAGGACCGGCTCTGGCAGATGCAGATGAACAAGCGCATCGTGGCCGGGCGGCTGGCCGAGATCCTGGGCCCCAAGGCTGTCGACAACGACCGCTTCCTGCGTACGCTGGGGGTGCGCCGCAACGCCGAGGCCATCGTCGCCCGCACGTCGCCGGAGGTCCGCGCGGTGCTGCAGGCCTATGCCGACGGCGTCAACGCCTTTATCGACACCCGCAAGTCGGCGCTGCCGCCCGAATTCCTGATGCTCGGCATCCGCCCGGAACGCTGGGAGCCGGCCGATACCGTCGGCTGGCAGACGATGATGGCCTGGGACCTGGGCGGCAACTGGACGCAGGAAGTGCTGCGGATGGGCCTGGCCCAGCAGCTCCCGACCTCGCGCATCGCCGAGATCCTGGCGCCGTACCCCGGCGACAAGCCGCTGCGCACGATGGATTACGCCAGCTTCTACCGCCAGCTCGCCCCGGTGGCCACGGCCATGGCCCAGGTGGCCGACCGCGCGCCGTCCAGCCATATCGAAGGGATGGGCTCGAACAACTGGGTGGTGTCGGGCGCGCACACCCGCAGCGGCAAGCCGCTGCTGGCCAACGACCCCCACCTGGGGCTGCAGGCGCCCGCGCTGTGGTATTTCGCGCACCTGCAGGCGCCGGGGCTGGACCTGACCGGCGCCACGCTGCCCGGCGCGCCGCTGGTGGTGCTGGGCCACAACCAGCGCATTGCCTGGGGCTTCACCAATACGGCACCCGACGTGCAGGATTTGTTCATCGAGCGGATCGACCCGTCGAATCCGGCCCGCTACCAGACCCCCGACGGCTGGGCGCCGTTCGAGACCTATACCGAGACCATCCACGTGAAAGGCGAGCCCGACGTGACGCTGCGCGTGCGTGCCACGCGCCACGGGCCGGTGATGTCCGACGTGGCCGAGCCGATTGGCGCGGCGGCCAAGCCGCTGGGCGCCCAGTACGTGGTGGCGTTCCAGTGGACGGCGCTGCGGCCCGACGACAAGACGTTCCAGGCCAGCCTGAACATGGGGCTGGCAAAGGACTGGAAGAGCTTCGTGGCCGCGCTGCGCGACTTCCACGCCCCGCAGCAGAACATGGTCTACGCCGATGTCGATGGCAACATCGGCTTCATCGCGCCGGGCCGCGTGCCGGTGCGCCGGGCCGACAACGACCTGATGGGCCTGGCGCCGGCGCCGGGCTGGGACGCGCGCTACGACTGGCAGGGCTTTATCCCGTTCGAGCAGTTGCCGCAGCGGTTCAACCCGCCGTCGGGCATGATCGTGACCGCCAACCAGAAGATCGTCGACGACCAGTACCCGTTTTTCCTGACCAGCGAATGGAGCGTGCCGTACCGGGCGCAGCGCATCCAGGCGCTGCTGGACGCCACGCCGCGCCATACGCCGGACACCTTCGCCGCGATCCAGAAAGACGTGGTGTCGCTGGCCGTGCGCGACGCCTTGCCGCTGCTGCTGGCCGCCCCAGTGGCCAGCGATGCATCGCGCCCGGCCCGCGAGCGCGCGCTGTTCGACGGGCTGCGCCAGTGGGACGGCACCATGGCGGCCGACCGCGCCGAGCCGCTGGTGGTGACGGCGTGGCTGCGCGAGCTGTCGCGGCTGCTGTTCGCGGACAAGGTGGGCGACGCGCAGTTCGTCCGGCTCTGGGACCAGCGCAACGTCCAGTTGCCGATGCTCAACGCCATGCGCGACCCGGCCGGGCAGGGCGCCTTCTGGTGCGACAACTCGCGCACCACCGCCCGCGAGACCTGCGCCGACACGATCGGTCTGGCCTGGCAGCGCGCGCTGGCCGACCTCGATACCCGCTACGGTTCGGACCCGGACAAATGGCGCTGGGGCAAGGCCCACACGGCGCGCTCGGAGCACAAGCCGTTCGGCAAGGTGCCGTATCTGGCCGGGCTGTTCAACGTCCGCGTGCCGACCGGCGGCGATACCTATACGGTCGACGTGGGCCGCCACAGCCTGCGCGACGAGAAGGCGCCGTTCGAGAACACCCACGCGGCCAGCCTGCGCGCGATCTACGACCTGGCCGACCTGTCCGCGTCGCGCTTCATGTCGTCGACCGGGCAGTCCGGCAACGCGCTGTCGCCGCACTACCGAGACTGGACCGACAAGTGGGCCGCCGTCCAGTTCATCCAGATCGGCGCGCAGCGGCGCAACCCCGGCGGCGACAGCTTCGAGACGCTGGTGCTGCAACCGGCACGCGACAGGCATTGATGCGGTGCGGTATCGTATCGCCCTGCGTCCCCTATCCGATGCCCACCATTTCTAGCAGGAGCGTTACGCAATGAGCGAAACCAGGCGCCAGTTGAGGACCGATGTCATCCAGCACGTTGCATTCGAACATGCAGGCGTGATTGCCGACGTGGCGCGCGACCGCGGCCATGACATTCGCCTGTTCCAGGCCGGCGTGGACGACCTGACGCTGGTGCAGACCGATCCGGCCGACCTGCTGGTCGTGCTGGGCGGCCCCATCGGCGTCTACGAGACCGAAGCGTACCCGTGGCTCGAAGCGGAGATCAGCGTGATCCGCCAGCGGCTGCAGGACGAACTGCCGATCATCGGCGCCTGCCTGGGCGCGCAGTTGATTGCCGCGGCGTGCGGCGCGCGCGTCTATCCGGGCACGCGCGAGATTGGCTGGGCGCCGATTTCGCCGACCGAGGCCGGCCGCCGCTCGCCGCTGGCGCTGCTGGCCAACGCCGACTGGGAGGTGCTGCACTGGCACGGCGACACGTTCGACCTGCCCGAGGGCGCCGAGCGGCTGGCATCGACCGCCGCGACGCCAAACCAGGCGTATGCCATCGGCAAGCACGTGCTGGCGCTGCAATTCCACCCCGAGGTCAAGCCGGGCGATATCGAGACCTGGCTGATCGGCCATACGGTCGAGCTGGCCAAGGCCGGCGTGGACCCGCGCACGATCCGCCGCCGCACGGCCGAGATCGGCGCCACCGTGGCCAGCGCCGGCGAACTGATGTTCGCGCGCTGGATGGAGGAGGCGGGGCTGTGAGCGGCGCGGCTGTGGACGTCAGGATCGACGTGCTGCTGGCGGGCCGCGTGCAGCCGTTTGGCCCGAAAGGCGTGCCGAGCGGCATCGGCAAGACGCCTGTGGACGGGCCGGTGCGCATCACGCCGGTCGGGCTGGCCATCGACGAGCAGGGCGATCCGAAGCACCACGGCGGCCCCGAGAAGGCGCTGCACCACTATCCGCGCGACCACTACGCGGGCTGGCGCGGCGAACTGGCCGGGCAGGGCGGCAACACGGCCGTGCTCGACCACGCGGGCGCGTTTGGCGAAAACCTGAGTACCACGGGGCTGACCGAGGCCGATGTCTGCGTGGGCGACCGCTACCATCTGGGCACGGCGCTGGTGGAGGTGTCCCAGGCACGCCAGCCGTGCTGGAAACTGAATCACCGTTTCGGGTTTGCCGGCATGTCGCGCGCGGTGCAGGGCAGCGGACGCACCGGCTGGTATTACCGCGTGATCGAGGAAGGCGAGGTGGCCGCCGGCGACCGGCTGGTGCTGGTGGCGCGCCCGTATCCGCAATGGAGCCTGCAGCGGCTGCTGCACGTGCTCTATGTCGACCGGCTCAATCTATCGGCGCTCGCCGAAATGGCCGAACTGCCATGCCTGGCCGAAAGCTGGCGCAAGCTGGCCCGGCAGCGCGTGGCCAGCCACGCGGTCGAGGACATGGAGAAGCGGCTGGCGGGCGGTTGAATGGGCCGGGGAAGGGGGCGGCGAAGGCGCTGCTTAGTCCTGGCGAAACCGCCACGCCGTGCCTTCGCGCGTGATGCGCTCCCAGATCGCCTGCTTTTCTGCCTCGCTGTAGAACACCCAGTTGCTGACCTCGGCGGCCGTCCGGCCGCAACCCTGGCAAACCTCGTCGAACAGCGTCGAACAGATGCCGATGCACGGGCTGTCTGGGCGGTCGCTCAGGCGGGTGTCGTCGGGCGTGGAAGCGGTGGGGTCGGCGGGGCGGTCGGACATGGAAGGCGGGCGGGAAACTGAGCGCGCATTATAAACGCCCGCTGCGGGGGCGCCCCGCCACCCGCCTGCCGATGACATCCAGCGGCAAGGCGCCGGAGCGGGCCCGGCGCCTCGGGTGCATCAGTACTTCCAGAAGATCTGCTGAAGCTGCTTCGGATCGTTGGTCTTGGTCAGCGCCAGCGCCATCAGGATGCGCGCCTTCTGCGGCAACTGGTCGTCGGTGACGATCCAGTTGTACTTGTCGTCAGGCTGCTCGGCGTTGCGCACGACGATGCCGCTGCCCGTGCGCGACGCGCGCACGACCTGCACGCCCTTGGCCTGCGCCGCCTTCAGCGGCTCCACCATGTAGTCGCCCACGCTGCCGTTGCCGGTGGCCGCATAGACGATGGCCTTGGCGCCGCTCTTGACGGCCGCGTCGACCATGGCCGGGTTCACGTTGCCGTAGGCGTAGAGCACGGCCACTTCGGGCAGGCGGTCGATCTTGTCGATGTCGAACTCGGTCTGCACCGTGTGCGGCCGCGCCAGCGTGCGGTAGTACAGCGTGCGGCCCTCCACCACGTAGCCCAGCGGGCCGAACGGCGAGCGGAACGTCTCGGTCTTGAACGTGTTGCTCTTGGTCACGTCGCGGCCCGTGTGGACCTCGTCGTTGAGCACGACCAGCGTGCCCTTGCCCCTGGACGCCGGGCTGGACGCCACCAGCACCGCGTCATAGAGATTCAGCGCGCCGTCGGCGCCCAGCGCCGTACCCGGACGCATGGAACCCACCACCACCACGGGCTTGTCGCTCTTGAGCGTCAGGTTCAGGAAGTAGGCGGTTTCCTCGATCGTGTCGGTGCCGTGCGTGATCACGATGCCGTCCACGTCGGGCTGCTTGAGCAGTTCGGACACGCGCTTGCCCAGCTTCAGCAGCCGCTCGTTGTTGAAGCTCTCGGACCCGATCTGGAAGATCTGCTCGCCCTTGACGTTGGCGACCTTCGAGACTTCCGGCACCGAGGCAATGATCTTGTCGACCGGCACCACGGCCGACTGGTAGGCCGCCGTGTTGGTGGCCGAGGCACCGGCCCCGGCAATGGTGCCGCCCGTGCCGATGATGACGATGTTGGCCTTGCGGGCCTCGGCGGTCGTACCGGCCGGGGCCGCGCCGGGGGTGCCGGGCGCCGGGGCCAGTTGCGCACAGGCCGTGCCGGTCAGCAGGGTGGCGGACAGCAGCAGCGCGGCGATGGGTTTCAGGGTGGCAGTACGTTGCATGATTCTCCTCTTGGCGGCGGGCTGCTGGTTTCTCGTGGAAAGCGCGGGGCCGCCGCGTATGGTTGGTTCATGAGACCGTGGTGCCAGGTAGGCGTGTCAGGCACCACGGACCGAGCACTATAACCACCCATCCCCGTTGCGTCGACAACCACAACAGAATCTGCACAGCGCCCGGCCATCGCCCGCAAACGTATGCCAGATAAGACAAAGCGGCATTCTCCACGCTGGGAGAATGCCGCCCGGTGACGACAACGGCCGCGTTGTGCGACGGGTCAGAAACTGTCGCCTGGCACGCGGACCCAGCCTTCCATCAGCACGCGCGCGCTGCGGCTCATGATGGCCTTGCGCACGGTCCACTGGCCGTTGGCCTGTTCGGCCTGGGCGCCCACGCGCAGCGTGCCCGACGGATGGCCGAAGCGCACGGCCTCGCGTGCGCCGCCGCCGGCGGCCAGGTTGACCAGCGTGCCGGGGATGGCTGCCGCCGTGCCGATGGCCACCGCCGCCGTGCCCATCATCGCGTGGTGCAGCTTGCCCATCGACAGCGCGCGCACCAGCAGGTCCACGTCCTCGGCGCGCACGGTCTTGCCGCTCGATGCCGTGTACGTGGCCGGGCCGGCGACGAACGCCACCTTCGGCGTGTGCTGGCGCGTGCGGGCTTCGTCCAGGTCCTGGATCAGGCCCATGCGCTTTGCGCCGTGCGCGCGGATCGTCTCGAACATCGCCAGCGCCTTCGGGTCGCCGTTGATGGCGTCCTGCAGCTCGGTGCCGGTGTAGCCGATGGCCGCCGCCTCGACGAAGATCGTCGGGATGCCGGCGTTGATCATCGTCGCCTTGAGCGTGCCCACGCCGGGCACTTCCAGGTCGTCGACGAGGTTGCCGGTCGGGAACATCGCGCCGCCGCCGTCGTCGCCTTCCTCGGCGGCCGGGTCCATGAACTCCAGTTGCACCTCGGCGGCCGGAAAGGTCACGCCATCCAGCTCGAAGTCGCCGGTTTCCTGCACCGCGCCGTTGGTGACCGGCACGTGGGCGACGATCGTCTTGCCGATGTTGGCCTGCCAGATGCGGACCGTGACGGTGCCGTTCTGCGGAATCCGGGCGGCCTCGATAAAGCCGTTGCTGACCGCGAACGGGCCCACCGCCGCCGACAGGTTGCCGCAGTTGCCGCTCCAGTCGACGAACGGCTGGTCGATCGACACCTGGCCGAACAGGTAGTCCACGTCATGGTCCGGCCGCGTGCTGCGGGCGATGATCACCGTCTTGCTGGTGCTCGACGTGGCAGCGCCCATGCCGTCGATCTGCTTGCCGTACGGGTCCGGGCTGCCAATCACGCGCAGCAGCAGGCGGTCGCGCGCCGGGCCCGGCTGCTGGGCGGCCTCGGGCAGGTCCTGCAGCCGGAAGAAGACGCCCTTGCTCGTGCCGCCGCGCAGGTACGTCGCCGGGATCTTGATTTGGGGAACGTGAGCCATCGTGGTTTCCTTGAAAGTCTGCGCCGGGGATCGTCAGGCGGCTGCCCGCGACGATTCCAGGAAGTCCTGCGCAAACCGTTGCAGCACGCCGCCGGCCTCGTAGATCGACACTTCCTCGTCGCTGTCCAGCCGGCAGCGCACCGGCACCCGCACGGTCTCGCCGTTGCGGCGGTGGATCAGCAGCGTCAGCTCGGCGCGCGGCTGGCGGTCGCCCACCACGTCGAACGTCTCGGTGCCGTCGATGCCCAGCGTCAGCCGGTTGGTGCCCGGGAAGAATTCCACGGGCAGCACGCCCATGCCGATCAGGTTGGTGCGGTGGATGCGCTCGAAGCCCTCGGCCACGATGGCTTCCACGCCGGCCAGCCGCACGCCCTTGGCGGCCCAGTCGCGCGACGAGCCCTGGCCGTAGTCGGCCCCGGCAATCACGATCAGCGGCTGCTTGCGGTCCATGTACGTCTCGATGGCTTCCCACATCCGCACGACCTTGCCCTCGGGCTCGATGCGCGCCAGCGAACCCTTCTTCACGGCGCCGTCCACCACGGCCATCTCGTTGACCAGCGTCGGGTTGGCGAACGTGGCGCGCTGGGCGGTCAGGTGGTCGCCGCGGTGCGTGGCGTACGAGTTGAAGTCTTCCTCGGGCAGGCCCATCTTCGCCAGGTACTCGCCAGCCGCGCTGTTCGGCAGGATGGCGTTCGACGGCGACAGGTGGTCGGTCGTGATGTTGTCGCCCAGCACGGCCAGCGCGCGCATGCCGCGCAGCGTGCGCTCGCCGGCCAGCGCGCCTTCCCAGTACGGCGGGCGGCGGATGTAGGTGCTCTGCGGGCGCCAGTCGTAGAGCGGATCGATCGCGGTGTCGTTCTCGGCACGCACGGCGAACATCGGCTCGTAGACCTTGCGGAAGTGCTCGGGCTTGACGCTCTGGCGCACGATGGCGTCGATCTCGTCGTCGCTGGGCCAGATGTCGCGCAGGTAGACCGGCTGGCCGCTGGCGTCGGTGCCCAGCGCGTCCTGCTCGATGTCGAAGCGGATCGTCCCGGCGATGGCGTAGGCCACCACCAGCGGCGGCGACGCCAGGAACGCCTGCTTGGCATACGGGTGGATGCGGCCGTCGAAGTTGCGGTTGCCGGACAGCACGGCCGTGGCGTACAGGTCCCGGTCGATGATTTCCTGCTGGATCTTCGGGTCCAGCGCGCCGGACATGCCGTTGCAGGTGGTGCAGGCAAACGCGACGATGCCGAAGCCTAGCTTTTCCAGGTCGGGCAGCAGGTTGGCTTCCTGCAGGTACAGCTCCACGGCCTTGGACCCCGGCGCCAGCGACGACTTGACCCACGGCTTGCGCGCGAGCCCGCGCTGGTTGGCGTTGCGGGCCAGCAGCGCGGCGGCAATCACGTTGCGCGGGTTGCTGGTGTTCGTGCAGCTCGTGATGGCGGCGATGATCACGGCGCCGTCGGGCATCTGGCCCGGCGTGTCTTCCCACTGGCCGGCAATGCCGCGCGCGGCCAGGTCGGACGTCGGCAGCCGCTTGTGCGGATTCGACGGGCCGGCCATGTTGCGGACCACGGTGGACAGGTCGAAGTGCAGCACGCGCTCGTACTCGGCGTCGGCCAGCGCGTCGGCCCACAGCCCGGCGGTGCGGGCGTAGGTTTCCACAAGCTGCACCTGGGCCTCGTCGCGGCCGGTCAGGCGCAGGTATTCGGTGGTCTGGCCGTCGATGAAGAACATCGCGGCCGTGGCGCCGTACTCGGGCGCCATGTTCGAGATGGTGGCGCGGTCGCCCAGCGTCAGGCTGGCCGCCCCTTCGCCGCGGAATTCCAGGTAGGCGCCGACGACCTTTTCCTTGCGCAGGAATTCGGTCAGCGCCAGCACGATGTCGGTGGCGGTGATGCCGGGCTGGCGGCGCCCGGTCAGTTCCACGCCGACGATGTCGGGCAGCCGCATCCACGACGCGCGGCCCAGCATCACGTTCTCGGCCTCCAGGCCGCCCACGCCGATGGCGATCACGCCCAGCGCGTCCACGTGGGGCGTGTGGCTGTCGGTGCCGACGCAGGTGTCCGGGTAGGCCACGCCGTCCGCGGCATGGATCACCGGCGACATCTTCTCCAGGTTGATCTGGTGCATGATGCCGTTGCCCGGCGGGATCACGTCGACGTTGCGGAACGCCTTCTTGGTCCAGTTGATGAAGTCGAAGCGGTCCTCGTTGCGGCGGTCCTCGATGGCGCGGTTCTTGGCGAACGCGTCGGGGTCGAAGCCGCCGCATTCCACGGCCAGCGAGTGGTCGACGATCAGCTGCACCGGCACCACCGGGTTGACCTTGGCGGGGTCGCCGCCCTGGTCGGCAATGGCGTCGCGCAGGCCGGCCAGGTCCACCAGCGCGGTCTGGCCCAGGATGTCGTGGCAGACCACGCGGGCCGGGAACCACGGGAAGTCCAGGTCGCGGCGGCGCTCGACGAGCTGCTTGAGCGAATCGGTCAGCGTGGCCGGGTCGCAGCGGCGCACAAGGTTCTCGGCGAGCACGCGCGAGGTGTACGGCAGCTTGTCCCAGGCGCCCGGGGAAATGTCATTGACGGCTGCGCGGGCATCGAAGTAGTCGAGCCGGGTGCCGGGCAGCGGCTTGCGGTAGGCGGTATTCATGGCGGCGTGAGGACTGGCGGGCCGGCTGGCCGCCCGCCCGGAGGCACGGGCGGCGCAGCGGCACATCTCTAATGGTGTGGCGGACGTTCAGGCGCGCTTGTCGAGCGGCACGAACTTCAGGTTCTCCGGGCCGGTGTAGTTGGCCGTCGGGCGGATGATCTTGTTGTCGATCCGCTGCTCGATCACGTGCGCGGCCCAGCCCGACGTGCGGGCGATGACGAACAGCGGCGTGAACATGGCCGTCGGCACGCCCATCATGTGGTAGCTCACGGCGCTGAACCAGTCGAGGTTCGGGAACATCTTCTTGGCGTCGGCCATGACCGTTTCCAGGCGCTCGGCGATGTCGAACATCTTCATCGAGCCGGCGTCCTTCGACAGCTTGCGCGCCACTTCCTTGATCACCACGTTGCGCGGGTCGCTGATGGTGTAGACCGGGTGGCCGAAGCCGATCACGACTTCCTTGTTCTCCACGCGGCGGCGGATGTCGGCCTCGGCCTCGTCCGGGGTGTCATAGCGCTTCTGGATCTCGAACGCCACCTCGTTGGCGCCGCCGTGCTTCGGGCCGCGCAGCGCGCCGATGCCGCCGCAGATGGCCGAGTACATGTCGGACCCGGTGCCGGCCACGACGCGGCAGGCAAACGTCGACGCATTGAACTCGTGCTCCGCGTACAGGATCAGCGACGTCTGCATCGCGCGTTCCCAGAGCTTGGACGGCGCCTCGCCGTGCAGCAGGTGCAGGAAGTGGGCGGCAATCGAGTCGTCGTCGGTTTCCACCTCGATGCGGCGGCCGTTGTGGCTGTAGTGGTACCAGTACAGCAGCATCGAGCCCAGGCTGGCCATCAGGCGGTCGGCGATGTCGCGCGCGCCCGGGGTGTTGTGGTCGTCCTTTTCCGGGAGCACGGTGCCCAGCACCGACACGCCCGTGCGCATCACGTCCATCGGGTGCGCGCTGGCCGGCACCCATTCCAGCGCGGCCTTGACGTTGGCGGGCAGGCCGCGCAGCGCCTTGAGCTTGGTCTTGTAGGCGGCCAGTTCGGCCTTGTTCGGCAGCTTGCCGTGCACGAGCAGGTGGGCGATTTCCTCGAACTCGCAGGTGTCGGCGATGTCGAGGATGTCGTAGCCGCGATAGTGGAGATCGTTGCCGCTACGGCCGACGGTGCACAGCGCGGTGTTGCCGGCGGCAACGCCCGACAGGGCAACGGATTTCTTGGGTTTCGGCGTGGCCAGCGGTTGGGCTTCGGACATCTGGGTCTCCTTGGGGGGTGTTTCGCGTTGGGCCATGGGAGTGGCGTCTCGCTATCAGCTTGTTCTGGATCGGTTCTCGATGGGCGGCCGGGCGGCGTTACTTGCCCTTGCCCTGGGCGAACAGCGCGTCGAGCTTCTGCTCGTAGGCATGGTAGTCGATCCGCTCGTACAGTTCGGCACGGGTCTGCATCGTATCCACCACGTTCTTCTGGGTGCCGTCGCGGCGGATGGCGGCAAACACGTTCTCGGCGGCCTTGTTGGCGGCCCGGAACGCCGACAGCGGGTACAGCGCCATTGCCACGCCCACGCCGCGCAGGTCGTCCAGCGTGAAGTACGGCGTGGCGCCGAATTCGGTCAGGTTGGCCAGCACGGGCACCTTCACGGCATCGACGAACCTGGCGTACATGTCGAGATCGGTCATGGCCTCGGGGAAGATGGCGTCGGCGCCGGCTTCGGCGCAGGCCATGGCGCGCTCGATGGCGGCGTCCAGGCCCTCCACGGCCAGCGCGTCGGTGCGGGCCATGATGACGAAGTTCTGGTCGGTGCGGGCGTCGACGGCGGCCTTGATGCGGTCGACCATCTCCTGCTTGCCGACGATTTCCTTGTTCGGGCGGTGGCCGCAGCGCTTGGCGCCCACCTGGTCCTCGATGTGCATGGCGGCGGCGCCGAACTTGATCAGCGAGCGCGTGGTGCGGGCGACGTTGAACGCCGAGGCGCCAAAGCCGGTGTCGACGTCGACCAGTAGTGGCGTGTCGCAGACATCGGTGATGCGGCGGATGTCGGTCAGCACGTCGTCAAGGTTGGAGATGCCCAGGTCGGGCAGCCCCAGCGAGCCCGCGGCCACGCCGCCGCCGGACAGGTAGATCGCGCGATAGCCGGCCCGCTTGGCCAGCAGCGCGTGGTTGGCGTGGATCGTGCCCGGAATCTGCAGCGGGCTTTCGTCGGCCAGGGCCTGGCGGAAGCGGGCACCCGCGGAGCGGGCGAGTTCGTTGGCGGAAAAAGTCATGGCGTGGTCTCTTGTCTGGATCGTTCCTGCTCGGGGCAGGGCCGGCTATAGGCGCAAGGGGTGTGCCAGCAGGGCGGGCACCGTGCCCGCGATGGCGGCGGCGTCATGCCGGTACGCGAAAACCCTTACGGGTCAGGGGCTTAGGTGATGTTTTCGGCGGGTACTGCCGGGAGATAAGCGGCGGATGCTTCGCCCGGTGTCCCCATCGTTGCATTTCATGGATTTCAAAGTTGAAATGCATCGGACGTCCGCGCACAATGCAGGCATTCCGTCGCCCTCCGCCGTTGCCGCCATGTCCTCGCTCCCCGCACCCATCCCGCATCACGCCTCCCAGCCAGCCGCCGCCGGCGCCCGGCCGCGCATCTGGGCGATGGGCATCAGCCGCCTGTCGCGCGCGTTTGCCGACCTGATTCCGGCCTACGCCGCCCGCGCGGAATTCCGCATCGTCGGCCGCGCCTTCGAGGCGGCGGCCAGCGCCATCAACCGCGAGGCCCGCGACGGGCGCGTCGACGTGGTCGTGGCCGGCGGCTCGAACGGGGCGTACCTGCGCCAGCATGTGGATATCCCGGTGGTGCTGGTCAAGGTGACCGGTTTCGATGTCATGAGCGCGCTGGCCACGGCGCGGCGCATCTCGCCGAAGGTGGCGCTGGTGACCCATGCGTCGACCTATGCCGAAGTGGACGAGTTCGTCGGCGCCTTCGGGCTGGACATCCCGCGCTACACCTACCTGACCGAGGACGACGCCACGGCGCGCGTGCGGGCGCTGAAGGAAGAGGGCATCCGCGTGGTGGTGGGGCCGGGCATGGTCACCGACCTGGCCGACAAGTACGGGCTGGTCGGCGTGTTCCTGTACTCGGGCAATGCGGTGCGGCTGGCGCTGGAGGATGCCATCGAGGCCGCCCGGCTGCGTCGCATCGAGGCTACCCGGCGCGACTACGTCAACGCGATCCTGGCCCACCTGAACGAAGGCGTGGCCGCCGTGGACGCGGAAGGGCGGGTGCAGGCGTTCAACCCGGCGATGGAGCGCTTCCTGGGTACGCCGGCCGGCGTGGCGGTGGGACGCAAGCTGGCCACGCTGGCGCCGGGGCTGTCGCTCGATGGCGTGATGCAGAGCGGCGCGCGCGAGCTGGAGGCCATCCACCGGCTGGGCGACCGCATGGTGGTGGTCAACCGTATCCCGATCGTCGGCGAGGCCGGCACGTCGGGCGCCGTGCTGACGATCCAGGACGCCAACGCCATCCATCGCGCCGACCGCAACCTGCGCTCGCGCACCCGGGCCCGTGCGGCCGGCGTGCGCTACAGCCTGGAAGACCTGGCCGGCGATTCCCCGGCGATGAGCGACCTGCGCGCGCTGGCGCGACGCTACGCGGTGGTCGATTCGACGGTGCTGGTCAGCGGCGAGAGCGGCACCGGCAAGGAGGTACTGGCGCAAGGCATGCACGACGCCAGCCCGCGCCGCGCGTTTCCGTTTGTCGCGGTCAACTGCGCGGCCTTTCCCGAGACGCTGCTGGAATCGGAACTGTTCGGCTACGAGGAAGGCGCGTTCACGGGCGCCCGGCGCGGCGGCAAGGCCGGCCTGTTCGAATCGGCGCACAACGGCACGCTGTTCCTGGACGAGGTGGGCGACATGCCGCCGGCGCTGCAGACCCGGCTGCTGCGCGTGCTGCAGGAAAAGCAGGTGCTGCCGATTGGCGGGCTGGAGGCGGTGCCGGTCAATGTGAGGGTCATCGCCGCCACGCACCGCGACCTGGCCGCGCTGGTGCGCGAGGGCACCTTCCGGCAAGACCTGTACTACCGGCTCAATATCCTGCGCATCGAAATGCCGCCGCTGCGCGACCGCGCCGGCGACCTGCCCGCGCTGGCCGCGCTGCTGTACCGCCGCGCGCAGGAACGGCTGGGCATCGACACGCCGCAGCCGCTGCCCGACGCCGTGCGCGACAGGCTGTCGCGCTACACCTGGCCGGGCAATATCCGCGAACTCGAAAACGTGACCGAACGCATCGCCGTGCTGGTCGCCGGCGCCGAACTGGCCCCCGCCGCGCTGCAACGCGAACTCCAGGCGGCCGTGCCCGAGCTGTTCTCGGCGATGCCGGCCCTGGAACACGCCGTGCCGGCCGACGCGCCGTCGCTGGCCAACGTCGCCCGCACCAGCCAGACCGAACACATCCGTCGGGTACTGGACGAATGCGGCGGCAACCGCGCCGCCGCCTGCGCCAAGCTGGGCATCAGCGCCACGACCCTGTGGCGCCGCCTGCGGGAGGGGTAGGGCGGGTTTGCATCAGGTTTGCCCCGGAATGGCGCTTGTGAGTTCCCCTATCCCGCCTGCGTGGGAGGGGCCATGGGAGAGGGCCAGCCGCCCCAAATCCCATCAACTACCCAACGAAGCCTCGACCTCAATTCAGCAATTAACCGCCATATTCAACCCCCGCCATCGAAAATGGCCACTCCCGTCACCGGAAGCGGCCATCCCAAATCTGGCTGGCAGGGCGGCCCCTGCCTTGGCTCAACCCTTTACACATCATCCGCCAGCCGCACCCCGGTGAACTGCCACCGCTGGTGCGGATAGAAGAAGTTCCGATACGTGGCCCGGATATGCGATTCCGGCGTGACGCACGACCCGCCGCGCAGCACCATCTGGCTGCTCATGAACTTGCCGTTGTACTCGCCGACGGCGCCCGCGCTGGGGCGGAAACCGGGATAGGGCAGGTAGGCGCTGGCTGTCCATTCCCAGACGTCGCCGAACATCTGGCGCAGCACGCCGGACGTGTTCTGGCGATCCGGCAGCGGCCGCAGCGAGCGGCCTTCGACGAAATTGCCGGTGGCCGGCAGGTTGCGCGCCGCGTGTTCCCACTCGGCCTCGGTCGGCAGCCGGCGTTCGGCCCAGCGCGCGAAGGCGTCGGCCTCGAAGAAGCTCACATGCGTGACTGGGCTTTCCGGGTCCACCGGCTGCATGCCGCGCAGCGTCATGTGCCACCACGTGCCGTCGCGGTCCTCCCAATAGAGCGGCGCCTCGATGCGGTGGTCGCACACCCAGCGCCAGCCGTCGGACAGCCACAGGCCCGCGGTCTGGTAGCCGCCGTCCTCGATGAACTCGAACCACTGGCGGTTGCTCACAGGGTGCGAGCACAGCGTGTACGGTTGCAGCAGGACCTGGTGGCGCGGCCCTTCGCAGTCGAACGCAAAGCCGTCGCCGTCATGGCCAATCGTGACGATGCCGCCGGGCAGCGTGATCCAGTCCGGCGCCGGGCGCGGGTCGGCCACCACGGGCACCGTCAGCGCCGGGGCAAACGCCGGGCGCAGCGGATTCTGGGCAAACAGGTGCAGGATGTCGGTCAGCAGCAGTTCCTGGTGCTGCTGTTCGTGATGCAGGCCCAGCGTGATCAGCGCGGCTTCGTCGTCGGTCTGGGCGCTCATCAGCAGCGACAGCATCGCGTCGTCCACGGCCTCGCGGTAGGCCAGCACTTCGTCCAGCGTCGGGCGGGTCAGCAGGCCGCGCCTGGGCCGCGGATGCCGCGCGCCAACCGCTTCGTAATAGGAGTTGAACAGGTAGCGGTACTGGGGATCCACCGGCTCGTAGTCCGGCACGCGGGGGGCCAGCACGAATTCCTCGAAGAACCACGTGGTATGGGCCAGGTGCCATTTGGCCGGGCTGGCGTCGTCCATCGACTGCACGGTTGCGTCGGCGTCCGACAGGTCCGCCACCAGCGCCTCGGACGCGGCACGGACATGGCGATACTGGCTGAGCAGGGCGGGTTCGTGCGGCGGATGACTGGCGGTGGCAGGCAGCAGGGCTGAAACGGCGGTCATGCAGGCTCCCGGTGGGGTTGGCTGGCGGACGGTCGAACCATCATAGACCCATCTGCGCCGGGGAGCGAGCGGGCAGGTTTCCGCGATCGACGTAGGTCAATGCCTACAATCCGGCCCTGCAAGAAAAACAGGCACCCCAGGGATGGGGTGCCTGTCTGAGGCAGCGGGAGGAAGACCGATCAGGCGGCGGCGCGCAGGGCGTCGTTCAGGGCCGCGATCTCGGTCTTGGCCGTCGTCAGGCCGGCCTCGCGGGCTTCCGGGCCCATCGCCAGGCCGTGGGCGCGGACGAACGAGATGTCGGTGATGCCCAGGAAGCGCAGCACCACGTCAACCGTCACTTCATGCAGGTCCAGCGCGGCGCCGTCCTGGCGCACACCACCCCGCGACGACACGATGACGGCCTTCTTGCCCTTGGCCAGCCCTTCCGGACCGTTCTCGGTGTAGCGGAACGTGCGGCCGGCCTGGGCGATGCGATCGATCCACGCCTTGAGCTGGCTCGGGATGCCGAAGTTGTATTGCGGCACGCCGATCACGAGCACGTCGGCGGCCAGGAATTCGGCCAGATAGGCTTCGGTCACGTCCAGTTCGGTCTGCTGTGCGGCGGTCAGGCCGTCCTTCGGGCCACCCAGCACGGGCAGTAGCTGGTTGCCCAGGTGGGCCGGCGCTTCACGGTCCAGGTCGCGCACGGTGACCTTGGCGGCCGGGTTCTGGGCCACGAGGTCGGCCACGATGCTGGCGGTGAGGTTGCGCGAGACGGAGTTGTCGCCCAGCACGCTCGAATCGATCTGCAGGATGTTCATTGTCTGGCTCCACTAAGTTCGGTTGGGATGGCTGAAAGATATAGACTCGCCATTGATGCCGGTAGTGATGCAGAATGCAAATGATTGTTCTACCGATGCAACGGAGCCCCGACCATGCAGGACCTTAACGATTTGTCGCTGTTTGCCCAGGTGGTGCAGCACGGCAGCTTCTCGGCCGCCAGCCGGGCCACCGGGGTGCCAAAGTCGCGCCTGTCGCGCCGGATCGCCCAACTGGAGCGCGACCTGGGCGTGCTGCTGCTGCGCCGGACTACGCGCCAGGTGCGCGTCACGCCACTGGGCGAGGCGTACTACGCGCGCTGCCGCGAAATGCTCCAGGCCGCCGAGGCCGCCCGCGAAGTGATCGAACAGTCGCGCGAGCAGCCGGGCGGGCTGCTGCGCATCAGTTGCCCGGTGGCCATCGTCCAGATCCTGCTGGCGCCCAACATCGGCCATTTCATGCGGGCCAACCCCGGCATCCAGCTGGAAGTGGAAGCGACCAACCGGCGCGTGGACGTCATCGCCGAGGGCTACGACCTGGCCCTACGCGTGCGCAACGTGCTCGACGATTCCAGCCTGGCCGTGCGCACGTTTGGCAAGAGCGACCTGAAGCTGGTGGCCAGCCCGGCGCTGCTGGACAGCATCGGCCGCCCGCGCACGCCGCAGGCGCTGGAAGGCATGCCCGGCGTGGGCCAGAAGCCGCACGAGGGCCGCCACGTCTGGACGCTGTTCGACAAGGCCGGCGATCCGGTCCACATCGGCTACGACCCCCGGCTGGTCTCGGACGAATTCGCCATCCTGCGCGAGGCGGCCATCGCCGGCGTTGGCCTGGCCATGCTGCCGCGCATGTATTGCCGCGACGAGATCGAAAGCGGCGCGCTGGAAGTGGTGCTGCCGCAGTGGGACCTGCCGATGGGCGTGCTGCACGCGGTGTTCCCGTCCCGCCAGGGCGTCACGCCGGCGCTGCGCCGCTTGCTGGATTTCCTGGCTGAAGTGCTGCCCGAGCACGGCCGCAAGGTTGGGATGATGTCGATGACGGGGGTGCCGATGCATGTCGCGCCGCCCACCGAAGTGCCGGCCGACGGGCATGCCGCCCCCACGCCGGACGCCGACTGACCGCCCGGCGCGGCGCGCGCGCCACGCTGCGCCTTTACCTTCACGCCGGCACGATCTAAGGTAGTTGTGCAGGTCACATAGCGCCTGCAACCAACCGCAAGGAGCCAACGCGATGAGTCGCACGCAAGGAACGCAGGACCTGGGCAAGGCCATTCTTCGTATCGTGCTGGGCGTGCTGATCCTGCTGCATGGCATTGCCAAGCTGATGGCGGGCCCCGGCTTTGTCATCCAGACCGTGACGCAGGCCGGCCTGCCGTCATTCGTGGCCTACGGCGTCTACATCGGCGAGGTGCTGGCGCCGATCCTGCTGATCATCGGCCTGTGGACGCGGCCCGCCGCGCTGATCGTCGCCATCAACATGGTGTTCGCGCTGGTGCTGGTGCACGCCAAGCAGTTCGGCGACATGGCCCCCACGGGTGGCTGGGCGCTGGAGCTGCAGGGGATGTACCTGGGCGCCGCGCTGGCCGTGGCCTTCCTGGGCGCGGGGCGCCTGAGCGTTGGCGGCATCGACGGCAAGTGGAACTAGGGAGCCTGCCATGGCAAGCCTGATCCGTCACCGCACCGCGGCGCCGTCCGGTGCGGCGATGCTGGCCGCGCTGGCGGCCGCGATGCTCGCCGGCTGCGCGACCGGCCCCGACATCCGCACCGACTACAACCGCGCCACCGATTTCTCGCAGTACCGCACCTTTGCGTTCGTGCCGCGTCCCGGCACGGACCGGCAGGGCTACGAAAGCCTGACCACCCAGTATCTGAAAGACGCCGTGGAGCGCGAGATGACCGCGCGCGGCTACCAGTACGTGCCGCGCCAGCCTGACCTGCTGGTCAACTTCAACATGCAGTTCCAGCAGAAGATCGCCACCAGCCCGGCGCCGATGCCGCCGCCCGGCTACATGGGCTACTACGCCTACCGGGGCGGGCTCTACGCGCCGTGGCCCGGCTACGGCTTCTACAGCGACACCTATACCTACACCGAGGGCACGCTGAACATCGACCTGGTCGACGCCCGGCGCAACCAGCTGGTCTGGGAAGGCGTGGCGCAGGGCGACGCGAGCCAGCCGGAGCGCCAGACCAGCCAGCTCGTGATCGAGCAGGTTGTCGGCCAGATCTTCGCCAGGTACCCGTTCCGCGCGGGCATTGGCACGCCGAGTCAATAAACCCGCGGCAAAAGCGTAAGTTTTTACGCCACGCGTCCGTGGCGCGCAGCCAGACCCGCTACAATCGCTGCCCGTGGTTTTGAATGTGTCATATCTAAAATGGGTCTGGGCTGGTTCGGATTGTCCACCTTCTGGCTGTTGCCGCTGGTCTGGCGAACGGTGGGCCGCGTGCTCGCCGGTGATCGCCGGCTGTTCGGCCGCGGTTCGCTGCGTGTTTGGATGGGTACGGTGCTGGTGCTGGGTGCCAGTGCCACGCTGGAAGCCCTGACCGGCGGCGAAGGTGACACGGCCGGCGGTGCCGTGGGCCATGCGCTGGCCGGCACCGCGAGCGGCATGCTCGGATGGACCGGCGCGCTGCTGATGATGCTGGCCGTGCTGGGCCTGGCCGCGCCGATGGTGTTCGGCGAGACGTGGCGCAGCCTGTTCCTGCTGCGCCGGCCCCGCACCGACGCCGACGAGGCGCCCGCCGCCACCCGGCACGAGTCGCGTGCCGATTCCCGTGCTGACCTGCGTGCCGATCTGCGCGCGGATGCCCGTGCCGACAGCCGTCCCGATTTCCGCCACGATGGCGCGCCGTCGCAGCCAGCCGCCCGCGACGCGGGCCAGCGCTGGGAGACGACATCGCTGCCGTCCCAATCGACGCCCGCATGGCAGTCGCCGCGCCACAAGGGCATCGAGGCCGTGTCCGCGCGCCGCCAGCCCGCATGGCAGCCGCCGCCGCGCACGCGCCAGTCGCCGCCCCAGCCGGGCGAGATCTGGCTCCATCACGCCGAGGCCCCGGGCGCCGTGAACCGCGAGCCGGCGGGTGTTGCGCCGGCGCGGCCGGCGTCGCGTCATGAATCGCGCCCCGAATCGCGTCCTGTCCCCGCGCCGCAGAAGCCGTCGCCCCGTCCGGCTGCGCCCGCGGCAGCCCGTCCCGCGTCGCCGCCGCAGGCCACCGTGGTCAGCAGCCCGTTCCGCAATCCCCAGCTCGGCCTGCGCTCGGCCGTCACGACGCTGCCCGAGGCGATGGCCAAGCCGGCCGTGGCAGCGGTGCAAGTCGATGCCGATGTCGCCGTGGTCGACGCCCCGCCCGTATCGCCGCCGGTAGTGGTGCAGGCCGAACAGCCGGCGCCGGTCGCCAATGTCGCGCCGGTCACGGCAGCGGACGACGCCCCCGTCACGCTGGAATCGATCCGCGAAGAAGCGCTCGCGCTGCTGGCCGAACTGCGCCAGTTGGCCGGGCAGCCGGTGGAAACACCGGCTTTGACCGAAGCCGCATTGGCACCATCGGTGGTCGAGCCTGCTGCCATCGAACTGGGTGCCGAAGAGGCGGTCGAGGCGGCTATCGAATCGGAATCGCCGGCCGAAGTCCTCACCGCCTCCCCGCCATCCCCATCGACGTCGGCAGCCATCGACGCCGCCGTGGCTGCGTCGATTTCCGACGCCGAGACGGTCGAAGCCAGCGCGCCCGAGCCGGACGTCGCCCAGGCCGTCGACGCCCCGCCGCCCGTCGCCGAGGACTCGTCCCCGGTCGAGGACGCCAACGCCTTCGTCCAGCCCACGCCCAAGCCGCGCATCGTGCTGCCGGCCGTGGTCGGCCGCACCGTCCCGCTGACCCCGGCCACGCCGCCGGCAGCCGTGGCCCCGGCCGTCGTGCCGCCGCCGCCAGCGCCGCGCCCGCCGGTCGACTACCGCCTGCCGGGCACCGACCTGCTCGAACCGGCGCCCGAGGATGTCGGCGGCAACGCCGATCAGATTTCCGAGGAACGGCTGCAACAGACCGGCGACCTGATCGCCCAGCGGCTGGCCGAGTTCAAGGTGCCGGTGTCCGTGGTGGGCGCCAGCGCCGGGCCGGTGATCACGCGCTTCGAGGTCGATCCGGCCGTCGGCGTGCGCGGCGCGCAGGTGGTGGGACTGGTGAAGGACCTGGCGCGCGCGCTGGGCGTGACGTCGATCCGCGTGGTTGAGACGATTCCCGGCAAGACCTGCATGGGCCTGGAACTGCCGAACGCCAGGCGGCAGATGATCCGGCTGTCCGAGATCGTCAGCGGCAGCGCGTTCGATCACCATGCGTCCAAGCTGGTGCTGGCGATGGGCAAGGACATCACCGGCAACCCGGTGGTCACCGATCTGGCCCGCGCGCCGCACCTGCTGGTGGCCGGCACCACGGGCTCGGGCAAGTCCGTCGCGGTCAACGCGATGATCCTGTCGATGCTGTACAAGGCCACGCCCGAGGACGTGCGCCTGATCATGATCGACCCGAAGATGCTGGAGCTGTCGGTCTACGAGGGCATTCCGCACCTGCTGGCGCCGGTAGTCACCGACATGAAGCAGGCCGCCCACGCGCTGAACTGGTGCGTCGGCGAGATGGAAAAGCGCTACCGGCTGATGTCGGCGCTGGGCGTGCGCAACCTGGCCGGCTACAACCAGAAGATCCGCGCGGCCGAGGCGGCGGAGCAGAAGGTGCCGAACCCGTTCTCGCTGACGCCCGACGCGCCCGAGCCGCTGTCGACGCTGCCGCTGATCGTGGTGGTCATCGACGAACTGGCCGACCTGATGATGGTGGCCGGCAAGAAGATCGAGGAACTGATCGCGCGGCTGGCGCAGAAGGCGCGGGCGGCCGGCATCCACCTGATCCTGGCCACGCAGCGGCCGTCGGTGGACGTCATCACGGGCCTGATCAAGGCCAATATCCCGACGCGCGTGGCGTTCCAGGTGTCATCGAAGATCGATTCGCGGACCATCCTGGACCAGATGGGCGCCGAGAGTCTGCTGGGGCAGGGCGACATGCTGTTCCTGCCGCCGGGCACCGGCTACCCGCAACGCGTGCACGGCGCGTTCGTGGCCGACGAGGAAGTGCACCGCGTGGTGGAGCACTGGAAGCAGTTTGGCGAGCCCGACTACGAGGAAGCCATCCTGGCCGGCGACGCACCCGAGGGCGCGGCCGACCTGTTCGGCGAAGGCGGCAGCGATGGCGAGGCCGATCCGCTGTACGACGAGGCCGCCCAGTTCGTGCTGACGTCGCGCCGGGCGTCGATATCCGCCGTCCAGCGGCAACTGCGCATCGGCTACAACCGCGCGGCGCGGCTGATCGAGCAGATGGAAGTGGCGGGGCTGGTCTCGCCCATGGGCCGCAACGGGACGCGCGAGGTCATCGCGCCCGGCGGGCCCGCCGACTGACGCACCCGGGAGACCACCCGCCATGCACGCAACCCAGGGCAACCTGCTAGGCGACGTCCCGGTCCACGCCGACGGCGAGGTCTTCACCGAACTGCTGCGCTGGGCCGGCACAGGCCAGGTCCGCATCGAGCGGATCGTCTCGAACGGCCAGGCCAGCCCGCCCGGCTTCTGGTACGACGACGCCGACGACGAATGGGTGCTGCTCATCAGCGGCACCGCCGCCGTCGAGATCGAAGACGGCCCCACCCACACCCTGGGCGCCGGCGACTGGCTCCATCTGCCCGCCCACTGCCGCCACCGCGTAGCCTGGACCGACGCCGCCCAGCCGACAATCTGGCTGGCCGTGCACGTGGCGCCGGCAATCGGGCGGTCAACGTAGCCCCGCATTTGCTTTTCCCCTCTCCCTTTGGGAGAGTGGCCGGGAAGAGGGCGTTGAGGCTCTGCTTGCCGACGGGTCGCTGTTTGAACCGCCAGGCCCTCTCCCCCGGCCCCTCTCCCGCGTTGCGGGAGAGGGGAGCAAACCATCGGGCGGTCACAAACGTAGTCCCGCATTTGCTTTTCCCCTCTCCCTTTGGGAGAGGGGAGCAAACCGTCGGGCGGTCACGAACGTAGCCCCGCATTTGCTTTTCCCCTCTCCCTTTGGGAGAGGGGCAGGGGAGAGGGCGTTGAGGCTCTGCTTGCCGACGGGTCGCTGTTTGAACCGCTGAGCCCTCTCCCCCGACCAAACCATCGGCCCACGGGCGATCCTGGCTGCTCCGACCCTTGTATGGCCCTCGTATGGCTTTATGATGTCGGCAGAACTCACCCGGAGACTCCGGCTTGCCCCACATCCCCCGGCTGCTCGTTGTCTGGATTGCCCTGGCGGGCCTGCTCGCCGGCGTGGCCCGTGCGGATACGTTGCGCATCGGGTCCAAGCGCTTTACGGAGTCATACATCCTGGGCGAAATCCTCGCGCAGACGGCGGCGCCGCATGCGGACGTGCGCCATGTGCCGGGGCTGGGCAACACGGCCATCGTGTTCGAGGCGCTCAAGGCCGGGTCGATCGATGCCTATCCCGATTACACCGGCACGCTCGCCAGCGAGATCCTGAAGCTGCCGGGCGCCGCGGCCACGCTTGAGCAGATCAACGCCGCGCTGGCGCCGATGGGGCTGGGCGCGGCGATTCCGCTGGGGTTCGACAACACCTATGCCATTGCCGTGGCCGACGCCCGGGCGGGCGCGCTGCGCACGCTGGCGGATCTGGCCAGCCAGCCGGGGCTGCGCGTGGGCCTGTCGCACGAATTCCTGGGCCGTGCCGATGGCTGGCCGGCGCTCGTGCAGCGCTACGGGCTGCCGCAGAAGCCCGTCGGCATCGACCACGGCATTGCCTACGAGGCCGTCGCCAACGGTCAGATCGATGCAACCGACATCTACGCCACCGACGCCAAGATCCGCAAGTTCCACCTGCGCGTGCTGGCCGACAACCTGCACGTCTTTCCGCGCTACGACGCCGTGATCGTCTACCGGCTCGACGTTGCCCGACGCTTCCCGACCGCGTGGCAGGCCGTGCGGCAGCTCCACGGCCGCATCTCGGTGGCGGACATGATCGACATGAACGCGGCGGCCGAGATCGATGGCGAATCGTTCGCGGCCGTGGCGCGGCGCTTTCTGGCAGGCCACGCCGGCCCGGCTGCGGCCGCGCGCCCGCAGGGTCTGCTGGCGGTGCTGACCGGTGCCGATACCTGGCGCCTGACCGTGCGGCATCTGGCGCTGGTAGGCGGCGCGGTGGGGGCGGCCACGCTGGTCGGAGTGCCGCTTGGCATCGTCGCGGCGCGCCGGCGGCGGCTGGGGCAGGCGCTGCTGGTGCTGGTGGGGGTGTTGCAGACCGTGCCGTCGCTGGCGCTGCTGGCGATGCTGATCCCGCTGCTGGGGCGCATCGGCGTCTGGCCGGCGCTGATCGCGCTGTTCCTCTACGCGCTGCTGCCGATCGTCCGCAATGCCTGCACCGGCCTGCAGGAGATACCGCCCGGCATGCGCGACGCGGCGCGCGCGCTCGGTTTCCGGCCGTTGCAGGTGCTGCGCTACGTCGAGGTGCCGCTGGCAATGCCGGTGGTGCTGGCCGGGGTCAAGACGGCGGCGACGATCAGCGTGGGCACGGCGACGATTGCCGCGTTTGTTGGCGCGGGCGGCTATGGCGAGCGCATCGTCACCGGGCTGGCGCTCAACGATTCGACGCTGCTGCTGGCGGGCGCCATCCCGGCCGCGCTGCTGGCCATGCTGTTGCAGGGTGCGTTCGGCGGCGTGGAATGGTGGACGCGCCGGAGGCGTGCAGTCTGATGAGGCGGGACACGATACTGACGATGATGCGCGGGCTGCTGGCGATGCTGGCCATGCCGCTGGCCGCGCACGCCGCGCCGGCCGACCCCGCCGCCCAGGTCGCCCAGGTCGCGCAAGGCCGCTATCTGGCCCGCATCGCCAACTGCGTGGCCTGCCACACGGCGCCCGGCGGCGCGCCGATGGCTGGCGGATTGGCGCTGCAGACCGACGCCGGCACGATCTACTCGACCAACATCACGCCCGACCCGGAGACCGGCCTGGGCCGCTACACGCTCGACGACTTCGACCGCGCCGTCCGCCACGGCCAGGCGCGCGACGGCAAGCGGCTCTATCCGGCGATGCCGTACCCGTCCTACGCCCGCATGACGCGCGATGACGTGGCGGCGCTCTACACGTGGCTGCGCAGCGAGGTGCAGCCGGTACGCCAGGCCAACCGCGATACGTCGCTGCGCTGGCCCTACAACATGCGCTGGCTGCTGGTGCCGTGGAACTGGCTGCATCTGCGTGACGATCCGGTCCGGGCCGACGCGGGGCAGGGCGAGACCTGGCGGCGCGGCGCCTACCTGGTGCAGGCCGTGGCCCATTGCGGCGCGTGCCACACGCCGCGCGGTGCGCTGTATGGCGAGAAGGGCCGCGACGCGGGCAGTCGGCAGTTCCTGTCGGGCGCCATGGTCGAGGGCTGGTCGGCCACCAACCTGACCGGCGACATGCTGACCGGCCTGGGCGCGTGGTCGAAGGCCGATGTCGTCGAATACCTGCACACGGGCCGCAACGCGCACGCCACCTCGTTCGGGCCGATGTCGACGGTGATCGCCACGTCCACACAGTTCATGAACGCGGCGGATCTGGATGCCGTCGCGACGTATCTGAAGTCGATCCCGCCCGCGCGCGGCGAGACGCAGCCGTATCGCTACGACCCCGCCGCGGCCGCGCGGCTCGAACAGGGCCGCTTCGACACACCCGGCGCCCGCCAGTACGCCACCTACTGCATGCCGTGCCACCAGGCCAGCGGCAAGGGCTTTGCGCGGGTGTTTCCGCCGCTGGCCGGCAATCCGACCGTGGTCGACCCCAATCCCGCCTCGCTGGTCAACCTGCTGCTCGAAGGCGCCGTGACGGCCCGCGTGCAGACCGCGCCCACCGACTACCACATGCCCGGTTACGGCTGGACGATGGAAGACCAGGAGCTGGCCAACCTGCTGACGTTTATTCGGCGTAGCTGGGGCAACCAGGCCGCGCCGGTCACCGAGGAAGCGGTGGCCGCCCGGCGCCGCGCGCTGGGCCTGCGCGCGCCCGAGACCCCGTGATCCCATGACCATCACCCGCAGAGACTTCCTCAACGGCACGGCCCTGACGATTGCGGCCGGCATGGCGCCGGCCCGGCTGCTGGCCGCGAACGCGCCTGCCGGGCCGTATCCGCCGGCGCTGACCGGGCTGCGCGGCAACCATGCCGGCACCTTCACGCTGGCCCACAGCCTGGCGCGCGAGGGGGCGTCCTATCCGGGCGTGCTGGCGAAAGAGGCGTATGACCTGGTGGTGGTGGGCGGCGGGATCAGCGGGCTGGCGGCGGCATGGTTCTACCAGCGGCGTTTCGGGGCCGGCCGGCGCATCCTGATCCTCGACAATCACGACGATTTCGGCGGCCATGCCAAGCGCAACGAGTTCACGGTCCGTGGCCGGCGGCTCGTCACGTACGGCGGCAGCGCGGGGATGCCGCCGTCAGCCAGCGACAACGCGGCCGTGCAGGCGCTGCTGGCCGGGCTGGGCATCGCACCCGGCGCACTGGCCCGGGCGGTACCGGGCGACGACTACGCGCGGCGCGGGCTGGGGCGGGCGGTGTTTTTCGATGCCGAGCACTTCGGGCGCGACCAGTGGCTGGCGGCCGACCCGTTCGGCACGCTGATCGACGCCCGGCTGCGGGGCGGGCCGCCATCGCTGGACGGATTGGGAGATTTCCTGGCGCGGGCGCCGTTGCCGGCCGCGGACCGGCAGGCGCTGCTGCGGCTGGCGCAGGGGCAGGTCGACTATCTGGCGGGGATGCCGGCCGAAGCGCGCCGCGGCTATCTGTCGACCACGCGCTACGCCGCGTTCCTGCGCGACAAGGCCGGGCTGGGGCTGGCCGGGTTGCGCTTCCTGCGCGCCCGCAGCCAGGACGCCTACGCGCTCGATGCCGACGGCATCAGCGTCGCCCAGGCCATCGCCATCGGACTGCCGGCGGGCGCGGGCATGCCAGCCCCGGTGCTCGACGCCCGTCTAGGCCAGTCGGCCGCGTCGCGGCTGTGGTTTGCCGATGGCAACGCCACGCTGGCCCGCGCGCTGGTGGCCCGGCTTGTGCCGGGGGCCATGCCGGGTGGCGCCGGCGCGCCGCTGCAGGACGCCCGGTTCGACTACGGCAAGCTCGATGTGGAAGGCAAGCCGGTGCGAATCCGGCTCAATAGCACGGCCATCGCCATCGAGCCCGACGTGCGCATCACGCGCGTCACCTATGGCTGGCAGGGCAACCTGCAGCGCGTGGAGGCCCAGCACGTGGTCGTGGCCGGCTACGGCATGATGGTGCCGTTCATCCTGCCCACCCTGCCGGTGGCGGCCCGCACGGCTTTGCGCGCGGCGGTCAAGGCACCTTTGATCTACACCAAGGTGGCACTCGACAACTGGCGGGCGTTCGACGCGCTGAAGGCGTGGCGCATCCACGCGCCGACCATGGCGTATTCGGACATCTGGCTGGAATCCCCGTCAGGTCAGCGCGACGACCCCGTGGTGCTGCACATGGCCTATGTGCCGACGGTGCCGGACAGCGGGATGCCCGCGCGCGACCGCTTCCGCGCGGGCCGCGCCCTGCTGCTGGGCACGCCTTTCGATGTGCTGGAGCGGGATATCCGGCAGCAACTGGACCGCATGCTGGGCCCCGGCGGCTTCCAGTCCGCCCGCGATATCCGCGGCCTGACCGTCAATCGCTGGGCGCACGGCTACAGCTACATGCCGTCGACGCTGGCGCCCGACGATGCCGGGCTTCAGGCGGCGCTGGCGCAGGCCGGGCAGGGCGTGGGCAACGTCCGTATCGCGGGTGCCGACGTGGCCGGCAGCCCGTCGGTAACCGCCGCGATCGAGCAGGCCCAGCGCGCGGTGCTGGCCTTGCCGGAGGGAAGCTGAAACCCGGTCAGAATCCCGTCGTGCGATTTTGCCGTCGTCGTCTGTTTTGTCACTTCTGATGCGTGTGCGCGATAAATGCCTCAATTGCCAGTCACGAACTTCTGCAGCAGCCGGTGGAACTCCTCGAATTCCTCAACGGTAAATCCCTGTAGCCGGTGATTGAGCACCTCCGGTGCAATAGTGGGGATTTCCGACGCGATGGTCCGACCTTTCGGGGTGAGCGTGAGATTCACGACGCGCCGGTCGTCGATACTGCGGCTGCGTTCCAGCAGACCCTTTTCCTCAAGCTTGTCCAGCATCCGTGTCATCAGCCCGCTGTCGATGCCGAGCAGTTTGCTGATTTCGAATGGCGTACTGGCCATGCCGCGCGTCAGTGATAGGAGAATTCCCATCTGTTGGCCGTTGATGTCGAGCGGACGCAGCGCCGAATCCATTTCCACGAGCAGGCTGTTGCGTGCCTTGTTCAGATGAAAGCCGATGCTCTGGGTGAGCTGGAAATTGTCTGGTGTGTAGTGCTTCACCGTGGTTTCCTTTTGCATGACGCCTGTCAAAAAGTGGGCCGGCGGGTTATCCGGCCCACACCCTGATCGAATGCAGACTCTCCAAAACATTCGTCGGACGATAGTCTGGCAAATCCATTGCCGAAGGGGAATTCAATTTTATTGTCTTTTGATTTAGATGAAGTGGAATACGCGAAAACTGTATCGCTTCATTACCATTGACTCAAATGGGTGGATTTTCGAATAATCCCCCGTACGGGTTATCGAATGACTCGACATTATGTCAATGTGTGATACGGCGCCCGCGAGGCCGGTCCGCCGGCAAAACTTCTTAACGCGCACCACGAGAAAGTTCATGACGACGCGGCGCGCCACCGCGCGGAGCGTCCGGTACATTGGCCCGAAGATTTGCATTGCCACCCGGCGGCATCCGCCTTTGTCTTGGAGTCCGAACAATGCGTGCGCGATTTGCACTGAAGATCGCCGGGGGATGCCTGGCGCTGGCCGCCTACTGTCCCGCCGCCCAGGGCCAGTCCAGCGCCGAGCTGGCCAACAAGAGCAACAACCCGCTCAACCTGGCGCCCGCCTTCAACCTGCACAACTACTACACGCCGCGCCTGTACGACAGCGGCGCCCACACCAACGACTTCCTGCTGCGGCCGACCGTGCCCATCGCGCCGGGCCGCCTGGTGGGCGTGCCGCAGATCCTGCGCGGCACCGTGCCCATCAGCACGCGGCCCCAGGCCGACGGCTCGTACGAGACCGGGCTGGGCGACATCAACCTGTTCGACATCTTCCTGCTGCGCAGCCAGGGCACGCAGATCGGCGTCGGCCCGCTGCTGACGATTCCCACCGCCACCGACCCCAGCCTGGGTACCGGCAAATGGCAGGCCGGGCTGGCCGCCGTGGTGGTCGATCCCACGCCCGCGCGGCTGCTGGGCATGCTGGTGCAGTGGCAGCATTCGTTCGCGGGGCAGAGCAGCCGGCCCGACGTGCAATCGCTGACCGCGCAGCCGTTTGCGATCTTCAACCTGCCCAACGGCTGGTACCTGCGGTCGACGGGCATCTGGACCTTCGACCTCCAGCGCGGCACCTACTACGTGCCGGTCGGCCTGGGCGCGGGCAAGGCTTGGAAGGAGGGCAACACCGTGTTCAACCTGTTCGTCGAACCGCAGTACACCGTGCTGCACGAGGGGTCGGGCCTGCCGCAGTGGACGGTCTTCGCCGGCCTCAACATGACGTTCGGAAAATGAAACCGCGCCGGGCCGTTCCGCTCGCACTGGCCACGACGCTGGCGCTGTCGGCAGGGCCGGCCCTGGCCGTGCCGGAGACGGCCGAATCGACCGCCCCGGTGCCGGCGTCGGCCCCCAAGCTGTCGTTCTTCGATCCGGAAGACGGCATGCTCGACCTGAGCGATTTCCTGCTCCATCACAAGGGCGCCTTGCCGGTGCCGGCCATCATCACCGAGCCGGCGGTCGGCTATGGCCTGGGCCTGGGGCTGGCATTCTTCTCGGAATCGATGGCCGAGGCCGCCCAGCATGCCCGCGAATCGGGCAAGGGGCCGGCGCCGCCCAACATCACGGCCATCGGCGGCGCCTATACCGAAAACGGCACCTGGGCCGCCGGCGCCGCGCACTTCCACACCTGGGGCGGCGACCGGATCCGCTACCTGGGCGCGGTCGGCAAGGTCAACGCCAACCTCGAATACTTTGGGCTGCAGAACCAGCCGCGCGCCTACGCGCTGGACGGCTTTGCGCTGGTCCAGCAACTGCTGTTCCGCCTGGGCGATTCGCACTGGTACGTCGGCCCGCGCTACGTCTATGCCGATACGTCGGCGACGTTCAAGTTCGGCGCCAGCACCGGCGAGCTGGGGCCGCTGGAAAAGGACCAGCGCATCGGCAAGGGCGGGCTGGTCATCGACTACGACTCGCGCGACAACATCTTCTTTCCGAACAAGGGCAGCTACGCCGAGATCGAGGCGCAGTTCGCGCGCGGCGGGCTGGGCAGCACGCAAAGCTTCAACATGTACAACGCGCGCGGCTTCACGTGGCTGCCGCTGGCGCGCGCGTGGATCCTGGGGCTGCGCGCGGACACGAAGTTCTCAACCGGCGAGGTGCCGTTCTACGCCCAGCCGTACGTCGACCTGCGCGGCGTGCAAAAGGGCCGCTACCAGGACCGCAACGCGCTGGCCGCCGAGGTGGAGCTGCGCTGGGACGTCACGCCGCGCTGGTCGGTGCTGGCGTTCACCGGCACCGGCAAGGCGTACGGCCGCTGGCACGACTTTGCCGATGCCAGCACGGTCGTCAGCGTCGGCGGCGGCTTCCGGTACATGATCGCGCGCAAGCTGGGCCTGTCGATGGGCGTCGACGTGGCCCACAGCCGCGACCAGAACGCGTTCTACATCCAGGTCGGCAGCGCCTGGAAATAGGTGCCGCCGGCCCGGCGTCAGGCCACGGCCGGGAAGTCCAGCGTGGTGTCGCAGTACATACGGCACCGATCCGTCTGGATTAGAATCCGCGCAACTTCTTGCCGATTCGTCTCACGTTCCCGAAACCCCATGGATAGCCTTAGCGAACTGGTGCGCCTGCTGGCGCCGTCCGGCACGGTGGACCTGCATTGCCGCGTGGCCGGCGCGTGGTCGGCCCACAATGCGCAGGCCGCGCCGGGGCATGTGCCGTACCACGCCATCCTGGACGGCCAGGCCGACGTGGCGATGGGCGCCGAGACGCTGCGCGTGGCCGCCGGCGACGTGCTGCTGTTCCCGCACGGCGCGGCCCATACGCTGTCGGGCCTGCATGGCGGCAAGTCGCGCCCGGCCGAATCGCGCCATTTCAACGGCGTGGTGACCGAGGTGACCGTGCCCGGCGCCGCCGCGCCGCTGGACATCCTCTGCGGCACCTTTGTGCTCGGCAGCGCGGCCGACGTGCTGCTGCGCACGCTGCCGGAGATGCTGTGCGTGCAGACCGCGCGCGGCGGCGAGGCTGGCCTGGGCTGGCTGCGAGGGCTGATCGGCATGATGCATGTGGAAGCGGACGCGCCGGGGCCGGGCAGCGCGGCGATCATCGCGGACCTGTCCACCGCGTTGTTCACGGTGCTGCTGCGCACGCTGATCGCCCGCGGCGCGGTCTCGCGCGGCGTGCTGGCGCTGATGGCCGACGCGCGGCTGGCCCGGGCCGTGGACGCCGTGGTGCGGCATCCCGAGCAGCCGTGGACGGTGGACAGCCTGGCGGAGGTCTGCAACGTGTCGCGCGCCACGCTGGCCCGCCGCTTCGCGCAAGTCGGCATTACGCCGCTCGAACTGGTGACCACGCTGCGCATGGAGCGCGCCGCCCGGCTGCTGCGCAAGGACGGCCTGTCGGCGGCGGCCGTGGCCGAGCAGTGCGGCTACGCCTCGCAGGCCGCGTTCGGGCGCGTGTTTGCGCAGCATTTCGGCGTCGGCCCCGGTGCCTACCGCCGCCAGCAGCGCGCGCTGCGCAGCGCGGCGGCCGACGGCGACGCCCCGGCCCAGGCCGCGTAGGACGTCTCTGACGCGAGACATCGGCCGGGCCGACTGGCGCCGCGCGTCGCGCGGACTACACTGGGTGGACGTTTGCCCCGTTCCTTTGCCCGGGAGATGTCGCCATGGCCGCACGTTCCATTGCCTCGCTATCCATCAGCTTCGGGCTGGTTTCCATCCCGGTGAAGGTCTATTCGGCCACCGAGAGCAAGGCCGCCGTCGGCTTCAACCTGCTGCACAAGGGCTGCGGCTCGCGGCTGCGCCAGCAGTACATCTGCCTCAAGGAAGACGTGGTGGTCGAGCGCGCCGACATGGTCAAGGGCTACGAATTCGAGAAAGACCGCTATGTGACCTTCACGCCCGATGAACTCAAGGCGCTGGAAGATGCCGCCGAGCAGACCATCGACATCGTGTCGTTCATGCCCGTGGGCGCCATCGACCCGATCTACTACGACAAGGCGTACTACCTGGGCCCCGACAAGCGCGGCGCCAAGCCCTACAACCTGCTGGCCGAGGCCATGCGCGAGACCGGCACCTGCGCGCTGGCCAAGTGGGCGTGGAAGGGCAAGCAGTACATGGTGCAGATCCGCGTGGGCAATGACGGGTTGATCCTGCAGCAACTGCTGTACGCCGACGAGGTCCGCGACATGGCCGACCTGCACGTCGAGCGGACCGAAGTGGCGCCGGCCGAACTCAAGCTTGCGCAGCAGTTGATCGAGCAGAACGCCGTGGATGGCTACGATGCCAGCGCCTATGTGGACGAGGAAAAGGCGCGCATCCTGGAGCAGATCGACAAGAAGATCGCCGGCAAGAAAATCACCGTGGCGGCCGAGACGCCCGCGCCGTCCGGCGGCGAGGTGATCGACCTGATGGAAGCGCTGCGCAAGAGCATCGGCGCCAACAAGCGCCAGCCGGCCGCGCAGGCGCCGGCCAAATCCACCGGCAAGGCCGCCGCCAAGGCTGCGGCGCCGGCCGAGGCCCCGGCCCGCAAGACCGCCCGCCGCGCGGCCGCAGCCCCCGCCGAGACCCCCAAGCGGGCGGCGCGCAAGTAGCCCATGCAAGCGTATTCGATGCGGGATGTCCAGGCGTTGCTGGGCATCTCGCGCACCGTCATCACCGCGCTGATCGCCGCCGGCGTGATCGCGCCCCGGCGCGGCGCGCGGCGCGAGTACCGTTTCAGCTTCCAGGACGTGGTGCTGCTGCGCACCGCGCAGTCGCTGCGCGAGGCAGGCATCCCCACGCGCCACGTCACGCGGTCCCTGCGCCGCCTGCAGGGCCTGGGCGAGGGCCGCCCGCCCACCGGCCTGCGCGTGACGGCCGTGGGCGGCGACGTGGCCGTGCAGGACCGGCGCGGGCGCTGGCATGTCGATTCGGGCCAGTTCGTGCTCGATTTCGATGACGCGCCCGGCCACGACGCCGCCGAGGTGGTGGACCTGCGCCGCCGGCCCGCGCCCGACCCCATCGCTGCCAGCCACCCCGACGATCCGGTCGCGTGGTTCGATCGCGGCGTCGCGCTGGAGCCCGTGTCGCTGGGTGAAGCCGAAGCCGCGTACCGCACGGCCGTGGCCCAGGCGCCCGATTTCCTCGATGCGTGGCTCAATCTCGGCTGCCTGCTGTGCGACCAGGGGCGGCTGGCCGAGGCCATCGCGCAGTACCGCCAAGCCCTTAGTTATCTGCCTCGCCAGCCGTTAATTCATTTCAACCTGGGCGTGGCACTGGAGGATGCCGGTTCGATGCGCGAGGCGTTGCAGAGCTACCACGCCTGCATCGCGCTGGCGCCCGACTTTGCCGATGCCCACTACAACGCCGCGCGGCTGCACGAAGCGCTCGGCGACCCGCATCGTGCCATCCGGCACTACAACCAGTATCGCAAGCTCGAACCCGTGTTGTAGGCCGGTGCCGTCACCGACACTTTGCCGCGGTCTCCACTTCCGTGTAGGCGTGCCACCGACAGTATTCATACGTCCATCCGCCCCACAATCTGCGGAAACGGGCATCGACAACGACGAGGGGACTTTTGGCTTCGAATTTCTGGAGCGAGCGTTTTGGCGGCTGGCATGTGTCGCCGATGACGCTGCTGGTGTGGATCTTCACGTGCCTGTGCTTCGTCGCGGTGGCCGTGGCGCTGGGCAGGCGGCAGGTGGACCGCATTGTCACGCAGCGCGAGGTGGGCATCGGCACCGAGATCGTGGCGGCGCTGGACCGCATGGTCGAGACCGCCGGCACGCAGGGCCGCCAGCACGCCGCCAAGCTGGCGGGCCAGCCGTGCGGCCAGATCGAGCAGCCGCTGGGCACCGCGCAGAGCTTCATCCCGTACATCCGCGCGGTCGGCATCGCCGAACGCGGGGTGATCTATTGCTCGTCCACGCGCGGCGCGGTCAGCGTGCCGCTGGACTACTACTTCCGCGACCTCGATACCGGCACGCCCCAGCGGCTGATGCTGGTGCAGGGCACCCCGTTCCGCACGTACGCGCCGGCGCTGGCAATGTTCCTGCAGCAGCCGGGGCAGCCCGGCAGCGGCACCTTCCTGCTGATCGACGGGCGCTACGTGACCGATACGCTGTCGCACGGCCTGGCCTTCGGGGCGTCGGAAGTCGTGCTCAGCGTGGGGCAGGCGTCGATCTATCACGATGGGACATTTCTGGCGGCGCCGGTCAAGGTGGCCGGCGGCGGCGTGACGTCGCGCTCCACGGCGTGGCCGATGCAGGTGCACGTGGCCGCGTCGGCCGACTACGTGACCACGGTGCGCCGCAAGTACGATCTGCTGTACGGCGCCATTGGCCTGCTGGGCGGGCTGCTGGCGGTGGCGCTGTTCCTGCTGGTGGCCGCGCCGCGCCGGCTGCTGATGCAGGCGGTGCGCCAGTCGCTGCGGCGCGGGGATTTCCATGTGGCGTACCAGCCCATCGTCGAGGTGGGTTCCCGGCGCTGGATCGGCGCCGAGGCGCTGCTGCGCTGGCAGCATCCGCGCTGGGGCAGCATTCCGCCGGGGTCGTACATCGAGACCATCGAGTCCACGCCACTGATCGACGACATCACGCATTTCGTGCTGCGCCGCGTGGTGGAAGACATGAACCGCTACGGCCCGCTGGCGCCGCTGCACATGGCCGTCAACGCCGCGCCGCTGAACCTGCGCCGCCGCACCTTCCTGCACGACCTGGACGCGCTGCAGCGCGCCATGCCGGACGGCTCCGGGCTGGTGCTGGAGATTACCGAGCGCCACCTGCTGGGCGACAGCGGCGCCACGCGCGAGGCATTCGACCGGCTGCACGAATCGGGCATCCGGCTGGCCGTGGACGACTTCGGCACGCGCAACAGCAACCTCGACCTGATCCGCAGCCTGCCGTTCGACTATCTGAAGATCGACCGCCAATTCACGCAGGACGTGGACGCCAACGCCCGCGCGTTGCTGCGCAGCATCGTCAGCATGGCGCACCATTTCCATCTGGTGGTGATTGCGGAGGGGATTGAGACCGAGGCCCAGCACGCACTGATTGCCGAGGCCGGCGTGGACTGGGCGCAGGGCTACCTGTACCAGCGCCCGGCGCCGCCGGCCAGCATCCTGGCGCGGCGTGGCATCTGGGTCAACGAACAGTCCGGTGCCGAAGCGGCCGAGGCGCCCGCGGCGGTGTAGGCGGAAGGTACGGCGCCGGGCTCAGGCCATGGCCGTCTGCCACAGCAGCGCGCCATTGAGCAGGATGATCAGCAGCGCCGACGCGGCGGCCAGCACCAGCGGTACGCCGCGCACGCGCCAGGCGCCCATCAGGCGGCGGTCGGCGCCGAACAGGATCAGCGGCACCACGGCCAGCGGCAGCGTCAGGCTCAGCACCACCTGGCTGGCCACGAGCAGGCTGGCCGAGCCGTGCTCGCCGAACACCCACACCGCCGCCAGCGCCGGCACGATGGCCACGGCCCGCGTCAGCAGCGCGCGGCGCATGCGCGACATCTTCAGGTCCAGGAAGCCTTCCATCACGGCCTGCCCGGCCAGCGTGCCAGTCAGCGTGGAATTGAGCCCGCAGGCCAGCAGCGCCACGGCGAACAGCAGGCTGGCCAGGTCCGAATGCAGCAGCGGAGCCAGCAGGCGGTGCGCGTCGGCCAGGTCTTCCACGTCGGTCAGGCCGTTGGCGTGGAACACCGAAGCGGCCAGGATCAGCAGCGCGGCGTTGATCAGGAACGCGAAACCGAGCGATCCGAAGGTGTCGAGGTTCATGCCGCCGAGCACTTCGACGAACGTGCGGCGGCGCGCGGTGCGGGTGCCGGGCGGCGGCGTGAAGCGGCGCACCAGCGACGAATGCAGATAGAGGTTGTGCGGCATGACTGTGGCGCCGACGATGCCGGCGGCCAGCCAGAGCATGCCGGCGTCGCGCACCAGATCGGCCGACGGCGCCATGCCGCCCAGCACGGCGGCCCATTCGGGCTGCGCCATGGCCAGTTGGGCGACGAAGCACAGGGCCACCATCAGGATCAGCCCGGCCACCATGGCCTCCATGGTGCGCTGGCCGTAGCGCTGCACCGCCAGCATGACGATGGTGACGACGGCGGCAATCAGCACGCCGACCCAGAGCTTGACGTGGAACAGCAGCTGGAGCGCCACGGCGCTGCCGACCACCTCGGCCACGTCGCAGGCGATGATCGCGATCTCGCTGGCCACCCAGAGCCCCAGCGTCACGCGGCGCGGAAACCGTTCGCGGCACAGTTGCGCCAGGTCGCGCCCGGTAACCACGCCGACGCGCGCGGCAATCCATTGCAGCAGCATCGCCACGAGACTGGACAGCGCGACGACGGTCAGCAGGCTGTACCCGTACTTGGCGCCCCCGGCGATGGCCGTGGCCCAGTTGCCGGGGTCCATGTAGCCGACGGCCACCAGCGCGCCCGCCCCCAGGAAGGCAACACGCGACCGCCGCGCGGGTGGCGCGGCGGGCAGGGCGGCGGAATCGGTGGGCGGGGGCATGGTGGCGTCCAGGTGATCCAGAGGAGGGCGAGGGATCGCACGACCCCGATACTGCATTCTAGGGGGTTGTTGAGAATTATTCCCAATTGGCTTTGGCTAACAAGGAGATTGCCAAAGCCGGGGATGCGCCGGCTGGCGCCGGTGGATCGGTAAGACTAGCGGCTCCATCCGCCGCCGCCCGCGCGTCCTGCGAGCTTGACCGGCCCGCAGCACGCGCACGCCGCGCCGTGGCTGGCCGCGCCGGCGTCGGCCGAGCCACCGGCCAGCCCCGGCGCCGCTACCAGCGCCCGCGCCGCCACGCCGCCGCAGCCGGGGCAGACGGCCGGCTCGTCGCGGCGGGCCATCGGCCGCAATTCGGAGAAATCTCCGCAGGTACCGCATCGGTAGTCGTAGGTCGGCATCGCCGCTCCGGAACAGGGCCAGGTTGGCGCCCAGCTTAGCGCAATCCCATGGCGCGTGCGCACGCGCCACGCGCGCCGGGCAATGTCGAAAGGATCAGGGTTTTCGTCAGCAAACCGAATCGCGCAACTCCCTATAATCGCGCGCATGGAAAAGAACCTTGAAAAGCGCTTCGGCTTTCTGGTAGCGGACGTGGGCCGGCTGTCGGGCAAGCGCTTCGACGACCTGTCGCGCGCGTCGCTGGACCTGACGCGGGCCCAGTATCGCGCCATGGCCTACCTGTCGTTCCACGGCGAGATGAACCAGGCCGCGCTGGCGGACCTGATGGAAGTGGCGCCGATTTCCGCCGGCCGCCTGCTGGACCGCATGGAAGAGGGCGGCTGGATCGCCCGCCGCCCGAACCCCGACGACCGCCGCGAACGCATGGTCCGCCTGACGGAGAAAGCCGACCTGGCCCTGGACGCCGCAAGGGACGTGGGCGACGTGGTCACGGCGCAGGCGCTGGGCGGATTCTCCGAGACGGAGATCGAGCAGTTCCTGGAGTTCCTGCAGCGCGCGCGGGGGAATTTGCTGAAGGGGTAGGGGCGAAATTGCCGTTGGCTTGCTCCCCTCTCCCGCGAGCGGTTTGCGCTTCCACGGTTTGCGCTTCCACGCCTGTGGTTTTGCTCCCCTCTCCCGCGCGCGGGAGAGGGGTTGGGGGAGAGGGCCGGCGGTTCAAGTTGCAACCTGTCGGCAAGCAGCGCCTCAACACCCTCTCCCCCGGCCCCTCTCCCACGCTGTGGGAGAGGGGAGACAACAAGCGCAAGATTCAGGCTCGATATCGCGAAGATGTGAGCAAAGACGGTGCTCAACTCCCCCCGCTCACCCGCCACACCCGGTTCCCCACGTCATCCGCCACCAGCAGCCCGCCGCGCTTGTCGATGGCTACGCCGACGGGGCGGCCCTGGGCGTTGCCTTCGTTGTCGAGGAAGCCGCCGAGCACGTCCAGCGGGGCGCCGACCGGCTTGCCCTGGTCGAACTGGACGAAGATCACCTTGTAGCCGGCGCGCGGTTTGCGGTTCCATGAGCCATGCTGGCTGACGAACATGCCGTTCTGGAACTGTGCAGGCAGGCTGTTGCCGGTGGCCCCGGTCAGGCCCAGCGCGGCCGTGTGGGCACCGACGGCGTAGTCCGGGATGATGGCCTTGGCCACCATGTCCGGCGCGGGCGGCTTGACGCGTTCGTCGACGTGCTGGCCGTAGTAGCTGTACGGCCAGCCGTAGAACCCGCCGTCACGGACCGACGTGATGTAGTCGGGCACGAGGTCGCTGCCAATCTCGTCGCGCTCGTTGACCGACGTCCAGAGCGCCTTGGTGGTCGGCTCCCAGGCCATGCCGTTCGGATTGCGCAGCCCGCTGGCGAAAATACGATGCTGGCCGCTCTGCCGGTCGACTTCCCAGATGGCCGCGCGGCCCGCTTCCTTGTCGATGCCGTTCTCGGCGACGTTGCTGTTGGACCCTACCGTCACGTACAGCTTGCTGCCGTCGGGGCTGGCGATGATGTTCTTGGTCCAGTGGTGGTTCAGCGGGCCGGCCGGCAGGTCCACCACCTTCTGGCCCGGCTCGGTGATGCTGGTCTGCCCGGCCGTATAGCGGAAGCGCACCACGGCGTCGGTGTTGGCGACATAGAAATCCTCGCCGACCAGCGCCATGCCGAACGGCGAGTTCAGGTTCTGCAGGAAGACCGACCGCTGGTCGGCCACGCCATCGCCGTCGGTGTCGCGCAGCAGCGTGATGCGGTTGGCGCTGGGCGTGTTCGAGCCGGCCCGCTTCATCAGCATCTTCATGACCCAGCCCTTGATGCCCTTGCCGTCGTCGGGCTTGGGCGGGGCGTCGGTCTCGGCCACCAGCACGTCGCCGTTGGGCAGCACGTAGAGCCAGCGCGGATGTTCGAGCTGGTCGGCAAACGCGGCCACGCGCATGCCCTGCGCGGCCGTGGGCGCCTTGCCGTTGTCCCAGCCCTTGGCCGGGGCCACGTGGACGGTGGGCACCATGGTCTTGTGCGGCGCCGGCAGCTTGGGGGCCGGGCCGTAGCCGGCGGCGTCGGGCAGCTTGGCCGATTCGCCACATCCGACCAGCAGCGTCACCGCCGCGATCGCGAATAGCGAGGCCATCGGGTAGATCAAATATTCGCGCATCGCAGGCTCCTGGGTTGCGGCGTCGTTGCTGCCTGGAGCATAGGATCGCGCGGGCGCGAAGTATGTCAGCGCGGCGGCCAGGGCCTGTCGGAAACCGTCCGATTAGCCGTCGGATTCTGCAGCGCCCACGGACGACAGCAGCCCGTGCCGCGCATGCCATTCGCGCAGCGATTCCTCCGGCCACGTGCCCACATGGCGATGGCCCTTGCCGCGCGGCACCTCAACCCACGGCGCCACGTAGTCCAGCCCGGCCTCGACCACATCGGGCGGCCGGGGCAGCGGCGTGTCGATGGCGCCGGCGTAGGGGTGGACCAGATCGGGCCAGCGCGGGTCCCACATCCAGAGCGGGCTGCCGCACTGCCTGCAGAAGTGCCGGTATCCCTTCGATCGCTTCGGCCGCTTGCCCGGCTCGCGGATCACGGCGTGAAAGTGCGCCACATGTTCCTGGCCGCTCACGCGCAGCGAGTGGGCATCGCCGCCCAGGTTGATGCCAAAGCCGCCGCTGCCGCCGGTCTTGCGGCAGATCGAGCAGTGGCAACGCATGTAGGGGTAGGGCGAATCGGACTCCAGGCTGAACTGCACGGCACCGCACTGGCATGAACCTTCGAGATGCATGGCGACTCCTGACGGCGTGGTCGATGCGGTTCAGTTTGGGCGACATGCCAGCAGGGAGCAAGGCACGAAATTCGCAAAATTCGACAAAAACTGTGGTGTTGTCAGTCGATGTCTGTCAGCGCAGGCGAGTTTTTGTAAGGAGTTGTGTGAATGCGGCACGCGGACCACGGCACCGCTTCTAAACTGGGCACGCGGCAGGCAACACGGGCCGCGTTTTTTCGATAACAACCACCTGAGAGGTCTCACATGTCTAAGCAACGAACCATCCGCACCGCTTCGCTGATTGGCGCCCTGGCAGCCGGCATGATCTCCGCCTCGGCCTTTGCCCAGACCACGACCGCTCCGGCCGGCACCACCACCGCGGTGCCCCCGGGCACCGTCCAGCTCCAGCCGCCGAAGGACCCGCTGGTGGAGCGCCGCGAGGCCCGCAAGGCCGCCAATGACCAGTACAAGGCCGAGAAGTCGGCCGCCAAGGGCGAATACAAGCAGGAAGTCGGCGCCGCCAAGGCCGAACGCAAGGACGCCAAGAAGGCCGCCGACGAGGCCGCCAAGGCCGAACTGCAGAGCGGGACGACGAAGCAGTAAGGCGCGGTTGGCTCCCCTCTCCCGCATCGCGGGAGAGGGGTCGGGGGTGAGGGCGTTGCGGTGCAATCAGCGACTTGTCTCGGCTTGAACCGCCGGCCCTCACCCCCAGCCCCTCTCCCGCAGGCGGGAGAGGGGAGCAACCCAGCAGCGTCTCCTCCCCCCCCCACAGCCTTTCCCCTACACCAGCCGCGCTCCCGGCCACGCCCCCGACATCACGATATTCCGCACGGACTGCCGCACCGTCTGCATGATGTCCCACAGCTCGGGCACCACCGGGCGATTGCGGGCCGTGGTCATGGCGACCTGCCGCGTCACCACCGGATCGATGATCCGCGCGGAGTGCAGGCGGCCCTGTGCCACGCGGTCGGCCACGGCGGCAAACGGCAGCAGCGTGGCGCCGCAACCGTCTTCCACGAGCCGCATCGCCACCGTGTTGGACGCATCGCACTCCATCGCCATGTTCAGCGTGGTGCCGACGCGCGTGGCCAGCGATTCGGCCAGCACGCGCAGGCCGTTGGCCGTGCTGGGCAGGATCAGCGGCACCTCGCCCAGGCGCCGCGCCGGGAACGTTGGGCCCAGATGGCTCCATGACGTCGGCGCGACCAGCGTCAGGTCTTCTTCCAGCAGCACATCCACCTTCAGCGCGCCCTGCTGCTCGGGCAGGTAGAGCAGGGCGACGTCGATCTCGCCGGCCGCCAGCCACGCAAGCACCGGATTGGCCAGCCCCTCCACGAACCGCAGCCTGGTTGCCGGAAACCGCTGCTTGAGCGCGGTGCCGATGGCCGCGAACGCCGTGTTGGCGATGGTCGGCTGCGCGGCGATGACCAGTTGCGACGGGCCCTGCGCGGTCGACGCCCGCACGGCCGCGCGTGCCTCGGTCAGCGTGGCGGCCACCTGCCGCGCGTAGCCCAGCAGCGTGGAGCCGGCTTCGGTCAGCACCACGCCGCGTCCGCTGCGATGAAACAGGCGCGTGTCCAGCGCCGTCTCCAGCCGCGCGATCTGGCGGCTCACGGTCGACTGGTCCGCGCCCAGTTCCAGCGCCGCGCGCGAGATGCTCTGCGTGTTGGCCACGCAGACAAAGCACGCCAGGTCGTCGGAATTGAGCGCCGGGCCCATGGGCGATGTCATGCCGCTCTCAGCCCGCCTTGTCGCCGATGGCGAACGACGACAAATGCTCGATGGCCTTGACCAGCCCGGAATGGTCCCAGCCCGCGCCGCCCTGCGCCACGCAGACGTTGAACAGTTGCTGCGTCGAGGCCGTGTTCGGCAGCCCCAGCCCCAGTTCCTTGGCCGTCGACAGCGCCAGGTTCAGGTCCTTCTGGTGCAGTTCGATGCGGAAGCCCGGGTTGAACGTGCGCTGGATCATCCGCTCGCCATGGACCTCCAGAATCTTGGAGCTGGCAAAGCCGCCCATCAGCGCCTGCCGCACGCGCGCCGGGTCGGCACCAGCCTTGGCGGCCAGCACCAGCGCCTCGCTGACGGCCTCGATGGTCAGCGCCACAATCACCTGGTTGGCCACCTTGGCCACCTGGCCGTCCCCGACGTTGCCCACCAGCGTGATGTTCTTGCCCATCCGTTGCAGCAGCGGCAGCACCTTGTCGAAGACGTCCTGCTTGCCGCCGGCCATGATAGACAGCGTGGCGGCCTTGGCGCCCACCTCGCCGCCCGAGACCGGCGCGTCGACGTAATCGCAGCCCAGCGCCTCGATCTTCTTCGCAAACGCGCGCGTCTCGATGGGCGAGATCGAGCTCATGTCCACCACGATCTTGCCGGCGCTCAGCCCCTCGGCCACGCCGCCCTCGCCGAACAGCACGCGCGCCACGTCGGGCGTATCGGGCAGCATCAGGAAGATCACGTCGGCCTGCCGGGCCACCTCGGTGGCGCTGGCGCACGCCTGCACGCCCTTGTCCAGCAGGTCCTGCGGCACGCCGCTGCGCGTGTGCGCGTGCACGGTGTGGCCGCCGGCCTGCAAATGTTCCGCCATGGGCTTGCCCATGACGCCCAGTCCGATGAATCCGAGCTTGCTCATGTTCCTATCCGTATCGAAATGAAGTTTCAGGACGCAAAGCGTTCGCGCAGCGCGCGTGCCGCATCGCGCAGCAGCACGTGGTCCAGGCCCACGGCAACGAAATGCGCGCCCATGTCCAGGTAGCGCCGCGCGTCGGCCTCCGCCGGGGCCAGCGTGCCGATGGCCTTGCCGGCGCGGTTGGCCGCGTCGTAGATCTGCTGCACGGCCGCCTGCACGTCCGGGTGGTTCGGGTTGCCCAGGTGGCCGTAGGCCGCCGCCAGGTCGTTCGGGCCGATGAAGATGCCGTCGACGCCCGGCTCCGCGCAGATCTCGTCGATATTGTCCACGCCCTTTCGGCTTTCCACCTGCACCAGCACGCAGATGTTGTCGTTGATGGTCTGGAAGAAGTCGGGCAGGGTGCCGAAGCGGTTCTGCCGCTGCACGCCCGACACGCCGCGGATGCCATCGGGCGGATAGCGCGTGGCCCGCACCGCGCGGCGCGCCTCGTCGGCCGATTCCACGAACGGGATCAGGAAGTTGTAGAAGCCGATGTCGAGCAGCCGCTTGATCATGACCGGGTCGTTCCACGGCGGGCGCACGACCGGCGCGCTGGTGCTGTCCTTGAGCGCCATCAGCTGCGGCGCGAACGTCAGCACGTCGTTGGGCGAATGCTCGCCATCGAGCAGCAGCCAGTCGAAGCCGGCCAGCCCGACGATCTCGCTGGTCACGGGCTGGCCCAGCGAACTCCACAGGCCGATCAGCCGCTTGCGCGCCAGCACGTCGGCCCGGAAGCGGTTGGGCAGCGGGTGGATCTGCGGCAGGTGAGGGGTGGTGGTCATGCGGGGGTCTCCTGTTCAGTCTGCGGCCAGCGCGGACAGCGGGCCGGGCGACTTGCCACGCGCCTGCAGCACGCGCGCGGCCGCATCGTCAAGCTGGGCCAGCGTGCTGCTGTCCACGGGAATGGCTTCGGCGCGGGCACGGCGCCACGCGCGCTCGGGGTCGCCGGGCAGGCGGATGGCGTCGTTGCCGGGCTGCAGCCGTGACGCCTTCATCCATTCGACGAACGCTTCCACCTCGTGGCCGAACGTCGTGCTGCTGCCCAGCCGCGCGGGGTCGAAGATGATCGCCAGCATGTTGTTCCAGACCGCGTGCTCGTGCGTGAGCGTCGCCGGGCGGATCGTGTGCCCGCCGGTCACGGCCGCGCCCAGCAGCTCGCACATCACGGCCAGCACGTAGCCCTTGTGCTCGCCGAACGTGCGCAGCGCGCCCTGCGGCGTGCCCGGGTGCGGGAACATCACGGCCGGGTCGTCGGTGGGATGGCCGTGCGGGTCCATCAGGCAGCCGGGCGGCACGGGCACGCTCTTGTTGTTGGCCACGCGCACCTTGCCCAGCGCGATGGCGCTGGTGGCAAAGTCCAGCACCAGCGGCGGCTGCCCGGCCACCGGCACGCCGATCGTGAACGGGTTGGTGCCAAAGCGCGCGTCGTAGCCGCCGTGCGGCGCCACGATGGGCTTGGACAGCACGTTGACGAAGTGGATCGAGATCATGCCGGCGGCCGTGGCCTGCTCGGCCCAGTGGCCCACGCGCCCCAGATGGTGCGAGCGGCGCAGCCCCAGCACGCACACGCCGTGTTCCTGCGCGCGGGCGATGCCCAGCCGCATCGCCTGCTCGGTCACGGCCTGGCCCATGCCGCGGTTGCCGTCCAGGCTCAGGATGCCGCCCGATTCGTGCACCACGCTGACCTGCTGGTTGAGCTGAAGCTGGTCGGCCTGCCACGACATCACGTACTTCGGGATCATGCCCACGCCGTGCGAATCGTGGCCGGCCAGGTTGGCGCCGACCAGGTGATCGGCGGTCAGCGCGGCCTCGCGGGCGTCGGACCCGGCGGCCAGCCACAGGTCGACAACCCACTGGTGCAGTCCGGCGGTGGGAATGCGGTGATCGCTCATGCTTACTCCAGGTGGATGTTGGCCACCTTGATCAGGTTGGCCCATTTGGCGACTTCGCTTTTCTGGAAACTGCCGAGTTCGGCGGGGCCGGCGCCGGACGGCTCCACGCCCATCGACGCCAGCTTGGCCCGCACGTCCGGCTGGCGGATGATCTTGCCGATCTCGGTCGACAGCTTGTCGACAACAGGCCTGGGCGTGCCAGCCGGCGCGAAGATCGCCTGCCACGACACGATCTCGTAGCCCTTGAGCCCGGCTTCGTCCATGGTCGGCACGTCGGGCAGCTCGCCGGCGCGCTTGGGGCCGGTGGTGGCCAGCGCGCGGAACTTGCCGGACTGGATCATCGGGATGGCCGCCAGGCTGTTCTCGAACACCAGGTCCACCTGGTTGCCCAGCAGCGCCTGCACCGCCTGGCTGCTGCCCTTGTACGGCACGTGGGTCATGCGCAGCCCGGCCATGTTGGCGAACAGTTCCGCCGCCAGATGCTGCGACGTGCCGTTGCCCGACGAGCCGAAATTGACCGCGCCCGGCTTGGCCTTGGCGGCGGCAATCACGTCCTGCACGCTCTTCCACGGGCTGCTGCTGTTGACCACCAGCACGTTCGGCAGCGTGCCGATCAGCGTGATGGGCTGGAAGTTGCGGATGGGGTCGTACGGCATCTTCGGATACAGGCTCACGTTGATCGCGTGCGAGCTGATGGTGCCGCCCAGCAGCGTGTAGCCGTCCGGCGCGGCCTTGGCCACGTAGTCCGAGCCGATGTTGCCGCCGGCGCCGGCGCGGTTTTCCACGACCACCGACTGGCCCAGCGCCGCCGACAGCTTCTGGCCGATCAGCCGGCCCAGCAGGTCGGTGGTGCCGCCGGCGGCGAACGGCACGACGTACGTAATCGGCTTGCTGGGGTAGGGATCGGCGGCCTGCGCGCCGGCCTGCTGGGCGGCGGCCATGCAGCCGGTACAAAGCACGGCCAGCACGGGCCGCATGAATCGGGTGGAAAAACGCATGCTGTGTCTCCTGTTTGCGCGAACGTCGGGGTACGGCATTCCAGTGTGCTTGCGGTGCTGCCAGGCGGTTTCCGGGGAGAAACCGTGCCGGACGGCCCGGGGCGTCTTGTCGTGCGCCCGCCAGCAAATCTACACGGTCGGCCGCCGGGCCGACTTGCAGAATCTGCATAACAGAAATGCACGATAGGCCCCGCGGCGCCGCGCGTCAAACGGAACAATCGCAGACATTCAGTTGCCAGCGTGCCGACTGCCCACCCGCCGACCCCGACTTCGCCATGACTTCCACCCCTGCCCAAGCGGCCCGCACCGGCGGCCGCGTACTCGTCGACCAGCTCCGCCTGCACGGCACCGAGCGCATCTTCTGCGTGCCCGGCGAAAGCTTTCTGGACGTGCTGGACGCGCTGCACGACCAGCCCGCCATCGACCTCGTGGTCTGCAAGCACGAGGGCGCCGCGGCCAACATGGCCGAGGCCGACGGCAAGCTGACCGGCCGGCCCGGCATCTGCTTCGTCACGCGCGGCCCGGGCGCCACGCACGGCAGCATCGGCGTCCATATCGCCCAGCAGGACTCCACGCCGATGATCCTGTTCGTCGGCCAGATTGCCCGCGAGCACAAGGGCCGCGAGGCGTTCCAGGAGGTGGACTACGCCGCCGTGTTCGGATCGATGGCCAAGTGGGCCGCCGAGATCGACGACCCGGCGCGGATTCCGGAGATGGTGGCGCGCGCGTTCCAGGTGGCCACGTCGGGCCGCCCCGGCCCGGTGGTGCTGGCGTTGCCCGAGGACGTGCTGGACGGCATGGTCGAGGTGGTCGACGCCGCGCCATACCGCAGCGTGGCCGCCGCGCCGCGCGCCGAGGATGCCCGGGCGCTGGCGGAGGCGCTGCAGACGGCCCGGCGCCCGCTCGTGATTGCCGGCGGCGCCAACTGGACCGACCAGGCCGTACGCGATTTCGCCGCGTTCGTGACGGCGTGGGACTTGCCGGTGGCCTGCGCGTTCCGCCGCCAGGACGTGATCGACAACCGCGATCCGCACTATGTCGGCCACCTGAGCCTGGGCGTCAGCCCGAAGCTGGCCGAGCGCGTGCGGACGGCCGACCTGATCGTGGCATTCGGCACCCGGCTGGGCGATATCGCCACCGACGCCTATACGCTGCTCACGCCGCCGCTGCCGGCGCAGAAGCTGGTGCATATCCACGCCGACAGCACCGAACTGGGCCGGGTCTACCAGGCGGCGCTGCCGATCCACGCCGGCGTGGCGCCCGGCGCCGCAATGCTGGCGTCGCTGCCCGCGCCGCCCACCGTCCCCTGGAAGGACTGGACCGCCGGCGCCCGCGCCGACCACCAGGCATTCGTCACGCCGCCCAAGCCGCACGCGGAACTGACCGGCGTCGACATGGCCGCCGCCATGGCCCATCTGAACGATGTGCTGCCGGATGACGCGATGCTGTCGAACGGCGCCGGCAACTACACGGTCTGGCTGCACCGGTTCTACGCGTACAAGCGCCCGCGCACGGAACTGGCGCCCACCTGCGGCGCGATGGGCTACGGCCTGCCGGCCGCCATCGCCGCCAAGCTGCGGTTTCCGGAAAAGACCGTGGTCTGCTTTGCCGGCGACGGCTGCTTCCTGATGTACCCGCAGGAAATCGCCACCGCCGCCGCCCACGGCGCCAACCTGATCACGATCGTGGTGAACAACCGCATGTACGGCACGATCCGGATGCACCAGGAACGCCGCTACCCCGGCCGCCAGAGCGGCACGGCCATCGTCAACCCCGATTTCGTGGAAATGGCCCGCGCCTGCGGCGCCTGGGCCGAACGCGTCGAACGCACCGAAGACTTCGCCGCCGCCTTCGCCCGCGCCACCCAGGCCGGCAAGCCGGCCGTGCTGGAACTGGTGACCGACCCGCTGCAAATCACACCGGCCATGCGGGTAACGGAACTGCCGAAGTAAGGGAGGAGGGCGGGGTAGTACATCGCCCATCGCCCATCGCCCATCGCCCGAAGCGTGAAATTCACCGCCGGGGTTGCTCCCCTCTCCCGCCCGCGGGAGAGGGGTTGGGGGTGAGGGCCAGCGGCTCAAATCGCGATGTTGGTCGGCAAGCAGAGCCTCAACGCCCTCACCCCCAGCCCCTCTCCCGCATTGCGGGAGAGGGGAGCAAGACATCGGGATGTCGAGCTCGCAGCCGAATTTCAGCGATGGTGGTCTCCCCTCTCCCGCCTGCGGGAGAGGGGTTGGGGGTGAGGGCCAGCGGTTCAAATCGAGACAAATCCCCATTTACCCCGCCATACCCCAAGCCACGAAGCGCCTCATCCAGCACCCCACCGACTTTTACCCCAAATTATTCAAAACCAATAATTCCCACTAAACGCCGGAAACTGCCTAGCACACCGGCCTAGAACAGCGACCCCTGCGGCCGCTCCTCTCCATGGCCGGCATCCCGCTGCCGCGCAGGCACAGCCAGGATCTGCCGGATCTGCGCCAGATACCGCTCGCCCACCGCCCGATGCGTCTTCCGCGCCTCTTCCGCAAAGCTGCGCCGCGACGGCGGCCGGATGTTCAGCATGCGGCAAAGCGTTGACAGGTAAGGCTTTTTCCCATCCGTGGTGGCGCGGCGGGCGGCCGTCAGCAGGGCGGCGTCGCCAATGCGGCTGCGCAGCCAGATCAACACCTGACGGTCATATTCGTTCTGTACACGGATCAAGTTTTCCATTTCCCAGGGCTCCGAAGGTTCCGATACTGTTCATGCATACAGTACCTGTAAATATATACAGTGAATCGGAAATTTCAAGGCCGTGGGTGGGACGTCGGTGCCACAATGGCAACCCCCCGCGTCCCCGCCCGAATACCGCCTGACCATGCGCCTGCCCAGCCTGATCGCGCTCCAGATGCTCGAAAGCGCTGCCCGCCTCGGCAGCTTCACGCGCGCCGCCGCCGAACTGAACGTGACCGAGAGCGCGATCTCGCGCCAAGTTCAGGCGCTGGAAGCGCGCCTGGGCGTGCGGTTTTTCGAACGGGTCAAGCAGCGCGTGGTGCTGACCGCCGACGGCGACCGCTACGTGCGCGAGATCCGCGCCGAACTGAAGGCCATCGAACGCGCCACGCGCGACCTGGCCTCGCGCGCCGGCGGCATGGAAGTGCTGGAACTGGCCGTGGTGCCCACCTTCGCCACGCAATGGCTGATCCCGCGCCTGGCCGGTTTCCGCGACGACCACCCGCGCATCGTCGTCAACGTCCACGCCCGGCCCGAGCCGTTCCACTTTGCCGATTCCGTGTTCGATGCCGCCATCTACTTCGGCGAACGGCCATGGGAGGGCCACGCCTCGGCCCGGCTGCTCGACGAGGGGCGCTCGATCGCGGTGTGCAGCCCGCAGCTGCTGGCCGGGCAGCCGGTGCGCCGCCGCGAAGACCTGCTCAAGCTGCCGCGCCTGCATCTGCAAAGCCGGCCCGAAGCGTGGCCCGACTGGTTTGGCGGCGCCGACGAGGCCATCCGGCGCCAGGCCCGGCTGGGCCCGCGCTACGACCTGTTCTCGATGATTACCCGCGCGGCGGCCAGCGGCCTGGGCGTGGCCGTGCTGCCCGAGATGATGGTGCGCGCGGAAATCGACGCCGGCCAGCTCGTGGCGCTGCCCTTTGCCGACGAGGCCCCGGCGCGGCCGTCGGGCGCGTACTTCGTGACATGGCGGGCGGGCAACGACAGGGCCGAGCGCTTTGCCGACTGGCTGCGCCGCCAGTGCGCGGCATCAACTTGATGCGCAAAGTGCAATAAGTCCGTCACAAATATCGCTTGTCGCGGCATGCGGCGCCGCCCAGACTTGGCGGCTTTCCGATCCGCCCCACAGCCATAGCCTGACGATGTCCGCTTTCACGTCCCCGAGCCAGATCCGCGCCCAGTTCTCGCGCGCCATGTCCGATATGTACCGCGCCGAGGTGCCGCAATACGGCACGCTGATGACGCTGGTGTCCGATGTCAACGCCGACGTGCTGGCCGGCATTGGCGCGGCCGCCGCCGGCGCCGCTGGGCAGGAGGCCCGGATCGAGGTGGAGCGGCACGGCGCCATCCGCGTGGGCACGCCCGCCGAACTGGCCACCATCCGCCGCCTGTTCGCCGTGATGGGCATGTTCCCGGTGGGCTACTACGACCTGTCCGTGGCCGGCGTGCCGGTCCATTCCACCGCGTTCCGGCCCAAGGACGTGGCCGGCCTGGCCGAGAACCCGTTCCGCGTGTTCACGTCGCTGCTGCGGCTGGACCTGATCCAGGACGCCGCGCTGCGCGACGCCGCGGCCGGCGTGCTGGCCACGCGGTCGATCTTCACGCCGGGCTGCCTGGCGCTGATCGAGCGCGCCGAGCAGCAGGGCGGGCTCGATGACGCCGACGCGGCGCAGTTCGTCGCCGAGGCGCTGGAGACGTTCCGCTGGCACGGCCGCGCCACCGTGGACGCCGAGCTGTACTGGAAGCTGCGCAAGACCCATCCGCTGATCGCGGACATCGTGTGCTTTCCGGGGCCGCACATCAACCACCTGACACCGCGCACGCTCGACATCGACGTGGTACAGGCACTGATGCCCGAGCGCGGCATCCAGCCCAAGGCCGTGGTGGAAGGCCCGCCCACGCGCCAGTGCCCGATCCTGCTGCGCCAGACCAGCTTCCTGGCGCTGAGCGAGCCGGTGACCTTCCGCGATGGCGGCGAGGCCGGCACCCATACCGCGCGCTTTGGCGAGATCGAGCAACGCGGCGTGGCGCTGACGCCCAAGGGCCGCCAGCGCTACGACGCGCTGCTGAACGAGGTGCGCCAGATCATCACGCCGGCCGGCGACGGGTCCAACGCGGCGGCCTACCGCCAGACGCTGGAGTCGGTGTTCCGCGCGTTCCCGGACGACCATGACCAGATGCGGCGCGAAGGGCTGGCGTACTACCGCTACAAGGTGGGCAACACCGCGGCCGACGGCGCCGACGTCGAAGCCCTGATCGCGGCCGGCGCGCTCGTGGCCGAACCCATCACGTACGAGGATTTCCTGCCCGTCAGCGCCGCCGGCATCTTCCAGTCGAACCTCGGCGACGAAAACCGCGACGCGCTGGAAGCCTCGCCCAACCGCGTCGCCTTCGAAGCCGCCCTGGGCGCCGCCGTCAGCGACGAACTGGCCCTGTACGCGGCCGAGCAAGACGCATCGCTGAAAGCCGCACTGAAGGCGCTGGGGGTAGGTTGAGCCCTGGTTCTTGCTCCCCTCTCCCGCACGCGGGAGAGGGGTTGGGGGAGAGGGCCAGCGGTCAAAATCGCGACAGATCGGCAAGCAGCACCTCAACACCCTCTCCCCCAGCCCCTCTCCCACGTTGTGGGAGAGGGGAGAAAACCAGTAGCATGACATTCGCCGGCGGCGTTTTTTGCTCCCCTCTCCCACGTTGTGGGAGAGGGGAGAAAACCGGCGGCATGACATTCGCCGGCGGCGTTTTTTTGCTCCCCTCTCCCGCACGCGGGAGAGGGGCCGGGGGAGAGGGCCGGCGGTTCAAACTGCGACCTGTCGGCAAGCAGCACCTCAACACCCTCTCCCCCAGCCCCTCTCCCACGTTGTGGGAGAGGGGAGAAAAACAGTGGCATGACATTCGCCGGCGGCGTTTTTTGCTCCCCTCTCCCGCACGCGGGAGAGGGGCCGGGGGTGAGGGCCAGCGGTCAAAATCGCGACCTGTCGGCAAGCAGCACCTCAACGCCCTCTCCCCCAGCCGCTCTCCCACGTTGTGGGAGAGGGGAGAAAACCAGTGGCATGACATTCGCCGGCGGCGTTTTTTTGCTCCCCTCTCCCGCACGCGGGAGAGGGGTTGGGGGAGAGGGCCGGCGGTTCAAATTGCGACCTGTCGGCAAGCAGCACCTCAACACCCTCTCCCCCAGCCCCTCTCCCACGTTGTGGGAGAGGGGAGAAAACCGGCGGCATGACATTCGCCGGCTGCGTTTTTTTGCTCCCCTCTCACCACGTTGTGGGAGAGGGGCGCAAACCAACGCCGTGGCATTCGCCGAGAAAGTCGGTCTCCGCCACCTCCATCAACCCATCCACCACCACCGCCCCCGACACCCCCAGCATGACCGGATTCAGGTCGACCGACCGGATGCCGCCTTGTGCCGCGTACACTAGTTGGCCGACCTGCGTGGCCAGGGTGCAGAGGGCGGCGATGTCCAGCGGGGGATCGCCGCGCACGCCGTCGAGGATGGGGGCGATGCGCAGGCGGCGGACGGCGCGTTCGATGGTGGCGGGGCTGGCGGGGGCCAGCAGCACGGCCGTGTCGCGCAGGGTTTCGACGTACTTGCCGCCGTCGCCGATCAGCAGGACGGCGCCGAAGGTGGGGTCCCAGTGCGCGCCGACCATGCACTCGCGCTGGCCGCGCGTCATGCGGGCGACGATCACGCCTTCGCAGGGCGCGTGCAGCGTGTCGAGCGTCTGGGTCTGCTGGGTAAAGGCGGCGACGATGGCGTCGCGGCTGTTGCAGTTCAGCGCGACCAGCCCGTGTTCGCTCTTGTGTGGCACGGCTGGCGAGCTGGCCTTGACCGCGACCGGGGCGCCGATCCGTTGCCAGGCGGCCACGGCCTCTTCGGCGGTCTGGCACAGGTAGTGTTCGACCACGGGCACGCCGGCCTTGGCCAGCCGGGCCAGGCTGGCGGCCTCGCTGAGCGTCCGGGCCGGCACCGTGGCTGCCGGTGCCGATGTCGGCATGGCCGTTTCGCCAGCGATATCGCGCAGCAACTGCTGGTGGGCGGTGAGCTGGTGGAAGGCGGCCAGCGCGTCGGCGGCGTGGAAGAACGTTGGCACGCCGGCCGCGCGGAACACGCCGGCCACCGATTCCTGCCAGGCGGCGACGGCGATCGGCTTGCCCGCCGTGTCGGCAAACTGCGCGGCGTCGCGGGCAAAGCGCGGCACGTCGTAGCCCATGCCGGCCACCGGGATATCGAGCAGCACGAAATCGGCAGCCGGATCGGCGCCGACGATGGGCAGCACGTCGCCGAACAGGCCGCTGTTGGTCAGCAGCGCGGCCGTGACGTCGACCGGGTTGGCCGTCGCGGCGAAGCCGGGCAGCTTGCCGGCCAGCGCGGATTGGGTGGGCGGGGCCAGCGGCGCCATGCCGATGCCGAGCGCGTCGGCGCTGTCGGTGGCCATCACGCAGCTCGCGCCCGAGTTGCTCACGACGACGAGCCGGCGGCCCTCGGGCTGCCAGCCGCGCAGGTAGAGCGGCGCGCAGCGGGCCAGCGCGTGGGCGTCGTCGACGCGCCAGATGCCGTGGCGGGCCAGGAAGGCGTCGACCGCGCGGTCCTCGTTGGCCATGGCGCCCGTGTGCGACGCCGCGGCGCGCGCGCCGGCCTGCGAGCGGCCCGATTTCACCGCCACCACCGGCACGCCGCGCGCCCGCGCCACGGCGGCGGCCTCGGCCAGCACGGCCGGGTCGGTCAGCGTTTCCAGATAAAGCAGCAGCAGCCGGATGTCGGGGTCATGCGCCACGGCCAGCGCCAGTTCGCTGACGGTCACGTCGGCCTGGTTGCCCGTGGCGTGCACATGGCGCACGCCGATGCCCTGGTGCCGCAGCAGCCCGTACACCAGCGCCGCCGTGCCGCCGCTCTGGCTGACCACCGCGACCGGCCCGTCCTTTGGCGGAATTTCGATGAACATGGTCGAGAAACTGGCGATGGCGCCATTGCCGAAGTTCGCCAGCCCCTGGCTGTTCGGCCCGACGATGCGTAGCCCGGCGCCGCGCGCGATGCGCACCATGTCGTCCTGCTGGCGCCGGCCGTTCTCGCCGGCCTCGCCGAACCCGGAGGCAATGACGATGGCCGCACCCACGCCCAGCCGCGCGCAGTCGGCCACGGCCTGCACCGCCGCATCGCCGCCCACCACGATCACGGCCAGCTCGGGCGCCTGGGGCAGCGCGTCGAGCGACGGATAGGCGCGTAGCCCCTGCAGCGTCTCGCGCTGCGGGTTGACCGGGTAGATCGTGCCGGCGTAGCCCATCGCTTTCATATAGTGGATAGGCCGGCCGCCGATCTTGTGGATGTTGTCGGACGCGCCGACGATGGCAACGGAACGCGGGGCGAGCAGGGCGGAGAGGGTGTCGGACATCGGTGTGGTCTCGGTGTTGTTCTGGGTGAGGCGGGCCGGTCAGGCGGGGACGAAGCGCAGCAGCGGCTGGCCGTCGACGTCGAAGCGGCTGGCGCGCACACGGTCGCCGATGGCGGTGCCCGGCGCGGCGTGGCCCATCACGCGCGGGCCTTCGTCGAGCGTGGCGATGACCAGCGTGTACGGCGCCAGTGCCTGGAAGGCTTCGGTCGGCCCGCGGAATACCTCGGTAACGGCGTGCACCGTCGCCAGCCCGCCGCTGTCGCGCCAGACCAGCGCGCGGCTGCCGCACTGGCGGCAGGCATGGCGTTGCAGGGGCTGCCAGGCGCCGCAGGCGTTGCAGTGCTGGTAGCGGACCACGCCGGCGGCCACGCCTTCGGAAAATGGCGATGTCATGAGGCCTCCAGGATCAGGCTGACATGGGACGACAGCACGCCGCCGTCGGCATGGAACAGGGCGCGCCGGTGCGGCGGCACCTGCCGCGCGCCGGCCGTGCCGGCCAGTTGCCGCGCGGCCTCGGCCAGGTGCATCAGCCCGCCGGCCACGCCGGAATGGCCGAACGCCAGCAGCCCGCCGTGGGTGTTCAGCGGCAGCGGCCCATCGGCGCGGAAATCGCCCGCGCGCAGCCGCGCGACCGCCTGTCCGCGTGGCGCGATGCCGATCTCTTCCAGCAGCATGACCAGCGTGATCGTGAACGAGTCGTAGATGGCGAGCGTGTCGATATCGGCTACGGTGCAGCCGGCCTCGGCCAACGCCCGCCCGGCGGCGTCGGCGGCGCCGGTGGTCATCACGTCGTCGATGGCGCACAGGTGCTGGTGGCGATGCGCCTGCCCGGCGCCGGCAATCCGCACCGGGCGGCCGGGGCCCGGTTCGGGCGACACGACGATGGCCACCGCGCCGTCCGAGATCGGGCAGCAGTCGGACAGCCGCAGCGGCGACGCGATGGGCCGCGCCTGACGCGCGGCGTCCAGCGTCAGCGGCTCGCGCAGGTGGGCGTCGGGATGCCCGGCCGCGTGCTCGCGCATCAGCACGGCAAAGTCGGACAGCGCGTCGGCGTCCAGGCCGGTCTCGAACAGGTAGCGCGATGCCAGCAGCGCGTAGTAGGCCGGCACCGAGGCGCCGTTCGGCACCTCGATCTCGGGCTCGCCGACCTGCGCCAGCGTCTGCACCGACTGGTCGCGGCTCTGGCCGCTAAGACGATTCTCACCGGCGACGACCAGCACGTTGCGGCATCGCCCGCTGCGTACCAGGTCATGCGCCAGCATCGCCATCAGCCCGCCCGTGGCGCCGCCGCCGGCCATGCCATGCGCGTAGGCCGGCCGCAGCGACGCGAACTCGCAGAAGCGGTCGGCCAGCATCAGGTGCGGCAGCGTGGTGGCGTAGCCGCAGAGCACGCCGTCGATCTGGTCGCGCGGCAAGCCGGCGTGCGCCAGCGCGGCATCGGCAGCCTGCGCCATCAGCGTCAGCGGCGTACTGCCGGGCAGCCGGCCGAAGCGCGTGTTGCCGACGCCGCGCACATACGTCTCGGCCATCGTCATTTCTTCAAAAGCGGGCACTGGGACTTGGCCGGCGGCATGAACGCCTGGTCGCCGGGCACGGTGGCCAGCAGCTTGTAGTAGTCCCACGGGTACTTGGATTCCTCGGGCTTCTTGACCTCGAACAGGTACATGTCGTGGATCATCCGGCCGTCCTCGCGGATCCGCGCGTTCTTGGCAAAGAAGTCGTTGATCGGCAGCGACTTCATCTGCTTCATCACGGGCGCCGTCTCGTCGGTGCCGGCCGCCTGCACGGATTTCAGGTAGTGCGTGACCGACGAATAGACGCCGGCCTGGCTCATGTTCGGCATCTTCTTGACCTTGTCGAAGTACTTGCGCGACCACGTCCGCGTGGCGTCGTTCATGTCCCAGTAGAACGCCTCGGTCAGCACCAGCCCCTGCGCCGTCTTCAGGCCGATGGCGTGGATGTCGTTGATGTAGAGCAACAGCCCGGCCATCTTCTGGGTACCGTTGCGCGTCAGGCCGAACTCGGAGGCGGCCTTGATGGCATTGACCGTGTCGCCGCCCGCGTTGGCCAGCCCCACCACCTGGGCCTTGCTGGCCTGTGCCTGGAGCAGGTACGAGGCGAAGTCGCTGGTATTGATCGGATGCCGGGCCGCGCCCAGCGCCTGCCCGCCGGCCTCGGTGACCACCGTGGTGGCCGATTGCTGGAGCGTGTGGCCGAACGCGTAGTCGGCGGTCAGGAAGAACCACGTCTTGCCGCCGCGCTGGACCATCGCCCGGGCCGTGGTATTGGCCAGCGCGTAGGTGTCGTAGGCGTAGTGGACGGAGACCGGCGTGCAGAGGTCGTTCGTGATCCGCTCGCTGCCGGGTCCGGAGAACACCACCACCTTGTTCTTCTGCTTGGCGACGTCGAGCACGGCCAGCGCCGGCGCGGACGCGGCCACGTCCAGGATGGCGTCGACCTTGTCGGTATCGAACCATTCGCGCGCCTTGTTGGCGGCGATGTCGGCCTTGTTCTGGTGGTCGACCACCACAAGCTCCACCTTCTTGCCAAGCACCTTGCCGCCAAAGTCGTCGATCGCCATCTGCGCGGCGGCGGCACTGCCCCGGCCGGTCACGTCCGCGTACAGCCCGCTCATGTCGAGCAGCAGGCCGATCTTGACCACATCGTCGGAAATGCCCGGCTTGGGCTGGGCGTGCGCAGCCACGGCGGCCAGGGCCAGCGCGGCGGCGGTAAGCAGGCGATTGAGGTGCATGGTCTCCTCCGGGGGTTTTGGTTTGGGTGGTGCGGTGTTGTGATGCGCCTGGATTGCCTTTCGGTTTGCTTCCCTCTGCCGAACGGCGGGAGAGGGGCCGGGGGAGCGGCTCGGCATTTCAGGATGCCGATGTCGCGGTTTGGGCCGCCTTGCCCTCTCCCCAACCCATCTCCCGCCGCGCGGGAGAGGGGAGCTGAAACCGTGGCGGTCTGAAACGTCTACACCGTTGCCACCGGCGTGGTCGGTGATCCCACGGCGCCCGGCAGTCTCAGCGGTGGCGCGGTCAGCATGAAGCGGGTGCGGCCGTGGGCGCGCAGCCAGTCGGCCAGGTCGCGCAGGTACCAGAGTTCGCCCAGCGGCAGGCCGAGCTTGAACAGGCAGTGGTGGTGCAGCGGCAGCAGCGGGTGCGTCCGGGCGTCGTCGGGAGGCGGCAGGGCCGGGTAGCGCTCGACCGCGTAGTTGTCGGCGATCAGTGCGGCGATGCCGGAATCGGTGATCCAGTTCAGCAGCCGGTCGTCGCGGCCGTTCAGTGCGCAGCAGCTATGGTGCAGCACGGTCTCGTCGGGGTCGCGCTGCATCGACAGCACCACCTCGGCAAAGCCGGTGCGCAGCAGCAGCATGTCGCCGCGCTCCACCTCCACGCGGCGGGCTTCCATGGCGTGCATCAGGTCGTCGTAGCCGACGTTGCGGAAATCGGTGCCGAAAGCGTCGGCCAGGTCCACCAGCACGCCGCGGCCCTGCATGCCCTTGACGGCGAAGTTCTCGATGCCGAGCGCGTCGGCGTGGCTGGCGTGGCCGTGGCCGCAGTCGTGGGCCGCGAAGTCGTCGTCCTCGGCGTAGTCCACTGGCCCGACGATGTCGTCGTTGGCCCGGAAGCCGTTGTAGTAGACGCGCTCGGGCCGGCCGTCGCCATCGGCATCGAACAGCGCGCCCACGTGGGCCAGCGAATCCCACTGCGTGGAGTACTGCAGGCACAACAGCACCTGGTCGTCGCTGATGACGTCGGTGGCGGCCGGGTTGACCTTGGCCAGCGGGAAGTTCAGGTACGGGATGTCGTCGCGGAACGTTGGCCGCAACTGGGGCGGATGCCGGCGCGGGTTGAGTTTGTTGCCGCCGGGGTAGTCCAGCGGCATCGACAGGCAGAAGCTGAGCCCGGCCTGGATCTCGCGCGCGCCCCTGACCACCTGTTCGGGGCCGATCAGGTTGACGCGGCCCAGTTGATCGTCGGGACCAAAGTCGCCCCAGTTCGAGCCTTCCGGCCGTTGCTTCCAGCGCATGCTTCATGCCTCCTGTTGTCGTGGGATGGGGTGCCGCCACAGCGCGGCGATGGTGTCGGCCTCGCGCCGCAGCGCGCGGGCCAGCGCCGCCTCGCGGTCGGCGATGCGCTCGTTGAGCGCGGCGATGCTGATGGCGCCCAGCGGGTAGCCGTCCGGGCCGGGCAGGGCGATGCCGATGCCGCCCATGCGCTCCACCACCACGTCCAGCAGCACCGCGTAGCCGCGCGCGCGCGTGGTGGCCACGTGGCGGCGCAGCACATCGGCGTCGATCTGGGGATAGCGTTTCAGCGACGGGGCGATGCAGTCGAGCACCGTGTCGACCTCGTCGTCAGGCAGCGCGGCCAGCAGCGCCAGGCTGCCGGCGCCCACGCCCAGCGGGCGGCGGCTGCCGACGTCGAGATAGTTGGCGCGGATCGGAAAGGTGCCGAGCCGCAGTTCCAGGCAGACCGATTCCCAGCCGCTGGGCACGGACAGGATCGCGGTGTCCTCGAACGTGTTCGCCAGCCGGATCAACGCCGGGCGCACCAGCGGGCGCATGTCCAGCCGCTGCTGCGCCGCAGCCTGCAGCGTCAGCCACTCGCGCCCCGGCGAGAACGCCTTGGTAGCGGGATCGCGCTCGACCATGCCCTCGGCCACCAGTGTTTCCAGCAGCCGCAGCGCCGACGCCTTGTCCACGTTGGCGGCGGCGGCCAGGTCGGTCAGCCGGGCATTGCGGGTGTCGGACAGCGCACGCAGCAGGCGGCACGCCTTCTGCAGCGAGGTGCTGGGCACGGTCACGTATGCGTCTCCTCCGGGCGGGGTTTTGTGTAATGAAATCGTGGTGCATGCGGCAACCGTTGGTTTATAGGAGACGGACGGCCCGCCGTCATTCTGCGGCGCATCAAAGTTTTGCCCGATGAAACCGCGCCGGCTGGCCGATGCGGCGTCTTCCTACAGCGCCGCGCGGCCGGATGCCGACGCGGTGCGGCCCGGCCGATGGCTAGCATGGGATCGGAGGCATCCGCGCAGATCGCCGAAGATCGCATCAGAACGGCGCAAGGATGCCCGTACCGGGAGGGCGACACGACAAGGAGCCCAGACATGACAGGCAACATGATTTCCGGCGAGGCCGCCAACACGCGCATCGCCGCGCTTTACGACACCGAGGCGGATGCCGCGCAGGCCGTCGACCTGGTCTGCACCAGTGCCCGGCTCAGCGCCGGGCAGGTCAAGTTGATCCACCCGCACGAGGCCCACTTCGGCCGCAAGCTGGAGCCCGACGAGGCCGGCATCGCGCGCACGGCCGTCCGCTCGCACCTGACGCTCGGGGCGTGCGGGATGATCCTGGGGCTGCTGGTGATGGCCGTGCTGTACCTGCAGGACGTGGCGTGGGTGACGCAGAACCCGGTGCCGGCCGGTCTGGTCGGCGCGTTCATCGGCGCGATGCTGGGGATGATGGGCGGCGGGCTGGTAACGGCGCGGCCCGATCACCAGGCGGTGATCACGCCCGTGCGCGAGGCGGTGCGCGGGGGCCGCTGGGCCGTGCTGGTCAATCCCGAGTCGCCGCAGCAGTGCGACGACGCCATGCGCACGCTACGCGGCACCCATGCCGAGGTGATGCGGACGGTCTGAGCCGTCTGAGACGGGCTGCTTATTCGCCAAGGAACTCGGCCAGCACCTCCAGGCCGTCGACGTGGTCCGCAACGACCTTGGCGATGACCGCCAGCGGAATCGCCAGCAGCATGCCCCAGGTGCCCCACAGCCACGTGAACAGCAGCAGCGACACGAACACGGCCACGGCGTTCATGCGGGCCATGCGGCCGGTCATCCACGTGGTCATGCCGTTGCCGATCAGCGTGGCGATGACCAGCGACCCGCCGGCCGCCGCGCCCGCCACCGCCAGCGTGCCGAACTGCATGAAGCCGGCCACGCCCAGGCACACGGCCACCACCAGCGAGCCGAAGTAGGGCACCAGGTGCAGCACGCTGGCCACCAGCGCCCAGGTGCCGGCGTTGTCGATCGACAGGTAGCGCAGCAGGATGTACGTGCAGATGCCCAGCGACGCATTGGTGACCAGCAGCATCAGCATGTAGCGCTGGATCTGCCGGTTGATCTCGTCCAGCATATGCACGCTGATTTTCTTCTGGCTGATGGTCTTGCCGGCCATCTTGATGAACTTGCGCTTGAACATGTCGCCGGCCAGCAGCAGGAACCACGTCAGGAACAGCACCACCACGACCTGCGCGATCAGCGCGAAGGCGCCCATCCAGCCGGCCCAGATCATGTTGTTGATGCCGTCGCCGCCGCGTTCCACGACGATGGGCGCGCCGCGCGGCGCCGGTGGCTGCCCGGTGCCGCCCAGGATGGTGGCGGCCCGGCGCACCTTCTGCAGCACTGAATCGTCGCCGCTCATCAGCGCCCCGACCGACCGCGACAGCTTGCTGGCGATCTCGGGCAGCCGGTCGACGATCGACGACACCTGGCCCTCCAGCAAGTAGGCGCCGCACAGCACCATGCCCAGCAGCCCCAGCAGCACGACGGTGGCGCCCACGGCGCGTGGCACGCGCTGGCGCTGCAGCAAGGCCACCATCGGGTCGAGCAGGTAGGCCATGACGATGGCCAGCACCACGGGCACCACGAACGCGCGGGCGACGTGCAGCGCGTAGAGCGATGCCAGCGTGGCCAGCACAATCAGCGCCAGGCTGCCGCTGCGCACGGAGCGCGTCCAGGGTGGCGGGGTGAAATCGGGAATCGTGACCGGGGCGGCGGCAGCGGCGGCCAGGGCTGGGCTGCCGGCGTCGGCGCGGTCATCCTCAATCGGATCGGCAATCGGGTCGGACGGCTCGCTGGCGGCCTGGGCAGTATCGGACGTGTCCGACATGCCGGCGCGCGCCGCCGCGTCACCCGTCTGGGTGGGCGGGGCTGGGTCGGCCGCGCGCGCAGCCGGGTCCGGCGCGGACGGGGACCGCAGGGCGGGGGTGGGCGGGACGGTCGACATGGCTCGCTGGCTCTGTTATGGGTGCCTGCTCAGAGCATAGTGGCGGCCAGCGGGATGGAATGTCGGCGTGCAACGGGTCGGGCTGTAGGACGGATGCACGTGACGGCCGCGTTACCGGGCGGGGGGGCGGGGGCGGGGGCCGGCGAGCCGAAAAAAGGTCATCCACAAAAAGCAAAACGCCGGTCGGGTGGACCGGCGTTCCGTAGGGGGCAGGGCGATCGGCCGGTTGGCGTGCCGATGGCCGCTGGTGCGTCAGCGTGACGTGTCGTCAGGGCCTGAGGACGTATCCAGAAACTGGGGCTGTTTGAGCAGCGGATCGTTCTTGATCATCCAGCGAACACCGAAAGCCAGTGCAACGATGCAGGCCAGCATATACGCAACGATCGCAGTGAGAGTCAGCATGTTTCTTCACAGGAGTGGGTTGCGACCGCAGTTGCCACGAAGGTCCTGGACGAAGCGACGTGGCGGGCCGGATGGGAACGGATTGTATGTGACTGCAGACGTGATTCCGACCCGATTTCGCCTGAAATTTTCTGTATGGCGATCTAAGCGTGGCTAATATCGGCAGGAACTACGATGCCCCGACGCGCACGCTGTCAGAAATAGCAGCCCATGCCGTACTGCTCCGCGCGCAGCGCGTGCACGGCGTCGCGATAGCGGTCGGCGTGGCTCCAGTACTCGGTCTGATGCATGGCCCGCTCCGCCGCGCGCACCTGGAACTCCAGCGCCCGGCACTGGTTCCAGAACGCGGTCTGCGCGCGCCAGTCCTGATCCTGCTCGCGGGCGTCCCAGTTCTCGATCTGCGTGGCCATCTGGGCGCGGTTCTTCAGGTATGCCTGCTCGTCGCTGCGGACCTTGGCGGACTTGGCCACCGTGGTCACGTTGCCGCGCATCGACGGCGTGACATTGCGGTAGCCGGCCGGGCAGGCCCCGGACGTATAGAGCGTGTCACCGGCGCCTTCGCACTTGGTGACGGCCTGGGCGGCGCCGGCGGCCATCGACGTGGCCAGTGTCAGCAGCAGGGGAGCAAGGAGTCTGGGCATGGCAAGGCTCTCGGGCAGTCAGCGATGCAAGTCACTGTAGGCAGCCGGCCCAAGTGCCGCCAGTGCGTCAAGGTATCCAGATATTTCACGGCCCGGCGGACGGCCGCCTGTCAGCTTTCGGGCGTGTACCCAACCGGAGGAAAGGGCAGGCGCCTGACAACCCTCCCGCCTACCGCAACCCCCACACCCCATCCACCTCGCTGGCCACGCCCTCGGCTTCCAGCTTGCGCAGGTGCGCCAGCATCGACCGCAGCGCGATGGGGTGCTTGCTGGCCGGCACGTCATCGTAGACGCTGGTGACCAGCGTGGGGGCGTCGGCCGGTGACAGCGTGCGCAGAGCGTTCAGCACCTTGGCCTCGCGTTGCAGGCGGTGGCGGATCAGCAGGCGGATGGCGTCGTGCGGGCGCGGCATCAGAAAGCCGTGCCCCGGGGCGATCCATTCGAGGTCCTCGTCCAGCAGCATGCGCAGCGACGCCAGATAGGCGCCCATGTCGCCGTCGGGCGGGTTGATGACCACGGTCGAGCCCTGCATCACGTGGTCGCCCGTGAACAGCGTCTTTTCCTCTTCCAGCAGGAAGCACAGGTGGTTCGACGCATGGCCGGGCGTGTGGATCACGCGCAGCGTGGTGTCGGGGCCCAGCGCGATGCGGTCGCCGTGCACGGGCATGTGGTCTGGCCGGAAGGTCTGGTCCTGGCGGTCCTTGACGTCGGTGGTGCGGCCCCAGACTGGCGCCGACGTGGCCGCGCGCAGCCGCACCGTGCCCGGCGAGTGGTCCAGATGGGTATGCGTGACCAGGATCCATTTCACGGGGCCCGGCGCGGCGGCCATGACCGCGTCGAAGTGGGCCGCGTCTTCCGGGCCCGGATCAATCACGGCCCAGCAGTTGTCGGCGCCGGCCACGAAGTAGGTGTTGGTGCCGGGCCCGGTCATCACGTTGCCGTTGTTGGCCGTCACGCGCCAGACGCGCTCGGACAGCCGCACCGGCAGCCCCGGCTCCAGCACGTAGCGGCCATGGGCGGCGCCGTCCGGGTCGATGCGGGCAATCTCGGCATAGCACGGCTCGTCGGGCATCACCGGCCGCTGGCCCTTGGGCCCATGCGCCAGCCGCGGCATCACCAGCGCGATGCTGCGCTGCTGCCTGGCGAAATCGACGCACGCCTGCGCCGTCTCGAAATGGGCGATCGATTGCAGGATGCGCCGCGTGGCGTTGACGAGCGTGAGGTTGTTGACGGGATCGATCACGTCGGCCGGGCGCATCCAGCGGTGCTCCACGGCCTCCACGCCATCGTGGATCGCGGTCTGGCCCGGCGGCACCACGGCCATGAAGAAGCGCGTGTCGAAGCGCTTGGGCAGCCCCGGCGGCGTCAGCCAGTAGGCGCAGTAGGCCAGCTGGTCGACGGCCAGCCGCAGGCCCAGCATCTCGCAGACGTGTGCCAGACCCTTGCCGCCATAGGCGGCCGCCTCGCGCAACTGCTGGCGCACGCCGGCGTCCAGGTCGTCGAGCCGCACGATCTGGCCGGTGGCGTCGTAGGCGTAGAGCAGGCCGGCTTCCTCGAACGCCTCGCGCACCGCGCACAGGAAGTAGTCGAGCCCGTTGGCCGCCACGCCCAGCCGGGCACTGGCGCCTGTGTCGTCCAGCCCGGCGCAGAGCCGATGCAGCGCGGCGTCCTGCGGGTCGAGCACGCCGCCCGGGAACACGAACGCGCCCGCGCTGCGGTCGTCGTCGCGCTGGGGGCGGCGCATCATCAGGATTTCCATGCCCTGCGGGCCGTCGCGCAGCACAAGCATGCTGGCGGCGTAGCGCATGGCCTTGGACGGGGAGGGAACAGCAGGATTCGGGGCGACGGCGGACATGAACGGGAGTCTCTTCGGATGCTCTTGCGGCGGCGTCAGGCGACGCCGGCAGGCCATTCTAGCGGGTTGCGCCGTTGTCGCACCGCAGCGAAAACCCTGCGTGCCGCCCGCCCGCCGGCGGTTCAGGACGGAAACAGCGCCATCTGGCCGGTCAGCAGCGTCTGGAAATCGTCGTCCAGGAACGGCAGGATCGCGTCGGCGATGGGCTGGAGCTGGCGCGTGACGTAGTGGTCATAGTCGATGGGCGCCGAGCGCGTTTCCAGCGGCTCCGGGCCGGCCATCGTCATCAGGTAGCTGATCCAGCCGCCGTTCTGGTACTGGCGCGGGCGGCCGTGGCGCTCGTTGTAGGCATCGGCGATGCGGGCGGCGCGCACGTGCGGCGGCACGTTGCGCTGGTAGTCGTCGAGCTGGCGGCGCAGCCGCTTGCGGTAGACCAGCAGGTCGTCCAGCTCGCCGGCCAGCGTGCGGCGCACCGTGTCGCGCACGTATTCCTGGTACGGCTCGCGGTTGAAGATCCGGGCGTAGAGCGTCTGCTGGAACTGCTGCGCCAGCGGCGACCAGTCCGTGCGTACTGTTTCCAGCCCCTTGTAGACCATCTCCAGGCGGCCGTCGGGGCGCATCACCTGGCCGGCGTAGCGCTTCTTGCTGCCCAGGTCGGTGCCGCGGATGGTCGGCATCAGGAAGCGGCGGAAGTGGGTCTCGAACTGGAGTTCCAGCGCGCTTTCCAGGCCGTAGGTCTGCCACAGGTGGTCGCGCCACCAGTCGTTGACGTAGGCCACGAGGCTGCGGCCGATCTGGCCCGCGTCGTCCTCGGTCCGCGCGCGGCGCAGCCAGACGAACGTGGAATCGGTATCGCCATAGATCACCTCGTAGCCGCGTGCCTCGATCAGCTGGCGCGTCTGGCGCATGATCTCGTGCCCGCGCATGGTGATCGACGACGCCAGCCGCGGGTCGAAGAACCGGCAGCCGCTGGACCCGAGCACGCCGTAGAACGCGTTCATGATGATCTTGAGCGCCTGCGACAGCGGCTTGTTGCCGTCGCGCTTGGCGGCCTCGCGGCCCTGCCAGACGCGCGACACGATGGCCGGCAGGCAGTGCCGCGTGCGCGAGAACCGGGCGCCCCGGAAGCCGGGCACCGAGTCGGCATCGTCGGGGTGCGCCAGGCCCTCCACGAGCCCGATCGGGTCGATCAGGAACGTGCGGATGATCGACGGGTACAGGCTCTTGTAGTCCAGCACCAGCACCGATTCGTAGAGCCCGGGCCGCGAATCCATCACGAAGCCGCCCGGGCTGGCCTCGGGCGCCTTGTCGCCAAGGTTCGGCGCCACGTAGCCCTGGCGGTGCATCAGCGGCATGTACAGGTGCGTGAACGCGGCCACCGAGCCGCCGCTGCGGTCCGCCGGCAGCCCGGTGACGGTGGCGCGTTCCAGCAGGAATCGCAGCAGCTCGGTCTTCTCGAAGATGCGCGTGACCAGTTCGCAGTCGCGCAGGTTGTAGCGGGCCAGCGCGGGCTTGTCCTGGGCGAACATCCGGTCGATCTCGTCCATGCGGTCGTACGGGTTGTCGATCGCCTTGCCTTCGCCCAGCAGCGCCTGCGCCACCGATTCGAGGCTGAACGACGGAAAGCTCCACGTGGCCGAGCGCAGCGCCTCGATGCCGTCGATCACGAGCCGCCCGGCCGCCCCGGCGAAATAGTGCTGCTGGCGGTTGTGCTCGCGCCATTCCATCTCGGCGCCGCCCCGGCCCAGCCGCAGCGGCATCTGGAACTGCCGGGCGTGCTCGCGCAGCACGCGCAGGTCGAACTGGACGAGGTTCCAGCCGATGATGGCATCCGGGTCGTGGCGCGCCAGCCAGTCGTTCAGCGCTTCGAGCAGCGCCTGCCGCGTGGGGCGGTACTCCAGCGCGAAGTCGAGGTCGGCCGGCGCCTGCTGCGGCGCGGGGCCGAGCATGTAGACCTGCCGCTGGCCGCAGCCTTCGAGCGCAATCGAGTAGAGGTCGCCGAACGCGTTGGTCTCGATGTCCAGCGACACCAGGCGCAGCGCGGGGCGGTAGTCGGCGGCGGGCTTGAGCTGGGCGTTGCGCAGGATGCCGTCGGCGCCAGGGTCGCCATCGAACCAGACCGGCGCGGTGATGAAGCGCTCCATCAGGTAGCGCTCGGGCGGCCGGACATCGGCCTCGTAGACGTCCACGCCCGCGTCGCGCAGCGCCTTGTCGATCTGGATGAGCTGGCGGTGCTGCGGGCAGTAGAGGCCCAGCACGGGCCGGCGCTGGAAATCCTGCAACTGCAGCGGCCGCAGCGTCACATCGCGCTGGCCCTGCAACAGCGCCTCGGCCGCGGCCCGCTGGGCCTCGGGGATGAACGCCGTGGACGGCTGCGGCGGCAGGCGCAGCCGGCGCGGCCCGTCGTCGGTCGCCAGCCAGAACTCGACTTCGGTACCAGCCGGGGTATCGCGCCAATGTCGGGTCAGGATGAAACCCTGCTGAAGTGCCACGCTGCAAGCCTTGGGGTGTTTGTGGCGGGGATTTTAGCGGAGGCGGGGGGCGGCGGTGGGGTGGTGGTGGTGTGGGGTCGCGGGCGGTATTCCCCCCAATGGTTTTCTCCCCTCTCCCGCGCGCGGGAGAGGGGTCGGGGGAGAGGGCATGGCGGTGCAAGCTGCTACCGTCGCATCTTGAGCGGCTGGCCCTCACCCCCAGCCCCTCTCCCGCAGGCGGGAGAGGGGAGCAAAAAAAACAGGCAGAAGACACGCCAACATGGCAGCGCAGGCTGCCGCCGCCGCGCTACTGCCGCGCCACCATCCCCGCCGGCTTGCCGGCCACCGGCTGCGCCGGCGCCGACTGCTGCGACCATCCGCCGCCCAGCGCCTTGTATAGCTGCGCGCGGCTGTTCAGGCGGGCGAGCTGGATCGTCACCAGCTTCTTTTCAGCCTCGTACTGCTGGCGCTGGGCGTCGAAGACCGGGAAGTAGTCATCCACGCCGTTCTTGAAGCGCATCTCGGCCAGCCGGCGGGTCTCGGCGACCGATTTCTGCAGCGACTGCTGGGCGGCGGTCTGGCGGTCGTATGTGCCGCGGGCGGCCAGCCCGTCGGAGACTTCGCGGAAGGCGCCCTGGATCGTGCGCTCGTACAGCGCGACGTTGATGTCCTTGCGGACCTTCGACGCATCCAGGTTGGCCTGGTTCGCCCCGGCGTTAAAGATCGGCAGCGTCACCTGCGGCGCAAAGGCCCAGGCCGCGCCGCCGGTGAAGAGTCCGGCCAGCGTGGTGCTGGCCAGCCCGACGCCGGCGGTCAGCGAGATGCGCGGGAAAAACGCCGCGCGCGCCGCGCCGATGTTGGCGTTGGCGGCCTTGAGCCGGTGCTCGGCGGCCATGATGTCCGGGCGCTGCGCCAGCAGGTCGGACGGCAGCCCGGACGGCAGCTCGGCCACGAACGACCTGTCGTCGAATGGCTGCGGCGCCGGCAGGTCGGCAGGGATCGGGCCGCCGATCAGCAGCGACAGCGCGTTCTCGTCCTGCGCCACCTGGCGCGTGAACTGCTCCACGTCCACGCGGGCCGTTTCCACCTGCGTCTGCGTGCGATGCTGGTCGATCTCGGCCATGCCGCCGGCCTGCTTGCTCTTGCGCACCATCTCGGCGGCGTCTTCCTGGATCTTGAGCGTGTCCTGCGACAGCTTCAGCAGTTGCTGGTCGGCCTGCCACGTCAGGTAGGCCGTGGCAATCTCGCCCACCAGGCTGATCTGCGTGCTGCGCCGCACTTCCTCGATGGCCAGGTACTGCTCCAGCGCCTCGTGCTTGAGGCTGCGGATGCGGCCAAACACGTCGAGCTCGAACGCGGAAAAGCCCACGCCGGCGCCCCAGGCGTTGATCACGGCGTCCTGGCCCGGCGCGCGCAGGTCGCCGGTGACGCGCGTGCTGCTGAAGCCCAGGTTGCCGTCGACGGCCGGGAACTGTGCCGCGCGCCGGATGCGGTAGTACGCACGGGCCTCGTCGATGGACAGCGTGGCCACGCGCAGGTCGCGGTTGTTGGCCAGGCCCAGCTCGATCAGCCGCCGCAGCCGCGCGTCGGTAAAGAAGTCCTGCCAGCCCAGGCTGACGGCCGGTACGGGCGCCTGCGCGGTGCCCGGCGTGGTCTGGTAGGCGGCGCCCGTGGGCCAGGCGTTGGCCACCGGCGAGTCGGGCCGCTGGTAGGAGGGTTCCAGCGTGCAGGCGGTGAGCGCCAGCGGCAGCAGCACCGCGAGCCATCGCGGTACTGGCGGAGTCTTGGAGGAGAGGCGCATTGTTGTCATCGTCATAGCGTGGATCAACCGGTAAAGGCGCGCCGCAGAAGCTGCACGATGGCCGTGCCCGGCAGGCCCCGGCGCGCGATGTTGTGCGGCGGCTCGCTGAACAGCAGCCGGATCAGCCGGTGCCGCGCGCTCATGTCGGGCAGCAGCGCGATGCCGATCAACTGGCCGTCGGTGCGCGCCACGCGGCACGGCACCCAGCCCAGCGGCGCCAGCCAGAACGCGCCCATGGCGCCCGGCGCCACGCGCGTGCCGCTGTGCGATTCCAGCGCGACGCCGTTGCAGGACAGGTCGCGCGTCACGCCATCGACCTCGCGCGAGATGCCGTCGTCGCCGTAGAACTGCAGCCGTGCCGCCGCGCGGAACGGAAAGCGCTCTTCCTTGCGCGGGCGCGGCAGCTCGAAGCAGACCAGCAGCGACGCCAGGTACAGCACCATCGACACCACGGTCCAGGCGATGTTGAACACGGTGCCCGGCGCGTTGCCGTCGGCGGCGATGGCGCGCCCCAGGCCCACCGCCGACAGCACGAACAGCGCCCCGTAGAACGCCGCGAACTTGCCGTGGACGGTCAGCTTCGAGCGGTCCAGCCCCTTGTTGGTGACCTTGAACGGCCGCCCGAACGGCTTGAACATGGCGCTGGCCAGCGTGGCCGTCACGGCCATCGCCGCCACGATCTGCGTGACCTCGGTGAAGATCGGCATCGCGCGCGAGCCCGTGATCCAGATGCTGTACGCCCAGTACAGCAGCAGCGCCGGCACGCCATAGGCCAGGAATTGCAGCGGATCGCCATAGAGCGTGGGGACGTTGAAGAACCAGTAGAGCAGCGGCCCGGTCAGCAGCATCAGCGTGAACGGGCGGCTGAGCCAGTGCAGCAGCCCGTGCACGTAGTGCAGCCGCTGGCGGAACGTGTAGCCCCGGCCGCGCAGCGGGCCGTCGGCGGTCAGCGCCACCTGGATCGTGCCCAGGCCCCAGCGGCTGCGCTGGCTGATGTACTCGGGCAGCCCCTCGGCCGACAGGCCCACGCTGAGCCGCTCGTTGAGCCAGCGCGTGACGTAGCCGTACGGCATCAACTTGTAGGTCAGGTGGATGTCCTCGGTCACCGTGCCGGTGGGAAACCCGCCGATATGGCCCAGCGCCTCGCGCCGCACCACGAACGACGTGCCGATGCAGAACGCGGTGTCCCAGGCGTCCTTGGCCGGCTGCATCACGTCGAAGAACGCGCGCTGCTCGTCCACCCAGCAGTCGGTGGAGCGCAGGTTGTACTGGATGGGGTCGGCGTTGTAGTAGAACTGCGGCGTCTGCACCACGCCCACGCGCGGGTCGTCGAACAGGCCGACGATGCGCAGCAGGATGTTGCGGTGCGGCGCAAAGTCGGCGTCCAGCACCATGATGAACGGCGCGCCGCCGTCGATCCCGGCACTGTGCTGCAGGCCGTTGTTCAGGTTGCCGGCCTTGGCGTGGGTGTTGTCGGGCCGCGTCACGTAGTGCACGCCGGCCTGCTGGCAGAACGCCTTGAGCCAGTCGCGCCGGGTGTCGTCGAGCACCCAGACGCGGAAGTTGGGATAGTCGATGGCCTTGGCCGCGACGATCGTCTTCTCCAGCACGTCCAGCCCCTCGTTGTAGGTGGCGATGAAGATGTCGACGGCCGGCGCGTCGCGGTCGCCGCGCAGCCGGGCCTCGCCGGCATCGGCCTGGGCGCGGTGGTCGGTCGTGCGCGTGAGCGTGACGATGGAGATCAGCGTGTAGAGGATGGTCAGCGTCTCGAAGCCCAGGAACGCGTGGGCCCACAGGCTGGGGAATTCCAGCCGCCATTCGGGCAGTGTCTCGGTGATGCGCCAGATGTAGTAGACGCCAAGCAGGATGCCGGCCGCCAGGCCGAACAGCCAGCGGTCGGCGGCGCGGCGGCGGTCGCCGCGCAGGCATAGCACGGCGATCAGCAGCGCGCCGGCATTGACCTGGACCAGCATGCTGCCATCCAGAAAACTCGCAAAGCTCGCGGCCAGCATCGTCACTCCTTGGGCGGGCTTCCGCCGGGCTGAAAGGGGTTCCATCCGGCCGCCGCCAGCACGGCCCAGGCCGTGGCGCCCAGGTGGGGCAGGTGGAAGTAGTAGAAGTCGTCGGTCTTCGAGTCGGGGCCGATCTGCAGCCCGGTGCGCACGCGCGTGTCGGGGGTGGCGAACAACATGCCCGACGGCGCCCGCTGGGCGGCCAGCAGCGGCCAGAGCGGGGCGGCCTCGGCGTCGCGGCCGCTGGCGCGCAGCACCAGCGCGGCCTGGCCGGTGCCTTCGGTCCAGATGCCGTCCGGGTTGGCGTTGAAGCCGTAGCCGCCCTTGACGCCGTGGCGCGTGCGGGCCCAGGTCAGCGCGCGCTGCCAGCCGGGCGCCGCGTCGGGTATCGCGATCAGCGGCCACAGCGAGGCGTCGAGCGCCGACGGGCCTGCATTCAGCGTGCGGCCGTCGTCGCGCGTGCCGATGGCGAAGCGGCCCTCGCCGGGCTGCCACATCGCCTCAACGAACTGGCGCGAGCGGTCGGCGCCGGTGCGCCAGCGCGGGTCGCTGTCGAGCCGCGACAGCCAGCGGAACACCGCGTAGGTGTCGACGTTGTGCTCGGTCGATTTCCAGCCCTGGCGCTGCGGCGACGGCTCGTGGCCGAAGAATCCGCCGACGAAGGCGGCCGGCGCGGCGCTGTCGTAGGTCACCTTGTCGACCCAGCCCATCATCGTGCGGGCCGTGTCCAGGTAGCGCGGCGCCCGCGTGGCCTCGTAGGTGGCCAGCAGCAGCAGCGCGGCCCAGGCCACGTTGCCGGTGGCCGTGCCAACCTGGTAGCGATCCTCGAACCAGCGGTTGGCCTTGGCGTCCCACCAGCCCGGCATCGGCACGGGGCCGTCCGGCATGGCGCCGGCGCGATAGGCGTTGCGCAGCCGGCCATCGTGGTAGTGGCGGTCGCGCGTGACGCCGGCCACCACGGCATCGGCAATGCGCCGCGCGGCGTCCGGCCGGCCACAGGCCAGCAGCGCGATGCCGGCCAGCGCGTTGTCATAGACGAAGGCCGACTCCTTGAGCGGGCCCGGCAGCGGTTCGCCGCCCGGTGCCGGTTCATAGCTGGCCAGCATCACGGGGCCGCTGCCGGGGATAGCGGCCACGCGGGCGGCCAGCGTCTGGCAGCCGGCGTCGCGCAACGCGTCGCGCGGCGCGTCGGGGGTCTGGGGCGCGGCGGCCACGCCCAGCGGCGCGGCCAGCGCGATCGTCACGATGCTTTCGAGCAGCCGCTTGCGCGCGGCCGGGTGTCGCGATCCTGCGAGATAACGCTGCACGGTAGGGTTCCTCCTGCGGGCGTGGGGGACATGGCTGGCGATCGGTGTCGATCAGATCAGCCGGCGGAACCACGGGCGGTCAAGGCTGACCTTGGCCCAGTGGCCGAGCGCGCAGCGGTCGGTCTTGCCGGCGCCGGGCAGGTCGGGCAGCGGCTTGTTGAGCTTGGCAATCAGGTAAAGCTCGTTCTTCTCGATGGGCGGGAAGGGCACGAAATACCGTGCCTGGTCGCCATCGGGCGCGCGCGGCAGGATTTCCGCCACCTTGCCCGGCTGCGGGGTGCCCACGCCATCGACCAGCACCGTGACCGGCGCGCCGGGCAGCAGATCCTTGCTCAGGCTGCGCGGAAAGACCGCCACCACGGCCGGCTGCGCGCAGTTGGTGGCGCGCATCAGCGTGGCGCCGGCCGCCACGCGCGTGCCGGGCGGGGCCAGCACGTCCTCGACGATGCCGCCGGCATAGGCCTTGATGTCCAGGTTCGACACGCGGTCCAGCCGCTGCTGCTCGGTGTCGACGAGCTTGTCGACCTCGGCGCCGTAGGCTTCCAGTTGCTTGATCTCGGCCTGCAGCCCGGTGATCTCGGCCTTCAGTTCGTCCGAGCGCTGCGCCAGCGCGCCCACGGCGCTGTCGTTGCTGGACGCGAACACCTTGTTGCGCGTGGCCGCGCTGCTGTTGCGGGCGCTGTTCAGCTCGGCCTCGACGGCGTCGCGCTGACCGGCCAGCACGGCAAGCTGGTTGCGCGATGCATCGGTAAACGCCTGGCTGACGGCGCCGGCCTGCTGCATCTGCACGTTACGATTGACTACATTTTGCTGGGCGTCGATCTGCTGCTGCGCCACATTGAGCCGCGCCTCGATGCCGCGCACGCGCGAATCGTTCTGCTGCTGGGCCGCCGAGGTGTAGCGCCGCACGTCGCCGCTGGTGGCTGCCAGCCGCGCCTCGTTCACTTCCAGCTTGGTCCTGGCGGCTTCCAGGCGCTTTTCGTTGTCGAGCTTCTTGCCGGTCAGCTCCAGCAGCAGCGCCCGATCCATGTTCGGGTTCTGCAGTGTCATCAGCGATTCGCCGGGCTTGAAGGTGGTGCCCACCGGCACCAGCTGCTTGGTGACGATGCCTTCCACGGGCGTGGTGATCAGGCTCACGGGGCTGTTGACGACGGCCCGCTCGGACGACCGCACGAACACGTACGGGAACATCACGGACAGGATGATCCAGATGATGAAGCCCACCATGCCGTAGCTGGCCAGGCGCGGAATGGCCTGCCAGACCGGCCGCAGGCCCAGCGCGCGGCTGGGCTGGGCCACGGCGTCGCGCGGCGGCGGCGATGCGGGCCGGCCCGGCGGTGGCGGCGGCCGCCGCGTTGGCACGGTCGGCTTGTGGTCGGAATTGTTGTCCATGCGAGCTCCCGGGTAAAAGGTGGCCACCCGCGACACGCCAACGTCGGTCGCGGTGAAAAATTTCGCAGACGAACGCTCCCCGCCGCGCGAACGTTACGTTCGTGAGGATCGGGTCTTGCGTTCTCGTCCCCCAACCAATTGTTATGCGCCGTTTGCTCCGGGCCGTGGCAACGCCGCCGGAACAGGCGTGAGGACCGTGTCGCCGGTCCGTTGAACTGCCCGCATGCCGGACGGCATGGGCGTGCAGGTATTGCGAGGCGCGACGCGCCATGGACACTCTCAGCACATCATCACAGGATTGATGCAATGCAGCGCTGGAGCGATTCAAAGTTAGTCAGTTTGCTATTCGCGTGCTGTAAAAAGATGTAAGGACTGTATATCGCTCCACTTAACGCGCATGAACCGTTGACAGGGGTGGGGCATGCGGTTACGGGGGTGGGCCGATTCGATGGCATCGGCTTTGGTGCGGCATTGGCGTCGTTGCGATAAGAAAACTTATCGCAACGAACGCGGTTTCTGACGTGAACCGACGCGAACCGGCCCTGACATCGGCGGGCAGAAGGCCGGGCGCCCCAGTCGTCCCTTTCCGCAGGGCAGGCCGTCATCGGTATTCCCGAGCATTTGAATTCCTTGACGATTCAACGAAAATGGCGATTGGCGGCCGCCCCCGGGCCGCGTCACCAGAGCCCCCGTATGTCTCGTCTCGCCGCGCTGCGTCCCGTACTGCCGATCCTGATCGGCGCATCCGTCATGCTGTCGCTGGCCATGGGATTGCGGCAGAGCCTGGGGATCTTCGTGCCGCCGCTGACGCGCGACATCGGCATCTCGGTGGGCGACTTCACGATTGCCGTGGCGGTGCAGAACCTGACCTGGGGGCTGCTGCAGCCCTTTGCCGGCGCGCTGGCCGTGCGCACCGGCTTCCGGCCGCTGATGGTCGGCGGATCGCTGCTGTACCTGGTCGGGCTGGTGCTGCTGGCCACGTCGCAGGGGCTGTGGGCCGTCATCCTGGGCGGCGGCGTGCTGATCGGCATGGCGATGGCCAGCACCGGCACGGCGATGGCGATGGCCGCCGCGTCCAGCGCGGTCAACGCCCAGGTGCGCAGCCTCGTGCTGGGTTGCGTGTCGGCGTCGGGCTCGCTCGGCGCGATGATCGCGGCGCCGCTGGGGCAGGCCATCACCGGTAGCTGGGGCTGGCGCATCGGGCTGGTGTCGTTCGTGGTGCTGGCGCTGATCATGGTGCCGGCCGCGTGGCATGGCGGCCGGGTCGACACGGTGCGCGTGGCGCCCGGGCCCGCGCAGGCCGGCCAGAGCGGGCGCCAGGCGCTGATGGCGGCGCTGCGGCACCCGCCGTTCGTGGTCATGGCGCTGGCGTACACCATCTGCGGCATGCAGCTGGTCTTCCTGACCACGCACCTGCCGGCCTACCTGGACGTCTGCGGCATGGACCCGATGCTGTCAGCCAAGGCGCTCGGCCTGATCGGCGGCTTCAACGTGCTGGGCAGCCTGTTCTTCGGCTGGGCCGGCGGGCGCGTCAACAAGCTGCTGCTGCTCGGCGGCATCTACATCTGCCGGTCGATCGGCTTCGTCTGGTTCTTCCACACGCTGCCGACGCCCGAAAGCACGATGGTCTTTTCCGCGGTGATGGGCTTCCTGTGGCTCGGCGTCTCGCCGCTGGTGCAGGGCTGGATCGCCCAGACGTTCGGCCTGCGCTGGCAGGCGATGATTGCCGGCGTGGCGTTCTTCAGCCACCAGATCGGCAGCTTCATCGGCGCGTTCGGCGGCGGCTGGCTCTACGACCTGATGCACAACTACACGCTGGCCTGGAAGGTCGGCGCCGCGCTGGGGCTGACCATGGGGCTGATCCAGATCGCGTTTGCCTACATCGGCCGGACCCAGACGCCGCGCTGGGTGCCGGCCGCCGAGTAGCCGCCTAGCGCGACGAATCCCCGCCGCCGCGCTCCAGAATCTTGTACAGGTGCGAACGCGAGATGCCGAGCTGCGCGGCGGCCCGTTTCTTGTTGCCGCCGTGGCGGGCAATCGCGTCGAGCACGGCCGCGTGCGCCACGTCGCGCAGCGCGCCGGCCGGGTCATGGGCGATGGGCGAGACGGGCAGGGGAGCGTCGGGCAGCGCCTCGGTGGCGCCGGCATCGGGCTCGGGCGACAACGGCACGATCGACAGCCCGCGCGCCGCGTCGCCGCGTGCGAAATCGGCCACGCGCAGCAGCCGGCCGTCGCAGAACACCAGCGCCTCTTCCACCCGCTGGCGTAGCTGGCGGACATTGCCGGGCCACGGCTGGCCGGCCAGATAGCGCGGCACGTCGTGGTCGATGCGCGGCGCCGGCATGCCATTGCGCGCGCAGAACGCCTCCACGAAGTGCTGGAGCAGGGCCGGAATGTCCTCGCGCCGCTGCCGCAGCGCCGGAATGCGCAGCACCACGCCACTAAGCCGGTAGTAGAGGTCCAGCCGAAAGCGGCCCGCGTCGATCAGCGCCGGGATGTCGCGGTTGGTCGCCGACACCAGCCGGAAATCCACGCGCCGGGGCCGCCCGCTGCCCAGCCGCTCGACCATGTGGTCCTCCAGCACGCGCAGCAGCTTGACCTGCATCTCCATCGGGATATCGGCCACCTCGTCCAGGAACACGGTGCCGCCGGCCGCCAGTTCGAGCTTGCCAGCCTGACCCTGCCGCTTGCTGCCCGTAAACGCGCCCGGCGCATGGCCGAACAGTTCCGATTCGATCAACGTCGCGGGCAGCGCGGCCAGGTTCAGGCTCACCAGCGGCCGGGCGCCGGCCGTTTCCTGCCCGGCGTTGTGGATGGCCCGCGCCACCAGTTCCTTGCCTGTGCCGCTTTCGCCCAGGATCAGCACCGGCACGTCCAGCGGGGCCACGGTCTGGATTTCGCGTCGCAGCCGCTGCATCGGCGCGCTTTCGCCAATCAGCCCCAGCGTGGACTGCCGCTCGCGCAGCCCTTCGAACTCGCGCTGGTAGCGCGCCACCTCCGAGCGCAGCTCGGACAATTCCTTGTGCAGCCGCACCAGTTCCTCGGGCCCCTTGAACATCACCTGCCCGATGGCGCCCACCACCTCGCCGCGCGCGCGGATCGGTATCCGGTTGACCACGCGCGTGGCGCCGTTCAGTTGCTGGAGCTGGCCGATCTCGGCCTTGCCGGTCGCCGCCACCTGCGGCAGCCGCGAATTCGGTATCACGTCGGCCGCCGGCCGGCCCGTCCCGGCGCCGCGCTCGATGCCAAGAAATTTCTCGTGGACGGGGCTGATAAAGCGCACCCGCCCGGCGCGGTCGACCACGGTGATGGCCTGGTACGGATCGTTGAGGAAGTAGTCGAGGATGGCGCCCGCAAAGGGCACGGTGCCGAGGAAGTCGAACAGCGTGGCGTGCGTGTCGGCCGCGTGGATCAGGATCAAGCGGTGCCGCGCGTCTTCCAGCGCCACGCCCACGTACCGGGCGTCACCCGCGGCCAGCGGGAACAGCCGGCGGCCATCGCCCGCGTCGGTGGCCGTGGCCAGCGCCGCCTGCGCGGCATCGGCCAGGGCCGGATCGGCGCACAGGCCGATGGCGGCCACCCGCGCGCCGTCGATCGTGCAGATCAGCGCGCCAAGTGGCTGTGTCGTCTCCAAGGACACCGGTGTCTCCAGTCGTGTCCGTCGTGCGGACACTGTTATGTCGTCGTGGGGGACATCGTAGCGGCGCGTCCGGAAATACACAATGAAATCAACGGCCCGGGCGGGCCGCCAAATGCGCCCGATGGCTGGCATGGGTCGTGCGACTGTCTTCGGAAACATCCGAGCGGAGACAGCGTGAGTTGGCAACCCGAAGTCGATGAACTGGCCTATCGGCGCCGCCTGGCGGCGCGCATGGGCGGCGAGGACAAGGTGGCGCGGCACCGGCAGGCCGGCAAGCTCACGGTGCGCGAACGCGTGGACGCGCTGGCCGACGCCGGCTCGTTCCGCGAGGTGGGCGGCCTGAGCGGCAGCGGCCGGTACGACGGCAACGGCCGGCTGGTCGACCTGGTGCCGTCCAACCTCGTGATGGGCCGCGCGCGGGTCGACGGCCGGCCCGTGGTGCTGGTCGGCGACGACTTCACGGTGCGCGGCGGCGCCAACGACGGCGCGGTGGGCGACAAGCTCGTCCATGCCGAGAAAATGGCCCACGACCTGCGCCTGCCGATGATCCGGCTGGTCGACGGCACGGGCGGCGGCGGGTCCGTGCGCAATATCGAGATCAAGGGCCACACGCTGATTCCGACCATGAAGGTCTGGCAGCACGTGGTGGAGAACATGGCGACGGTGCCCGTGGTGTCGCTGGCGCTGGGGTCGGTGGCCGGCATGGGCGCCGCGCGCGTGGCGTCGAGCCATTACTCGGTGATGGTGCGCGAGACCTCGCAACTGTTCAACGAAGGGCCGCCGTCGGTAGAGGCCCGCGTCGGCCAGACGCTGAGCAAGAACGAGCTGGGCGGCAGCCAGATCCACACGCGCAACGGCGTGGTCGACGACGAGGTGCCCACCGAGCACGAGGCCTTCGCGCGGGCCCGGCGCTTTCTGTCGTACCTGCCGGCGTCGGTCCACGCGCTGCCGCCGCGTGCCGAGCCGGCCGCCGACACCGCGCGCCGCGACGACTGGCTGCTCGGCGCCATCCCGCGCCAGCCGGGCGGCGACTATGCCATCCGGCCCATCGTCGAAACCGTGGTCGATGCCGATTCGTTCTTCGAGACCGGCGCGCAGTGGGGCCGCGCCGTCGTCACCGGGCTGGCGCGGCTCGACGGCTGGCCCGTGGCCGTGATCGCGAGCGACCCGGCCGTCGACGGCGGCAGCTGGGACCGCGACGCCGCCGAGAAATTCACGCGCTTTGTCGACCTGGCGCAGACCTTCCACCTGCCGGTCGTGCATCTGGTCGACACGATGGGCCTGCAGGTCGGCCGCGAGGCCGAGCAGGCCGGCATCATGCGCCACGGCGTGCGCGCGCTGGCGGCGGTCTACCAGGCCACGGTGCCGTGGTGCTCGGTGATCCTGCGGCGCGCCTATGGCGTGTCGGCAGCCGGCCACCAGCACATGGGCCGCTTCAACTTCCGTTATGCGTGGCCGTCGGCCAACTGGGGCGCGCTGCCGATCGAGGGCGGGCTGGAGGTGGCCTACAAGGCCGAGATCGAGGGCGCCGACGACCCCGTGCAGAAGCGTGCCGAGATCGAACAGCGCGTGCGCAGCCTGACCTCGCCGTTCCGCAGCGCCGAGGCGTTCGTCATCGAGGACATCATCGACCCGCGCGATACCCGCGCGCTGCTCTGCGAATTTGCCAACCTGGCCGCGCCGCTGCGCGAGCCGGGCGTCAGCCGTTTTGGCATCCGGCCCTGAGCCGGGGCGCCGTATCAACAAGAACCACAGGAGACCACCTTGAAGAAGCTGCTGATCGCCAACCGGGGCGAAATCGCGCTGCGCGTGCTGCGCGCCGCGCGCGACCTCGATATCGCCACCGTGGCCGTGTACGCGCAGGACGACGCCAGCGCGCTGCACCGCGTGCTGGCCGACGAGGCCGTGGCGCTCGACGGCAGCGGGCCGGCCGCCTACATCGACATCGCCGGCATCGTCGCCGCGGCGCGCGCCACGGGCTGCGACGCCGTGCACCCCGGCTACGGCTTCCTGAGCGAGCGGGCGGACTTTGCGCAGGCGTGCCAGGACGCCGGCATCCGCTTTGTCGGGCCCGACGTGGCCCATCTGGCGCTGTTCGGCGACAAGGGCCGCGCGCTGGAACTGGCCGTGCAGTGCGACGTGCCGGTCATGCCGTCGACGCCCGGCGGCGCGTCGCTGGAAGACATCGGCCGCTTCTTCGACGCGCAGGACGGCGCCGGCGTGGTCATCAAGGCCGTGGGCGGCGGGGGCGGGCGCGGCATGCGCGTGGTGCGCCGCCGCGAGGACCTGGCCGAAGCCTACGCGCGCTGCCGCTCCGAGGCGGCGTCCGCGTTCGGCATCGACGCGCTGTACGCCGAGCGGCTGGTGGCGCGGGCGCGCCATATCGAAGTGCAGATCGTCGGCGACGGCAGCGCGGTCGTGGCGCTGGGCGAGCGCGACTGCACGCTGCAGCGCCGCTTCCAGAAGCTGGTGGAAATCGCGCCGAGCCCGGTGCTCAAGCCCGCGCTGCGCGAGCAGATCGTCAAGTCGGCGCTGCGGCTGGCGCGGCGCGTGAACTACCGCAGCCTGGGGACGTTCGAGTTCCTGGTGGAGGAAACCGACGCGGGCGAGCAGCGCGATGTCGTGTTCATCGAAGCCAATCCGCGCCTGCAGGTGGAGCACACGATCACCGAGCAGGTGACCGGCGTGGATCTGGTGGCCGTGCAGCTTGGCGTGGCCGCCGGCCGCACGCTGGCCGACCTGGGGCTGGACCCCGCCGCGCCGCCGCAGCCGCGCGGCTACGCGGTGCAGGTGCGCGTGAACGCCGAGATGACCGACGCGCAGGGCATGGCGCGCCCCGCGCATGGCCGGCTGGAGCGCTTTGACGCGCCGTCCGGGCCCGATGTCCGCGTCGATACCCACGCCTACACCGGCTACGAGCCGTCGCCAAACTTCGACACGCTCCTGGCCAAGCTGATCGTCAGCAGCGCGGCGCCCACGTTCGAGGCCGTGGTGCGGCGCCTGCAGCGCAGCCTGGCCGAATTCCGCATCGTCGGCGTGCCGACCAACCTGCACCTGCTGCGCGCGCTGGTCCAGCGCGACGACTTCCTGCGGCAGGACATCCACACCCGCCATTTCGAGGCCATCCTGCCCGAACTGACGCAGGCCGCTGACGGCATCGCTGAGGCCGGCCGGGCGCAGGACGCGCTGCTGGGCGGCACCCACCGCCCGGCCACGCCGCGCGCCAGCGAGCCCGAGGAACAGATCGGCGAAGGGCTGGTGGCCGTGCGCGCGCCGCTGACGGGCCGCGTGGTCGAGCTGTCGGTCCGGCTCAACGACACGGTACGGCCCGGCCAGACCGTGGCCGTGCTCGACGCGATGAAGATGGAGCACACGATCGTCGCCGAATGCGGCGGCCGCGTGGTGGACCTGCGGCTGGACAAGAACGCGCTGGCCGCCGAGAACCAGGTGCTGATCGTGCTGGAGCCGGGCGAGGCAGCCGGCGGCGCCGATGACGCCGCCCAGGCCCACGACCCGCACGCGATCCGCCCCGACCTGCAGCGCGTGCTGGACCGCCACGCGTTTCTCTACGACGCGGCGCGGCCCGACGCGGTGGCGCGGCGCCGGTCGCGCGGCCAGCGCACGGCGCGCGAGAACATCGCCGACCTGTGCGACGCGGACACCTTTGTCGAGTACGGCGGGCTGGCGCTGGCCGCGCAGGCGTCGCGCCGCAGCAAGGACGACCTGATCGCCAACGCCCCGGCCGACGGGCTGATTACCGGCATCGGCAACATCAACGGCGCGCTGGTCGGCGCGGACCGCGCCCGCAGCGCCGTGATGGCGTACGACGCCACGGTCATGGCCGGCACGCAGGGCAAGCGCAACCACGTCAAGACCGACCGCATCGTGGAGGTGGCGCTGCGCGACGAACTGCCGCTGGTGCTGTTTGGCGAAGGCGGCGGCGGGCGGCCGGGCGACGTCGATATCCCGTCGGTGTCCGGCCTCTACCAGCCGTCGTTTGCCGCGTTCGCGGAACTGAGCGGGCAGGTGCCGGTGGTGGGCGTGGTCTCCGGCCGCTGCTTCGCGGGCAACGCGGCGTTCGTGGGCTGCTGCGATGTGATCATCGCCGACAGGTCCGCCAATATCGGCATGGCCGGCCCGGCGATGATCGAAGGCGGCGGGCTGGGCGTGTACCGGCCCGAGGACGTGGGCCCGGCGCCGGTGCAGTTTGCCAACGGCGTGATCGACATCCTGGTCGACAACGAGGCCGAGGCCACGCGCGCCGCACGGCACTACCTGTCGATGTTCCAGGGCCGTGTGGCGGACTGGAGCGCGCCGAGCCCGCTGGACCTGCGCCACGTGGTGCCCGAGAACCGGCTGCGCGTCTATGACACGCGCAAGGCCATCGAAGGCATTGCCGACGTGGGCACGGTGCTGATGCTGCGCGGCGGCTTTGGCTCGGGCATCCACACGGCGCTGGCGCGCGTGGAGGGGCGGCCGGTGGGCATCATGGCCAACAACCCGTACCACCTGGGCGGGGCCATCGACGCCGACGCGGCCGACAAGGCGTCGCGCTTCATGCAGCTTTGCGACGCGCACGGCCTGCCGATCGTCTCGCTGATCGACACGCCGGGGTTCATGGTCGGCCCCGAGGTGGAGGCGCGGGCGCAGGTGCGGCACGTGTCGCGCATGTTCCTGACGGCCGCCAAGCTGCGCGTGGCGCTGCTGGCGGTGACGCTGCGCAAGGGCTACGGGCTGGGCGCGATGGCCATGGCCGGCGGCGGCTTCCGCTCGGCCAGCTTCACGATCTCGTGGCCCACCGGCGAGTTCGGGCCGATGGGGCTGGAAGGCGCCGTGCGCCTGGGCTTCAAGAAGGAGCTGGAGGCGGTGCCGGACGGCCCCGAGCGCAAGGCGCTGTTCGACCGGCTGGTGGCGCAATCGTACGAGCGCGGCCATGCGATCAACACCGCGGCGGCTGTCGAGATCGACGCCGTGATCGACCCGGCCGAGACACGGCGCTGGATCGCCCAGGGCATCGCCTCGGCCGAACTGCGGGGCAGCCGTGCCCGCCGTGGCTTTGTCGACGCCTGGTAAGGGGGCCATCATGACCCGACCCCAACCCGATCCGTCGCAACTGGCGCTGGCCGGCCTGCGCGTGCTGGAAATCGGCAGCGGCCCGGCCGTGGCCTACGCGGGCAAGCTGTTCGCCGATTTTGGTGCCGAGGTGGTCAAGGCCGAGCCACCCGCTGGCGATGCCTGGCGCCAGATGCCGCCGCTGGTGGACGTGCCCGGCCATTCGCAGCCAGAGAGCGCACTGTTCGCCTGGCTCAATACGAACAAGCGCAGCGTGATGGCCCGCCCGGGGCACGCCGGCGACGATGCGTGGCTGGCCGCGCTGGCAGGCACCTGCGACGTCGTGCTCGACGCCCGCGCGCTGGACGCCGGCCCGGACGTGCCCGCCATCCTCGAACCATCGGCCGGGCACATGCCGGTGCAGGTGGTGCTGACGTGGTTCGGCGAGGACGGCCCATACAGCGGCTTTGCCGGGTCCGAGGCCATCTGCCGCGCGCTGGCCGGCGCGGTGCACGGCAGCGGGCCGGTGGAAGGCCCGCCGCATATGCCGCACGACCTGCAGACGGCCATCGCCGTGGGGCTGAGCGCGTTCTCGGCGGCTGTGGCCGGGCTGATCGGCACGGCGGGGCGCCGCTACGTGCTGAGCGTGCACGAGTGCGTGTTCAGCGTGGTGGAGATGGAAGCGGGAATGGTGCAGGACAAGCGCCATCCGCTGCGCCGGCTGGGTGTGAACCGGTTCTGCGGCACCCATCCGGGCGGCATCTACGAGACCGCCGACGGGTGGATCGGCATCTTCACGCACACGCTGCCGCAATGGCAGGCGCTGTGCACGGCCATCGGCCGCGAGGACCTGGCCGACGACCCGGCCTATGCCAGCGGGCCCGAGCGCATGGCGCGGGCCGATGCGATCGACGCGATCCTGGTGCCCGCGTTCCGCACGCGCACGGCGGCCCAGTGGTTCCAGCGGCTGGCCGACCTCAAGCATCCGGCCGTGGTGGTGCCCGACATGCGCACGCTGCTGGATCAAGCCGTGCACCGCGAGCGCGGCGCGTTCGTGCCGGTGACGCTGGACGGCGTCACCTTCGAGGGCCCGGTGGTGCCGTTTCCGCTGGGCGACGCCGGCCCGCTGCCCGGTGGCCCGGCGCCCGCGCTGGGCGCCCACGACGGACTGTACCGCCGCGCCGGGCTGGACCACGTGCCGCGCCATCGGCCGCCACCCGCCGTTGACGACGCGATGCCGCTGCGGGGCCTGCGCATCGTCGACCTGACGATGGGGTGGGCCGGCCCGCTGGCTGCCCGCACGCTGGCCGACTTCGGCGCGGAAATCATCAAGGTGGAAAGCACCGGCTACCCGGACTGGTGGCGCGGCGCCATCTTCAACGAGGCGTTCTACCGCGACCGCGTCTACGAGAAGAACACCAATTTCAACCTGATGAACCGCAACAAGCTCGGCATCACGCTGGACCTGACGCAGCCCGACGGCAAGGCGCTGCTGCTGGACCTGGTGGCACAGGCCGATGCCGTGATCGAAAACTACTCGGCCGAGGTGCTGCCCAAGCTCGGGCTCGACTACGCGGCGCTGCGCGCGCGCAATCCCCGGCTGGTGATGCTGTCGATGCCGGCGTTCGGGCTTGGCAACGCCTGGAGCAACACCCGCGCGTACGGCGGCACGCTGGAACAGGCCAGCGGGCTGCCGCTGTACACGGGCCACCCGGACGGCGGCCCGGCCATGACGTCGTACGCCTATGGCGACCCGGTTGGCGGGCTCAACGGCGGCGCGGCCATCCTGCTGGCGCTGTTCGCGCAGCGGGCCACGGGGCGGGGGCGGCACGTGAACCTGTCGCAGGTGGAGGCGATGCTGCCGATGACGGCGCCGTACCTGATCGAACAGTCGGTGGCCGGCTCCGTATCGCCCCGGCAGGGCAACCGCCATCCGCTCAACGTGCCGCACGGCATCTACCGCTGCGCGGGCGACGACGCGTGGATCGCGCTGACCGCCACCGACGGCCAGTGGCCGGCGCTGTGCCAGGCCATCGGCCGCAACGATCTGGCGATGGACCCGACGCTGGCCGACGGCGCCGGCCGCCGCGCCGCGCACGACCGCATTGACGACGCCATCGGCCAGTGGTCCCGCACGCGCGATGCCGACGCGGCCATGCAGCAGCTCCAGCGGGCCGGCATCGCGGCGGGCGTGGTGCGGCCGATGTGGCAGGTGCTGGACGACCCGCACCTGCGGGCGCGCGGCTTCTGGCAGCAGGTGGAGCGCGCGCACGTGGGCCGCTACATCGCCAGCACGGCGTGGTTCCGCACCGGGCCCGGGCCGGTGCCCACCCGCAGCGTCTCGCCGACGCTGGGCCAGCACACCGACGCGGTACTGGCGCGCGTGCTGGGGCTGCCGCCTGAACGGCTGGCGGACCTGGCGCGGCGCGGCATCACCGGCCAGGACGCCCGGCCCAAGGGCGCGAAGATTCCCGCGTAGCGACGCACCGCCAGACACCACGACAAACAGACAGGAGACAACATGAACAAGCGACAAGTACTGCAAGCCGGCGCCGCGATGCTGCTGGCCGGCGCGATGACCGGCGCAATGACCGGCCCGGTGGCCGCGCAGGGCACGAACTGGCCGACCAAGCCGATCCGGCTGATCGTGCCGTTCCCGGCGGGATCGTTTACGGACACGGCGGCCCGCGTGGTGTCGGACCGCCTGACCAAGGCGCTGGGGCAGCCCGTGGTGGTCGAGAACAAGGCCGGCGCCAACGGGCTGATCGGCGTGGGCGAGGTGGCGCGCGCCGCGCCGGACGGCTACACGCTGATGGTGACCAATTCCAGCAGCATCACGATCAACCCGAACCTGTACAAGAAGAGCACCTACAAGACCCGGGACTTTGCCCCGGTGACGCTGATCCTGGAGGCGCCGTTCATCCTCGTGACCAACCCGGAATGGTCGCAGAAGCACGCGGTGGCGTCGGTGCCGGACCTCGTGCGCTACGCCGGCCAGCACCCAGGCAAGATCAGCTACGGCTCGGCCGGGCCCGGCAATATCGCGCACCTGAGCTTTGCGATGCTGAACAACCGCGCCAGGGTGTCGACCACGCACGTGCCGTACAAGTCGTCGGCGGCGGCCCAGCTTGCCGTCATCAGCGGCGAGCTGGACACCACGTTCGACACCTGGACCGCGCTGCCGCAGATCAAGGCCGGCAAGCTCAAGCCGATTGCGGTGAGCGCCACCAAGCGCATGACCCAGTTGCCGGACGTGCCGACCGTCGAGGAAGCGGGCCTGAAGCCGTTCAACGCCACGTTCTGGATTGGGCTGCTGGCCCCGGCCGGCACGCCGCAGCCGGTGGTGCAAAAGCTCAACGCGGTGATGCGCGGCCTGCTGGACGACGACAAGGCCCGCTCGGCGCTGAGCCAGCAGGGCGACGTGGTCATGATCGGGCCCGACGAGTACGCCAGGCGCATCGAGAAGGAAGAGGCGGAATGGGCCGCCGTGATCCAGCGCGAGGCCATCACGCTGGACTGACGCGCCGCCCTACGCCTCGCGCAGCAGCAGCGCCACGTTGCGCTCGGCCAGCGCGGCAATCGTGCGCGACGGGTTGAGCCCCAGCGCGCGCGGCACGATGGCGCCGTCCATCACGTAGAGCCCGGTGTAGCCGAAGACGCGCCCGTGGGAATCGACCACGCCGTCTTCGGCGCTGCGCCCCATGTTGCAGCCGCCCAGCGGGTGCGGCGTGACGAGGTTGCGGAGCAGGCGCCACGTGGGCGGCACCCACGGATTGCCGCCCGTGGCGGCCGACAGCAGCCGGTGCGCCGCGATCATCGACTCGATCACGGCCTCCGACGGCTCGTGCCGCCAGCTCATCTCCAGCGTCTGCCGCCACGGCGCGTACCACTTGCGGCAGAGCCGTAGCTGGCCGTCGCCGGGGTCCACGCCCTGGCCGAACCACGGCATCATCGTCTCCAGCGGGTCGCCGTCGTCGACCAGCCCGCCAATCTCGCGCCACAGCGCGCGCAGCCGGCCGCGCCGCGTGCGGCGCATCTGGCGCCGGATGTAGTTGCGCGCGATGTTCGGGATGCCGCCGTCTTCAACAAAGAGCGCCTGCCCGTTCGGCGCGCTGCCGTCGAGCAGGTCGATCACGGCCGAGATTGTCACGCCATGCGACGGCGACACCATGCGGCCCGGATAGAACGCCGGGGTCACGAAATCGCCGTTGTGGGCCCAGCCGTAACCGAGCCGCGCCGACAGCCGGGGCAGCGTGCGATGCGTGTCGCGGCAGCGCAGCAGCAGCTCGGTGCTGCCGATGGAGCCGGCGGCCACGATCACGCGCGCGGCCGTGACCTCGCCGGGGGTGCGGGATTGCGCCACCGGGTCGATCTGGTCGAAGCGCACGCGCCAGCCATCGGCCAGCGGTTCCAGCCGCTGCACCAGATGCAGCGGGCGGATTTCCGCGCCATGGTCCTCGGCCACGGCCAGGTAGTTGAGGTCGAGCGTGTTCTTGGCCAGCACCTGGCAGCCGACGTCGCAGTTGCCGCAGTGGACGCAGGTGCCTTGCCAGCGGCCGTGCGCGTTCTGGAACGGGCGCGACTGGTGGTCTTCCCGCGCGCCGGGCAGGTCGGGGTGCCAGTCGTCGCGGAAGCTCACGGCCAGCGGCAGCTTGCGAAAGCGGTCGCCCCAGCCGCAGGCGTGCGCGGCTTCTTCCACCAGCCGCGCGCGCGGGCTCAGTTGCGCGTCGGGCACGGGCGCGACGGCCAGCATCTCGCCGACCATGTCGTACCAGGGCTGCAGCGTGGCGTGGCCGATATCGTCGGGCCAGCCCCAGGCAAACGTGCGCGGCGGCGCCTCGACCGACACGTTGGCATAGATCAGCGAGCCACCGCCCACGCCCGCGCCGGCAATCACCCAGATATCGGAAAACGTCCGCACGTCGGCCCAGCCGCTGAAGCGCTGCGGCTGCTTCTGGTTCCAGAGCCACGGGTCGTTGTCGCCGCGCGGAAAGGTCTCCGGCGTCCAGCGCCGCCCGCGTTCCAGCACCAGCACGCGCTGGCCCGCCTGCGCCAGCCGGCAGGCCGCCACGGCGCCGCCAAAGCCGCTGCCGACGATCACCGTGTCGTACGGATGCGGCCCGCTCATGGCGCGGCTCCGGTGCGGCGGATCACGATGGGCGGCTCGGTGCGCGCCAGCGCGTCCGGCGGCCACGGCTCGCCCGCATCGGGCACGAAGCGCGGCCCGCTGGCGGCTGGCGTCGCGGCCACGCGCCACGTGCGGCCCATGCGGTTCAGCCGCTCCAGGCCCGGCCCGAGCTTCCAGTGGCGGCACACCTTTTCCAGCTTGAGCGGATGGATGGTCAGCGTGTCGGCGTCGAAGCGCATGCGCAGTAAGCTCTTGTAGTCGGCAATCGACTGCGACGAGAACACTTCCTCGGCGTGCAGGCCCCAGAGCTGGTTGGCGATGACCATCCAGACGCCGAACAGCAGGCCGCCGAGCACGCCACCGGCGAAGAGCGTCTGCGCCAGCAGCAGCGGCAGCATCCAGCCGTCGTCGGCATGCAGGCCCCACACGTGCAGGTTGAGCCGGGCCAGCGCCCAGAACAGCCCGGCCGCCAGCGCCACGTGCAGCAGGCCGTGCAGCGCGCCCACCAGCCCGGCCAGCGACACCGCGCTGCGCGTGCCGCGCGTCGACAGCGCCGCGAAGAACGCCATCACGGCCACGGCGAATGCCACCGACGCCGGGCTGTTCGCCAGCGTCATCCACAGCGCGCGCCACGCATCGCCCAGGCTGGCCGGGGCGATGGGCAGCGCCGCCAGCGTCTGCATCAGGCTCTGGCCCGGCGGCGCGGTGGCGCGGCTGGCGCTCTGGACAATCCAGTTGAACAGGAAGCAGATGGCCGCGAACAGCGTGCACAGGCCGACGTTGCGCACGGGTAGCTGCCACGCGCGGTTGCGCAGGGTCCGCGACGTGTCGCGGTCCGGATAGGCGGCGCCGGCCAGCACGTAGCGCTGCCGTGTGCGGCCGATCGCCACCGGCTCCGGCGACGCCGGCAACTGGTGCGTGCCGTGCAGGAACGCGCCCCCGCCCCCGCACGTGACGCGCTCCGGCCCCGTGGTGCCGGCCTCCGGCGTGTAGCGTGCGTAGTGGTGCTTGTCGCCGGCCAGTACCGCGACCAGATGGTCGCCCAGCAGCCGCTCGATGCGGCTCAGGCTGCGAAAGCGCGGCGTGCGTGTCTCGGTCGACGGAAACGCGCGGCGCCGGGTGCGCGACAGCCGCTCCATCTCGTCGATCCAGCTCGGCTCGGGCGTGCACAGCACCACGCGGTCGCCCGGTGCCAGCCGGTCGTGCATGGCCTTGAAGTAGTCGAACTGCTGGCGGTCGATCTCGGATTCGAGCTGCAGGTCCAGCCCCCAGATCCACCAGCCATGCGGCAGTTGCAGGACGTAGTAGCTGGTGCGCTGGCGGGTCTGCCAGCCGCCCACCGGCGCGCCCGTGCAGAACAGTTGCGCAAAGCCGCGCAGGCCGTCGTACCAGTCGTGGTTGCCGGGCGTGGCAACCATCAGCGGCGCGCCGGGGACGGCAATCGCGGCCTCGCTGTTGCCGGCGGCGTCGGGCGGCAGCGGGGCAGGGCAGGCGGCGCGGAATGGGTCCAGAAAGCGTGTGCGATAGCCGCCGTGCGCGGGCGTGGGGTAGACCTGGTCGCCGCCCAGCAGCAGCACTTGCGCGCGCGGCAGCGTGACGCCATCGGCCGCCAGCCGCGCCGGGTGGCTCGCGCAGAGCGCCATCGAATAGGTGGAGTGCCAGCCGTCGCCGGTATCGGCCAGGTAGTCGACCCACACGGCGCCGTCCGGCGCGTTGGCGGTGACGGGAATCGGCGGGTTGGTGGCGACGGGGTTCAGCGCGGCCTGGACCGCGCGGGCATCGGCAAACGCGCCGATGGTGCGCGCCACGGTGACGCGCACGGCCGTCCTGAGCAGTTGCAGGGGGCTGAGCCAGTTGACCATCGGCTCATGCGTGTACAGCTCCACGCGGCGCGTGGTGGCTGGCGGCGCGGCGGTGGCGGGGGCGGCCGATGGCGCCGCGGGGCCCGCTTCCTCGTTCGCAAGCATCGTCGACCTCCCCCGGGTGGCAGGCGCCTCGCAGTTATCGATCGCATCACCTAATATAGGTGATCGCAAGATCGATTTGCAGATCATCATGCTGAGTCGCAGAGCGTTCCTTGTGGGCGGCGCCGGCGCGGTGGGCGCTGGCGCGCTCGTGGTGGGCTGGCTGGTGCTGCGCCCCGACGACCGGCTTGATGCACGCCGGCCGCCGCGCGTGCCGGAGCCGGCCGTGCCGCTGAACGGCTGGGTTGCCATCGGCACCGACAACGCCGTGACCATCGTCATGTGCAAGGCCGAGATGGGGCAGGGCATCCACACCGCCGCCGCGATGCTGCTGGCCGACGAACTGGGCGCCGACTGGCGCCAGGTGCGCGTGGTGCAGTCGCCGCTGGACACGCTCTACGTCAACCGCGAGAACCTGGGCGCCGGCCTGCCGTACCGGCACGACGACAAGCGGCTGCATGCGGAACTGGCGCGCGACCTGTCGCGCCGGGTGTCGCGGTATTTCGGGTCGATGGTCACGGGCGGTTCCACCAGCATCCGCGACCTGTGGCTGCCGATGCGCGAGGCCGGTGCGTCGGCGCGCGAGATGCTCTGCACCGCCGCCGCGCGCCAGTGGTCCGTGCCGGCCCGCGAGTGCGTGGCGCAGGCCGGCACCGTGCGGCACATGGCCTCCGAGCGCTCGGCAACCTTTGGCGCGCTGGTCACGGCGGCCCGCGATCTTGCCCATCTCGAACATCCCCGGCTCAAGGACGCCGCGTCGTTCACGCTGATCGGCCAGCGCATCCGGCGCATCGAGACCGCGCCAAAGCTCGACGGCAGCCTGCGCTTCGGCATCGACGTGGTGCCCGCCGAACTGGCGCGCGACGTCGGCGCAACCGGGCCGCTCGACCTGCGCTACGCGAGCGTGCTGATGTGCCCGACGCTGGGCGGCAAGTACAAGGGCCGCGAGGTGAAGTTTGCGCGGCCGGCCGGCGTGCACGACTGCTTTCCCGTGGATGGCTACAACGGCGGCACCGGCGGCGTGGCCGTGATTGCCGACAACCCGTTCATCGCCATGCGCGCGCTGTGCGACCTGCGCGTGGCGCCCGACCAGTGGGACCACGGCCCGGCCGCGCAGTGGAACAGCGCCCGGGTGCGCGAGACGCTGGTGGCGGCGCTGGACGAAGGCGGCGCGCGCAAGTACTACCGCGCCGGCGACGCCGACGCCGTGATCCGCCAGACCGCGGAGAAGGGCGGCAAGGTGCTGCACATGCAGTACGAGGTGCCCTACCTGGCGCACGGCGCGCTGGAGCCGATCAACTGCACCGCACTCGTGCGCGACGGGCGCGCCACGGTCTGGGTATCCACGCAGGTGCCGCAGGCCGCGCGGGCCGCCGTGGCCGGCGCGCTGGACCTGGACGCCGACGACGTCGTGATCCACGAGCGGTTCCTGGGCGGCGGATTCGGGCGGCGGCTGGAGGTGGACTACGCGGCGCAGGCCGCCGTGATCGCGGCGCGCGCGCCGGGCAAGGCCGTGCAGACGATCTGGTCGCGCCCGCAGGACATGGCGCACGACTTCTACCGCCCGGCCTGCGTGTCGCGCTTCAGCGGCGTGCTGGACGACAAGGGCAACCTGGTGGCCTGGCGCGCGGCGTCGGCCAGCCAGTCGGTGTCCGGGCAGGCGCTGGCGCGCACGTACGGCCTGCCGCACGCCATCGCCCGCGTGCTGCCCGACGCCACGATGGCCGAGGGCGCATTCGACCAGCCCTACGAATGCGCCAACGTCGAGGTCAGCCACCGGCGCGTGGCGCTGCCGATTCCGGTGGGCTACTGGCGCTCGGTCGGCCATTCGCACCAGGCGTTCTTCGTCGAATCGTTCCTGGACGAGATGGCGGCAGCCGCCGGCAAGGACCCGATCCAGTTCCGCATCAGCCTGCTCAAGTCGCCGGCCCACCATCGCCATGTGGCGGTGCTGCGGCGGCTGGCCGAGCTGTCGGGCTGGAAGCGGCCCGTGGTGTGGAAGCAGGGCGGCCAGCGCCTGGCGCGCGGCATGGCGCTGCATGAATCGTTCGGCAGCATCGTGGGGCAGGTGGCCGAGGTGCGCAGCGACCCGGTGCACGGCTGGCGCGTGACGCGCGTGTTCTGCGTGGTGGACTGTGGCGTGGCCGTCAATCCGGACCTGGTGGTGCAGCAGATGGAAAGCGGCATCGTGTTCGGGCTGTCGGCGGCCATGCAGCAGGCGGTCACGATCCGCGACGGGCAGGTGCAGCAGCACTACTTCAGCGAGGTGCCGCTGATCGACATGGAGACCTGCCCGGACATCGTCACGCACGTGATGGCCAGCCCGGCCAAGGTGCCGTACGGCGTGGGCGAGGCCGGCACGCCGCCGATTGCGCCCGCCGTGGCCAACGCCGTGGCGGCGCTGACCGGCCAGCGCGTCTACACGCTGCCGCTGCGGCCGCCACCGGCGCTGCCGGCCGGCGAGGAACTGTGGGAGGGCGACCGATGGTGCAAGTGGTGCAAGTCACTGTGAACGGCACGACCGTCGACGTGCGGTCCGCCCCGGAAACGCCGCTGCTGTGGGTGCTGCGCTGCGAACTGGGCCTGACCGGCACGAAGTTCGGCTGCGGCATCGGCGTCTGCGGCGCGTGCACGGTGTTCGTCGGCAAGGAGGCAAGGCCGTCGTGCCGCGAGCCGGTCAGGCAGCTACAGGGCGCGTCCGTGACGACCATCGAGGGCCTGCGCGGCCCCGTGGCCGACGCGCTGCGGCAGGCGTGGACCGACTGCGACGTCGTGCAGTGCGGCTACTGCCAGAGCGCCCAGCTGATCGCGGCCGCAGCGCTGCTGGCCCGCCGCCGCGCGCCAACGGACAAGGAAATCGACGCGGCAATGAAGGACATCGTGTGCCGCTGCGGCACGTATCCACGAATCCGCAAGGCGATCAAGCAGGCGGCGGGGGCTTTGCGGGGGTAGGTATTCTGGTTTCCCTTTTCCGATTGCGGGAGAGGCGTTAGGGCCGGCGTGTCAAGTTGCGATGGTGGCAATTTGCACCGCCATGCCCTCACCCCCGGCCCCTCTCCCGCAGGGCGGGAGAGGGGAGAAAACCGTCGGGCCTTGCATACTGGTTTTTGATTCCCCTCTCCCGCTTGCGGGAGAGGGGTTAGGGGTGAGGGCCGGCGCGTCAAGTTGCGATAGTGGCAATTTTCACCGCCATGCCCTCACCCCCGGCCCCTCTCCCGCAGAGCGGGAGAGGGGAGCAAACCGTCGGGCCTTGCGTACTGGTTTCCCTCTCCGCGCGCGGGAGAGTGGCGCAAAACCATCAGCCCTCGCGTATTGATTCCCCTCTCCCGCTTGCGGGAGAGGGGTTAGGGGAGAGGGCCGGCGCGTCAAGTTGCGATAGTGGCAATTTGCACCGCCATGCCCTCACCCCCGGCCCCTCTCCCGCAGGGCGGGAGAGGGGAGAAAACCGTCGGGCCTTGCATACTGGTTTTTGATTCCCCTCTCCCGCTTGCGGGAGAGGGGTTAGGGGTGAGGTCCGGCGTGTCCATTTGCGATGGTGGCAATTTGCACCGCCATGCCCTCTCCCCCGGCCCCTCTCCCGCAGGGCGGGAGAGGGGAGAAAACCGTTAGCCGTTGCGTACTGGTTTCCCTCTCCGCGTGCGGGAGAGTGGCGCAAAACCATCAGCCCTCGCGTACTGATTCCCCTCTCCCGCTTGCGGGAGAGGGGTTAGGGGAGAGGGCCGGCGCGTCAAGTTGCGATGGTGGCAATTTGCATCGCCATACCCTCACCCCCGGCCCCTCTCCGGCAGGGCGGAAGAGGGGAGCAAAACCGCGAGGGCAATCCCGGTTGACCAGTACAGTCGCTACTTCCCACCCCACACCGGCGCCCGCTTTTCCACAAACGCCGTCACCCCCTCCCTGAAGTCTTCGCTGCCGTAGCAGCGGCGGACCAGGTCGTCGGTGTCGGCGATGGCGGTCACGGTCTGGCGGCGCAGGGCTTCCTTGACCACCTGTTGCGTGACCGGTGCCAGTTTGGCCAGGCGCTCGCACAGCGCGGCGGTTTCTGCGTCGATTGCGGCCGCTGGGTGGACCGCTTCCAGGAAGCCGCAGGCCAGCGCGGCGTCGGCGTCCAGGATCTGGGCCAGCAGCAGCATGCGGCGCACGGGCTGCAGGCCCCATGCGGCGCGCAGTTTGGCCAGGTTCAGCGCCGACAGCGTGTTGCCTAGCGTGCGCGCGATGGGCACGCCGAAGCGCGCGTTGGGCGTGGCCAGCCGGAAGTCGCATGCGGTGGCGATGGCCAGGCCGCCGCCCACGCACCAGCCGTCGACCACGGCCACGGTGGGCATCGGCAGCGCTTCGACCAGGCCGATGCCGGCGTCGATCTGTTCCTCGTAGTGGATGCCGTCGTCGCCGGTGGTGAACGCGCGGAACTGGGCGATGTCGGTGCCCGCCACGAACGCCTCGCCGCCGGCGCCGCGCATCACCACCACGCGGATGCCGGCGCCGCCCGGGCCTGCCAGATCGCGGCAGTGCTTGCCTAGCTGTTCGTACATCGCCCACGTCATGGCGTTGCGGGCGGCCGGGCGGTCGAACGTCAGCGTGGCGACCTGTCCCTGGACGGCCAGCGTGACCTGGCCGCTGTCCGGCGGCGGGGTCGCGCTCATGCCCCGAACGCGCCGGCTGCCGCCAGCGCCTCCTTCTCGTCGTGGCCGATGCCCAGCTCGGCCAGCACCTCGTCGGTATGCTGGCCCAGCAGCGGCGGATGCCGGCGCACCTGCTGCGGCGTGCCGCCCATCTTCACGGCGAAGCCGATGTTCGGCACCTTGCCCTCGATCGGATGGTCGATCTCGATGCGCATCTGGCGGTGCCGGCCGTGCTCGCTGTCGAACGCCTGCGGGTAGGTCAGGATCGGGCCGGCCGGGATGCCGACTTCCAGCAGCGTCTCGATCCAGTAGTCGCTCGGCTTCTGGCCGAACGTCTGCTCCAGTTCGGCGATCAGCGCCGGGCGGTTGGCCAGCCGCAGCGCCACCGTGGCAAAGCGTTCGTCGGCCAGCAGGTCCTGCCGGTCCAGCGTGTTGCACAGCAGCTGCCACAGCTTCTGGTTGGTCGCCCCCATCACGAAATGGCCGTCCGACGCCTGCATGGCCTGGTAGGGCGCGCTCATGCGGTTGGCCGTGCCCAGCGGCTCGGGCTCGCGGCCCGTGCCCCAGTATTCGGCGCTGTCCCAGACCGAGAACGCCAGCGCCGAGTCGAACAGCGACGCATCGACGTACTGGCCCTTGCCGGTTTCCTTCGCGCCGATGTAGGCGGCCAGCATGCCGTAGGTGGCGAACAGCGCGCAGCCGATATCGGCCACGGGCACGCCGCACTTGACCGGGGCGTCGCCCGGGTAGCCGGTCACGCTCATCACGCCGGACATGGCCTGCGCCATCAGGTCGAAGCCGGGGCGCTTGGCCCACGGGCCGGTCTGGCCGAAGCCGGAGATGCTGACGTAGACCAGCCGCGGGTTGATGCTGGCGAGCGTGTCGTAGTCGATGCCCAGCCGCTTCATCACGCCGGGCCGGTAGTTTTCGACCAGGATGTCGGCCGATTCGGCCAGCCGGTAGAGCACCTGGCGGCCGGCCTCGCTCTTGAGGTCCAGCGTCACGCTGCGCTTGTTGCGGTTCATGTTCAGGAACCCCATGCTGTCCGGGCCCTTCATCTTGAAGCCCATGGCGCCGCGCGTCTGGTCGCCGCCGTCGGGCGGCTCCACCTTGATCACGTCGGCGCCCAGGTCGGCCAGCAGCATGCAGGCGTACGGGCCGGCCATCACCTGGCAGACGTCGAGCACGCGCACGCCGGCCAGCGGCAGCGGGCGGTCGCCGTCCTGGCTGGCGTTGGCGGATGCGGTAGCGGAGGAAGTATCGAAAGGCGTCATCGGGAAGCGTCCGGGAAAGAAGGTTGGGCGGCGTGCGTCAGGCTTCGGCCTTGACGCCGGCCTGTTTCACGACCTTGCCCCACTTGCTGGCTTCGGCCGCGATGAAGGCGCCGAACTGCTGGCTGGAGCCGCCCGAGTCTTCGGCGCCGAAGCTGCGCAGTTTCTCGGCCACGTCCGGCATGGCCAGCGCCTTGTTGACGTCCTGGTTCATGCGCTGGACCAGCGCGGGCGGCATGCCCTTGGGGCCGACCAGCCCGTACCACGAGGCGGCGTCCAGGCCGGGAAAGCCCGATTCGGCCAGCGTCGGCACGTTGGGATGGCTGGCGGCGCGCTTCAGGCGCGTCTGGGCGATGGCGATGACCTTGCCCTGGGCGATGAACGGCGTGGCAGCGGTCATCGTGTCGAATGCGTAGTCGATCTGGCCGCCTAGAAGGTCGGCGATCAGCGGGCCGGAGCCCTTGTACGGCACGTGCACGACATCGAGCTTGGCCTGCAGGCGAAAGAGTTCCAGCGCCAGATGCTGCGCGGAGCCGATGCCCGACGAGCCGAACGAGATCTGGCCCGGCTTCTTGCGGCACAGCGCGACGATGTCGGCTACGCTGCGCACCTTCTGCTCGGGGCGGCAGGTCAGCATGTTGGGCGTCACGCCGACCATCGAGATCGGCGAGAAATCGGCTACCGGGTCGTACTTGACGTCAAGCAGCGCGGGACCGATGGCGTGGCTGTTGACGTGCGCCATCAGCAGCGTGGTGCCGTCGGCGGGCTGCTTGGCCACGTAGGCCGCGGCAATCGCGCCGGTGGCGCCGGGCTTGTTCTCCACCACCACGCTGGTGTTCCACATCATGCCGAGCTTCTGGCCGATTACGCGCGCCAGCACGTCGGTGCCGCCACCGGGGGCAAAACCCACGACAATGCGCACCGGGCCGGGCATGTCGGCGGCGCGGGCCAGGGTGGGTAGCGCCAGGCTGGGCACGGCCAGGCCGGCCGCCGCCCCGAGAAGGAACTGTCTGCGCTGCATGAAGTGTCTCCGTCATAGGCATCGTTATGGTGCCGATGATGCGGAAAGCGGCCAGCGCGGGCTATCGCTATTTGGGGATTTCAGGTTTCGCATTTTGCGCAAGCACCGCCAGCACGCCGATGGCGGCCGACGACAGCGCATCGGCCGGCCGGTGGCAGATCACGAACTGGCGCCCGGCCCAGGGCTCGGCGATGGCCAGCCGCACGAAGCGGCTGCCGGCGGCGATTTCCGCCGCGATGGCCTGCGGCATCACGCCCACGCCCAGGCTCTGGGCCACCAGCGCGGCGATGCTGTCGAAGCCGCCCACGCGCATGCGCATGCGCGGCACGCGGCCGGCTTCCTCGGCCAGCCGGTCGAGCGTGATCGAAATGGCCGAGCTTTCGCCCAGCGTGATCAGGTCGCAGTCCAGGATATCGGCCAGCGTCACCTTGCGCCGCCGCGCCAGCGGGTGGCCGCGCGCGACGACCAGTTCGAGCCGGTCGCTGCGGTAGGGCGCCGTGGGCAGGTCCACCATGCCCAGGCTGCCTTCGTAGATGCCGATGTCGACGGTGCCGCGCCGCAGCGCCTGCTGGACTTCCTGGCTGTTCATTTCCTGCAGGTCCACGCGCACGCCGGGGCAGACCGTGGCGCAGCGCTGGATATCGAACGGCAGGAACTGGATGACGGCGGACTTGGGCGCCGCCACGCGCACCACGCCCAGGTCGCCGCCGACGAACGACGCGGCGTCGTCCTGCATGCGCTGCACGGTGTGCGTGATGCCACGCGCGTGGGCCAGCAGCGCGCGGCCGGCCTCGGTCAGCGCCATGCCGTGCGGCAGCCGCTCGAACAGGGCCACGCCAAGCTGGGCTTCCAGCTCCAGCACGCGCCGCGACGCCGCCGCCGCGGCCAGGTGCAGCCGCTCGGCGCCCCGCGTGATGCTGCCGAGTTCGGCCACGGCGATGAAAAGCTGGACGGTGGTCAGGTCGAAATGCAGGCGGGCAGGGCGCAGCGGCGGCAGGGTCACGAGGGGCGGAAGCGGAGCGGAGGGCCCGGCGATTGTGCCTGCCGGCGGCGGCCGGTGTCTATTGGGCTTCTCCCGGCCGCCAGGAGCCTAATGCGCCACTTCTATTCCTTGACCGCCCCGGTCATGCCCGACACGTAGTACTCGACGAAGAACGAGTAGACCACCGCCACCGGCAGCGATCCCAGCAGCGCGCCGGCCATCAGCGCGCCCCAGTGGTAGACATCGCCTTCCACCAGTTCGGTGACGATGCCCACCGGCACGGTCTTGACCTCGGACGACGAGATGAAGGTCAGCGCGTAGATGAACTCGTTCCACGACAGCGTGAACGCGAAGATGCCGGCCGAGATCAGCCCCGGCACCGCCAGCGGCAGGATGATCTTGACCAGGATCTCCCAGCGCGTGGCGCCGTCGATCAGCGCGCATTCCTCCAGTTCGTACGGGATGGAGCGGAAATAGCCCATCAGCAGCCATGTGCAGAACGGGATCAGGAAGGTGGGGTAGGTCAGGATCAGCGCCCAGCGCGTGTCGAACAGGCCAAGCTGGAACACGATGGACGCCAGCGGGATGAACAGGATCGACGGCGGGATCAGGTAGGCCAGGAAGATGGCCAGCCCGGTCTGCCGCGCGCCCTGAAAGCGCAGCCGCTCGATGGCGTAGGCCGCCAGCACGCTGGCCGCCAGCGACGCGAACGTCGATACCGTCGACACGATGACCGTGTTCAGCAGCCACGCCGGATAGGGCGTGTTGAATAGCAGTTTCTTGAAATGCGCCAGCGTCGGCGCCATCACCACGAACGGGTTGGCGGTCTGCATCAGCAGTTCGCCGTCGGGCTTGAACGCCGTGATGCCCATCCAGTAGAACGGAAACAGCAGCACGAACAGGAAGATGCCGATGGGGATGTAGAGCGTCACCCAGCGCCGGGGCACCGACTGCAGGTACTCCATGCCTTGCGATTCGTTCTCGGCCGCCTTCATTTGTCGCCTCCCTGTTGCCAGGCACGCCGCTGGAGCCCGAAGTACGAGAACAGGATGGCCGCCAGCAGGAACGGCACCATCATCGTCGCCAGCGCCGCGCCTTCGCCCAGCGAGCCGCCGGGGATGGCGCGCTGGAACGACAGCGTGGCCATCAGGTGCGTGGCGTTGAGCGGGCCGCCGCGCGTGAGCACGTAGATGAGCTGGAAGTCCGTGAACGTGAACAGCACCGAGAACGTCATCACCACGGCGATGATCGGCGTCAGCAGCGGCAGCGTGACGTAGCGGAACTGCTGCCACGGCGTGACGCCGTCGATGGACGCCGCCTCGTACAGCGACGGCGGGATGGTCTGCAGCCCGGCCAGCAGCGAGATGGCCACGAACGGGATGCCGCGCCAGACGTTGGCGGCAATCGTCGACAGGCGCGCCAGCCATGGGTCGCCCAGGAAGTCGATGTAGCGGTCGATCAGGCCCAGCTTGACCAGCGTCCAGCTGATGACCGAGAACTGCGCGTCGTAGATCCACCAGAACGCCAGCGCGGACAGGGCCGTCGGCACGATCCACGGCAGCAGCACCACGGCGCGGAAGAACGACTTGAACGGCAGGTTGCGGTTCAGCAGCAGCGCCAGCCAGAGCCCGAGCGCGAACTTCAGCACGCTGGCCACCAGCGTGTAGAAGATGGTGTTGAAGAGCGCGAGCTGGGTGACCGAATCGCCCGCCAGGTAGGTGAAGTTATCGAGCCCGATCCAGGCGCCGGGCCGGCCGATCTTGGCATCGGTGAAGCCCAGCCAGACGCCCAGCCCGAGCGGGTAGGTCAGGAAGACCACCAGCAGCAGCGCGGTGGGCAGCATGAACAGCAGCCCCAGCGCGTGGCGGTTGTCGGACAGCCGGCCCAGCAGCGGGCGCCGGGCCGGCTCGGCAGGGGGCCGCCGCGAGGCGGGCGGCGTCGCAGCGGTGTCCGGCATCGCGTCAGCCCTTGTAGTAGCGTTCGGCGCGCTGGGCGGCGCGGGCGGCGGCTTCCTTCGGCGTCTTGGCGCCGCTGGCGGCCTCGGCCACCATGTCGAGCACGATGTAGTCGGCCATGGCGGCGGCCGACGCGGTGCCCAGCGGGCCGGCGTGGCCGTTGTCGAGCATCAGCGACGCGGCGTCGCGGTAGACGGTGTGCTTGGGGTCGGCCGTCCAGATCGGGTTCGACTCGTACGCCTTGAGCGGCTGGCTGACGTAGCCGATGGCGGCCTCCATCCAAGGGTTGTACTGCTCGGGCTCCATCATGAACTGCAGGAACGCCTTGGCCGCGTTCGGGTACTTGCAGTACTTGAAGATCATCATCTGGGTAATCTGCATCAGCTCGGTGGGCTTGCCGCTCTTGCCGATGGGAAAGTGGGCGTGCTGGATGTCCTTGGCCATCTCCTGCAGCTTCGGCTCCTTCGAGTTCTTGGCCGCGTAGTAGACCGAGATGCCGTTGGCGGTCAGGCTGACCTGCCCGTCCAGGAACGCCTTGTTGTTGGACGGGTCCTGCCACGACAGCGTGCCCGGCACGAAGGTGGCGTAGAGCTGCTTGGCGTATTCCAGCGCGGCCCAGGTTTCCGGCGAATTGACCACCACCTTGCCCTTGGTGTCGACCAGCATGCCGCCGTGCGACCACAGCAGCCAGTGCGCCCAGTTGTTGCCGTCGCCCACGGCCTTGCCCAGCGCGAAGCCCGGCGGCGTGCCTTTGGCCTTGAGCGCCTGGCACAGCTTCAGAAAGCCGGCCGTGTCCTTGGGGATGGCGTCGAAGCCGGCCGCCTTGACGTGGCTTTCGCGGTAGACCAGCGCGTTGCCCACCACGCCCAGCGGCAGCGCGATCCACTTGCCGCCGTGCATGCCGTATTTCTTGCAGACGTCGTACCAGCCGCCGTGCTTGTTGCCCAGGTAGGTGGCCACGTCGGTCACGTCGACGAGCTTGTCGGGGTACTGCTGCGGGTCGTCGAACCAGCCCAGCACGATGTCCGGCCCGGTGCCCACGCTGGCCGCCACGGCCGCCTTGGGCCGCACGTCTTCCCAGCCTTCGTTGTCGATGCGCACCTCCACGCCGGTCAGGTCCTGGAATTTCTTGGCGTTGGCGGTCCAGAGGTCCTCGTCGCCCTGCACAAAGCGCTTCCAGCGCAGCACGCGCAGCTTGGCGCCGGCCTCGGGCTTGTACTGGAGCTGGGTGGCGGCGTGGGCCGGCGTGCCGAGCGCGGTGGTGGCGGCCACGGCTGCCGTCGATACCAGGAAATCGCGTCGGGTGAAGTTTCCGGAATGGCTCATGGCTGGGTCTCCTCCGTGGTCATGCCACAGGTTGTGGTTGCCGCGCGGGCTGGCGGGGCAGGGCCTGTCCCGATTCGGCGTCGAACAGGTGGGTGTGATGCGGATCGGGCACCAGGTGCAGCGGCTGGCCGGCCGCGAAATCATGGCGCTCGCGGAATACCGAGATGAAATCGGTCTCGCCAAAGCGCGAATACACCTCGGTATTGGCGCCGGTGGGCTCCACCACCGTCACCGTGGTCGGAAACCCCTGGCCCGGCGCGCCACAGGCCAGATGCTCGGGCCGCACGCCATAGATCACGCGCTGGCCGTCGGCCCCGGCGCCGTCGCCCAGGCCGGCCGGTGCGGGCAGCAGCGTGCCATCGGGAAACTGCACCCGGGCCGCGCCGTTCTGGCGCCGCAGTACGCCGGGCACGAAATTCATCGCCGGCGAACCGATGAAGCCGGCCACGAACAGGTTGTCGGGGTGGTCGTAGAGGTCCAGCGGGCGGCCGCGCTGCTCCACGCGGCCATCGCGCATCACCACGATCTGGTCGGCCATCGTCATCGCCTCGATCTGGTCGTGCGTGACGTAGACCGACGTGGTGCGCAGCCGCTGGTGCAGCTCCTTGATCTCGGCGCGCATCTGCACGCGCAGCTTGGCGTCCAGGTTGGACAGCGGCTCGTCGAACAGGAACACCTGCGGGTCGCGCACGATGGCCCGGCCCATGGCCACGCGCTGGCGCTGGCCGCCCGAGAGCTGGCGCGGATAGCGGTCCAGCAGCTGGCCCAGGCCCAGGATGCCGGACGCCTTGTCGACCTTGGCCCGGATCGTCTCCCTGGGCACGCCGGCCAGCTTGAGCGAGAACGCCATGTTGTCGTAGACCGACATATGCGGGTAGAGCGCGTAGTTCTGGAACACCATCGCGATGTCGCGCTCCTTGGGCGGCAGCCGGTTCACCACGCGGTCGCCAATGGCGATCTCGCCGCCGCTGATCTCCTCCAGCCCGGCCAGCATCCGCAGCAGCGTGGATTTGCCGCAGCCGGACGGCCCCACCAGCACCGTGAACTCGCCGTCGGCAATGTCGATGCTGACGCCGCGTATCACCTGCGTGCCGCCGAAGGATTTCTGCACATCGCGGATCTGTACCGATGCCATGCGTCACGTCTCCTGTGTGGTGCGGCACCGCGCTGCATGGCGGTGGAGCCCTGGGGTGCTGCGTCGTTCAGTGATTGTCCTTCGGCACGAAGGGGCCGCTCTTGCCGACCAGGAAGTCCAGGTCGGCGCCACGGTTGGCCTGCTGGACGTGATCGAAGTAAAGCCGCGTCCAGCCGCGTTCCATCGGCGGCTCGGGCGGCTGCCAGGCGGCGCGGCGGCGGGCCAGTTCGGCATCGTCGACGTGCAGGTGCAGCCGGCGCGCCTCCACGTCCAGCTCGACCATGTCGCCATCGCGCACCAGCGCCAGCGGGCCGCCGGCGGCGGCCTCGGGCGCCACGTGCAGCACCACGGTGCCGTAGGCCGTGCCGCTCATGCGGGCGTCGGAGATGCGGACCATGTCGGTGATGCCCTTGCGCAGGATCTTGGGCGGCAGCGGCATGTTGCCGGCCTCGGCCATGCCCGGATAGCCGCGCGGGCCGCAGTTCTTCAGCACCAGCACGCAGGTTTCGTCCACGTCGAGCGATTCGTCCTCGATGCGGGCGTGCATGTGCTCGCTGTCCTCGAATACCACCGCGCGGCCCGTGTGGCGCAGCAGCGCCGGCGTGGCGGCCGACGGCTTGATCACGGCGCCATCGGGACACAGGTTGCCGCGCAGCACGGCAATGCCGGCGTGGGGCTTGAACGGGTCGTCGAACGCGTGGATGACCTCGCGGTTCCAGTTCGGGGCGTCCTTGCAGTTGTCCCAGAGCGTCCGGCCGTTGACGGTGGGCGCGTCGCGGTGCAGCACAGGGCCCAGCTCGCGGATCACGGCGGGCAGGCCGCCCGCGTAATAGAAATCCTCCATCAGATGCCGGCCCGATGGCTGGAGATCGACCAGACAGGGCAGGGCATGGCCCAGCGCGTCCCAGTCGTCCAGGTTCAGTTCCACGCCGATGCGCCCGGCGATGGCCAGCAGGTGGATCACCGCGTTGGTGGACCCGCCAATCGCGGCGTTGACCTTGATCGCGTTCTCGAACGCCTGGCGCGTCAGGATCTTCGACATGACCAGGTTGTCCTTGACCATCTGGACGATGCGCCGGCCCGACGCGCGGGCCAGGATGTTGCGGCGCCCGTCCACGGCCGGGATGGCGGCGTTGCCGGGCAGCGCCATGCCCAGCGATTCGACCATGCACGCCATGGTGGACGCCGTGCCCATCGTCATGCAGTGGCCGTGAGACCGGTGCATGCAGCCTTCGGCCTCGAAGAAATCCTCCTGCGACATATGCCCGGCGCGCACTTCCTCGGACATCTTCCAGACGTCGGTGCCGGAGCCCAGCTCCTGGCCGCGAAACTTGCCGCTGAGCATCGGGCCGCCCGAGATGCCGATGGTGGGCAGGTCCACCGACGCCGCGCCCATCATCAGCGCCGGCGTGGTCTTGTCGCAGCCCATCAGCAGCACCACGCCGTCGATGGGGTTGCCGCGAATCGATTCCTCGACGTCCATGCTGGCCAGATTGCGGAACAGCATGGCCGTGGGGCGCAGCATGGTCTCGCCCAGCGACATCACCGGGAATTCGAGCGGAAAGCCGCCGGCTTCCCACACGCCGGTCTTGACCTGGTCGGCCAGCGTCCGGAAGTGCGAATTACAGGGGGTGAGCTCGGAATAGGTGTTGCAGATGCCGATGACCGGCCGGCCATCGAACTGGTCGTGCGGAATGCCGCGGTTCTTGAGCCACGACCGATAGATGAAGCCATCGCGGTCAAGGCGGCCGAACCATGCCTGGCTGCGCCGCTTGGGCGCACCGGACGGATTGTCGTCGTCCTTCACTCGGGTCTCCTGCGTTCTGCTTCTTGTAGGGGGTGCAGATCCGGATGCGCGCCACCGTCTGCCAGGCCGCGCGCACGTCGAGTTCAACGGAGTCTAGGACAGGGTATCGGACAGGTAAAGTGGTATTACCAATATGCGGTATGGGGCTTTCCCGAGGGTAGCGGGGCCGCGCGTGGCTGACCATGTGCGGCCGCCACAACCCGCCATGCCGGCGCTGTGCAAGAATGCGTCGTCACCGTTCCTGACCGGCGCGCGCCGGCTTTCCCGCTTGACTGGCCTCTCCGCTACCGTTCCCATCTCCGTCGTCAACGGCTTCCTGTCCGGCGCGGACCCGGCTGCGATTGCGCGGCTGGCCGAGCGCTCGGGCATCGCCCACGCGCTGCTGCGCGAGCCGGGCGCCCGGGTGACGCAGGAGCAGTTCGCCACGCTCTACCGGCTGCTGGCGATGGAGCTCGATGACGAGATGCCGGGCATCTTCAGCCGGCCGCTGCGCAACGGGGTGCTCAAGTTCCTGGGCCTGAGCCTGCTCGACGCGCCCCGGCTGGAAGTGGCGCTGCACCGGTTCGGCCAGTTCTTCCACCTGATCCTGGACGAGTTCCGCCTGACGCTGCGGCGCGAGGCGGGCGCCGGGCACGTGGAACTCGTCGCCAATCCCGACGGCCCCGGCGTAAGCGTGCTGGGCTGCGAGCTGATGCTGAAGCTGGTGCACGGCATGGCGTCGTGGCTGATCCGGCAACGCATCCTGCTGCATGGCGCCGAGTTCTCGTTTCCGCTGCCGCCGCAGAGCAGCGACCACCTGTACCTGTTTCCCGGCCCGGTTCATTTCGACCGCCCCCGCACGCGGATCAGCTTCGATGCCGCGTACCTGGACCTGCCCATCCGCCAGCGCAAGCCGGACCTGGAAACCTTCCTGGCGCGGGCGCCCGAGGACTGGATCTTCGTTGCCTTTGCCGAGCAACTGACCTGCCACCGCGTGCGCCAGCACCTGGCCGACTGCCTGCCCGCGTCGCCGACGATCGACGCCGTGGCGCAGGCGCTGCACCACTCGGTGCGCACGCTGTGCCGTCGCCTGGCGGCCGAAGGCACGACGTTCCAGGCCATCAAGGACGAAGTGCGGCGCGACATCGCCATCCAGAGGCTGACGCGGTCCGAGGACTCCATCGCCGAGATCGCCTACGACGTCGGCTTCGACAATCCCACCGCCTTCCACCGCGCATTCCGCCACTGGACGGGCAGCACGCCCAACGCCTACCGCCGGCCGCTCTGAGCGGCGCCGCCCGCACTGCCATTCCTGGCCATCGACTTGCCGATCCTGCCACGCCAGCCGCCTGACGGCCGGCTGCTGGCGCGCATGGCGCAATGCGGCACGATTTGTCAGTGAATGGGCCGATTCGGGTAATCGAATCCGCGCGGCGCGACCTTACGATGCTTTCGTCAATGTCGCAGCGCAGCGGGCCAGTGGGCCGGCGGGCGCTGCATCTCAGGAAACGAGGCACGAGATGAGCTATACCGCACCCACCAAGGACATGATGTTTGTCATCCAGGAACTGGCCGGACTGACAGATATCGCCACGCTGCCCGGTTTCGGGGACGCCACGCCGGAGACGGTGGAAGCCGTGCTCGAAGAGGCCGCGCGGTTCCACGGCCAGGTGCTGGCGCCGCTGAACGCGGCCGGCGACCGGGCGCCCAGTCGCTGGGAAGACGGCCAGGTGCGCACGACGGCCGGCTTTCGCGACGCCTTCCGGCAGTTTGGCGAAGGCGGCTGGCAAGGCATCGTCCATCCGACCGAGTTCGGGGGGCAGGGCCTGCCGAAGCTGGTGGCCACGCCGTGCATCGAAATGATGAACGCGGCGAACATGTCGTTCGGGCTGTGCCCGCTGCTGACCGATGGCGCCATCGAGGCGCTGCTGACGGCCGGCTCCGACACCCTGAAGCAGCGCTACCTGCCGCGCCTGATTGCCGGCGAGTGGACCGGCACGATGAACCTGACCGAGCCGCAGGCCGGCTCGGACCTGTCGCTGGTGCGATCGCGCGCCGTGCCGCAGGCCGATGGCAGCTACAAGGTGTCGGGCACCAAGATCTTCATCACCTACGGCGAGCACGACATGGCCGAGAACATCGTCCATCTGGTGCTGGCCCGCACGCCCGACGCGCCCGAGGGCGTGAAGGGTATCTCACTGTTCCTGGTGCCGAAGTTCCTGGTCAACGACGACGGCTCGCTGGGCGCGCGCAACGACGTGGAATGCGTGTCGATCGAGCACAAGCTGGGCATCAAGGCCAGCCCCACGGCCGTGCTGCAGTTTGGCGACAACGGCGGCGCCACGGGCTACCTGATCGGCGAGCTGCACCGTGGGCTGGAGTACATGTTCGTGATGATGAACGCCGCGCGGTTTGGTGTGGGCGTGCAGGGCATCGCCATTTCCGACCGGGCGTACCAGCAGGCGGTGGCCTATGCAAAGGACCGCGTGCAGAGCCGGCCGGTGGACGGATCGGCCCAAGAGGCGGTGCCGATCATCCGCCATCCCGACGTGCGCCGCATGCTGACCGAGATGCGCGCGTTGACCGAAGGCGCCCGGGCGCTGGCGCTGGTGGCGGCGGGGTACGCCGATATCGCGCACGGCGCCGCCGATGCGCAGACGCGGGCGTCATATGCGGCGGCCTACGAGTACCTGGTGCCGATCATCAAGGGCTGGAGCACCGAGATGTCGGTCGAAGTGACCAGCCTGGGCGTGCAGGTGCACGGCGGCATGGGTTTCATCGAGGAAACCGGCGCCGCGCAGCATTACCGCGATGCCCGGATTCTGCCGATTTACGAAGGCACCACGGCCATCCAGGCCAATGACCTCGTCGGCCGAAAGACCGTGCGCGATGGCGGCGCGGCCGCCCGCGCGCTGCTGGCCCAGATCGACGATACGCTGGCCGCGCTGGCCGAGCGGGGCGCCGACCCGGCCTGCCGCGCGATGTATGGCCGGCTGAGCGCGGCCCACACGGCGCTGGGCAACGCCGTCGATTTCATCGTCGCCACCGCGCGTACCGACCCCAATGCGGTGTTCGGCGTCAGCGTCGCCTACCTGAAGCTGGCCGGCATCGTGCTGACGGGCTGGCAGATGGCGCGCGCGCTGGTCGTGGCCACGGACCGCCGCGACGAAGACCCCGATTTCTACGGCGCCAAGGTGGCCACGGCTGCGTTCTTCGCCAACCACATCCTGGTGCGCGCACCGGGGCTGGAGGCGGCCATCACCTGCGCCGCCGGCACCGACGGCTACCTCGCCATCAGCGACGCGCAGTTCTGAACATCCATAGGAGACAGCCGTGGCAATCGACGGTTACAGCATGGCGACGCTCGACGCCTTTGTGGGACTGCGTCCGGAGGATCTGGTCGGCACGGCGCAGCAGATTGGCGCCCAGTGCGCGCAGGACCCGGCGCTGCTGCTCGACCAGCAGACCCAACTGGCCCATGACCTGTGGCGCGTGCTGGACGGCACGGCCGACGCCCCGCCGGCGCGCGACCGCCGCTTTGCCGACCCCGAGTGGCACGACAACCCGCTGTTCCGCATGCCGCTGCAGGGCTACCTGGCCTGGCGCAACGCCGCCGCGGGCCTGGTCAGCCGGTCCGTGATGGACGCACGCGGCAAGGAGCGCGCGCAGTACTTCACGTCGCTGCTGTTCGACGCACTGGCGCCCAGCAACGTGCTGCTGGGCAATCCCGCCGCGCTGCGCGAGACGTTCGATTCGTGCGGGCTGAGCCTGCTGGCCGGCATGGCCAATCTGGTGACGGACGCGCTGACCAACCAGGGCATGCCGTCCCAGGTCGACAAGACCGCCTTCCGCGTGGGCCAGGACCTGGCCCGCACGCCGGGCACCGTGGTGTTCCGCAACCCGGTGCTGGAGCTGATCCAGTACACGCCGGTGACGGCCAGGGTACACGCCCGGCCGCACCTGATCGTGCCGCCCCAGGTGAACAAGTTCTACGTCTTCGACCTGGCGCCGGGCAAGAGCATCGTGGAATACCTGCTGGCGCAGGAGTTGCAGGTGTTTGCCGTGAGCTGGCGCAACCCGACGGCGGCCGAGCGGGACTGGAACCTGGACACCTATGTGGGCGCGCTGGTCGAGGCGATCCACGCCATCCGCGACATCACCGGCTGCAAGGACGTGAACCTGCACGGCGCGTGCGCCGGTGCCATGACGATGGCCGCGCTGATGGGCTATTGCGCCAGCAGCGGGCAGGACCTCGTGCACGCCGCCACGCTGATGGTGGCGGTGTTCGGCCTGGACGAGCAATCGCAGCTGGGCCTGTTCGCCACGCCGGAGGCCGTGAGCACGGCGCGGCGGCAGAGCCAGGCCCGGGGCGTGCTCGATGGCGAGGAACTGGGCCGCATGTTCGCGTGGATGCGGCCCAATGACCTGGTGTGGAACTACTGGGTCAACAACTACCTGCTCGGCAAGGCGCCGCCCGCGTTCGACGTGCTGTACTGGAACAACGACACGACGCGGCTGCCGGCCGGCCTGCATTGCCAGATGCTCGACATGCTGTCCGACAACCTGCTCGCCACGCCGGGCGGCCTGACCGTGCTGGGGCAGCCCATCGACCTGTCCCGCGTCACGTGCGACACGTACGTGCTGGCCGGCGCGACCGATCACATCACGCCGTGGCAGGGCGTGTTCCGCTCCGCGCAGGCGCTGGGTGGCGACACCGAGTTCGTGCTCTGTTCCAGCGGCCATATCCAGAGCCTGGTCAACCCGCCCGGCAATGCCAGGGTGAAATTCTTCGTGAACGGCGCGGCGTCGGCCGATCCGGAAACCTGGCTGGCCGGCGCCGACGCGCACGACGGCTCCTGGTGGGGCCACTGGAGCGCCTGGCTCCGGCAACGCTCCGGGCGCAAGCGCAAGGCTCCCACGTCGGCCGGCAGCGCCCGCCACGCGCCCTGTGGCGACGCGCCGGGCCGCTACGTGCTGGAAGCCTGACGGCCGCCGGGACACCCGCTTTCTTCGTTTCTTCAACGCCATCCACCTCAGAGGAGATTCCACGATGGAAACCAGCAACACCGCCAGCACGTCCGCGCCGCACAAGCGGCTGTTCGACTTCGTCAAGCACAACCGGCTGAACCCGGCCGCCATCCTGGAATCGCGCCGCAAGGACGTGGAGGCGCTGGCCAGCGTGAACCTGACGCTGCTGTCGGGCCTGCAATCGCTGGTCCGGCTGCAGGCCGAGTACCTGTGCGGCACGGCGGCCGACCTGCAATCGCTGGGGTCGGCAAGGCAGGGCGACGACGCCAAGGCGGCGCCCGTGCGCGTGACCGAACTGCTGCCGCTGAGCCTGAACAAGGCCGTGGCCGGGCTGCGCGGCATGAGCGACACCGTGTACAAGGCGCAGGCCGACAGCTTCGCCGTGGTCGGCAAGCGGCTGGCCGAGAACGTCGAGGAAGTGAAGAGCGTGCTGCGTCCGCGGCAGTAAGCGCGCCGGCACGGCCCTGGGCGGCCGTGCCGCATCGCCCGTTGGCCCAGGCAGTATTTCCAGGAGGACTTGATGACAGTTTCAGGTGCCAGCGTCGATGCTGGCCACAGGATGCAAATCCAGACGGTAGACCTCGATGGACAGATGCTGCGCGCAGGCGTTCGGCCCGGCCACGATGCCGGGCCGCCGCTGTTGATCTTCAATGGCATCGGCGCCAACCTTGAGCTGCTGGCGCCGTTTGTCGACGCGCTGGACGGCGTGGAAGTGATCATTTTCGATGTGCCCGGCGCCGGCGGCTCGCCCGCGCCGCTGCTGCCGTACCGGCTGTCCAACCTGTGCGTGATGGCCGACAAGCTGCTGGCCCGCCTGGGCTATGCCGGCCAGGTGGACGTGCTGGGCGTGTCGTGGGGCGGGGCGCTGGCGCAGGAGTTCGCGCACCTGTATCCCGCGCGCTGCCGCCGGCTGGTGCTGGCGGCGACGTCGCCGGGGGTGCTGATGGTGCCGGGCCGGCTGTCGGTACTTTCGAAGATGATCGGCGCGCGCCGCTACACCGATCCCGACTATCTGCGGCGTGTGGGCGCCGACATCTACGGCGGCGCCTTCCGCACGGATCCATCGTTGCTGGATGAACACGGCCACCACATGCAGCCGCCGCGCGGCCGTGGCTACGTCTATCAGCTACTGGCGACCTGGGGATGGAGCAGCCTGCTGTGGCTGGGATCGCTGGTGCAGCCCACGCTGGTGCTGCACGGTAGCGACGACCCCATCGTGCCCGTGGTCAACGCCAGAATCCTGGCGTCCCGCATTCGCGATGCGGCGCTGCATGTCTTCGAGGATGGACACCTGTTCCTGCTGACGCGCGCTGCCGAAGCGGCACCGATGGTGCTGCGCTTCCTGCGCGCCTGACCGCTGGCCTTTCCTGCGTGCGGGAGAGGCCAGCGTTTTCTCTTCCTTTTTCCGGTCTCAGCCGGCGTTCCGCTGGCGTTCCATGCGTAGCAGGTCGGCCGCGTAGAACCGGCGCCCGATTACAAAGCACAGCGTCGCGCCCAGCCCCGCCAGCGGCACGATCTGCAGCGCCCCCGCCAGGCCGATGCGATCGGCAATCAGCCCGGTCACGAACGGCCCCGGCGCCAGCCCCAGCAGATTGTTGGCCAGCGTCAGCGTGGCAAAGGCCGTGGCATGGATCGACGGATGGGTCAGGTTGGCCACCACCGCGCTGGCCGGGCCGGCGGTGCCACCGACCAGCAACATCCCGGCGAAAATCAGCGCGAGCTGGGCGGTGCCCATCGGCAGATGAAAGGCGATGACCAGCAGCACGCAACTGACGCTGCTGTAGGCGATGGCCATCCACCACTTGCGCGACGGCGCGTGACGGGCCACCCAGTCGGTCAGCGCGCCGCACGCCACCATGCCGGCGCCGGCGGCCAGCACAAAGCCGGCCGCGGCCAGCCCGGCGCGGTCCGTCGCCATGCCGTAGCCGCGCGACAGGAAACTCGGCATCCAGGAGAGCAGGGCGCCCGTCACCAGCAACTGCAGCGCGCTGCCGACATAGGTACAGAGGATGGAAGGCGCCGAGAAGAGGGCGGCGACCAGCGGCCGCAACGCCAGGCGCCGGGGCGCGGCGGCGTCGCCCTTGTCTTCGCCGATATGGCGCCGCTGCACGGCAAGGCGCGGCTCCGTGACGACGACGCGGAACACCAGCACCAGCGCCAGGCCGAAGATCGCCATGGCGGCAAAGGCCCAGCGCCAGCCGAAATGGGCCGACAGCGTACCGCCCAGCGCCATGCCCAGCACCGACCCGAACGGGCCGCCGGCAATGAACGCCGCGCTGAGGCTGGACCGCAGGCGGCGCGGAAACACCGACAGCGCCATCGCAATGCCCACGCTGCCGTAAGCCGCTTCGCCCACGCCCACGCACAGGCGGGCGATAAACATTTCGCCAAAATTGTTGGCGACGGCGCATCCCAGCGTCGCCAGGCTCCACAGGCCGGCCATCAGCGTAAGACTCTTGACGCGGCCCCAGCGATCGGCCAGCAGGGACAGCGGCACGGTCAGCAGGCCGACCATCAGGGCGACGATGCCGCCCAGCGCGCCGAGTTCGGTATCGGTCAGCGCCCATTCCTGCTTCAGCAGCGGAAAAACGGCGTTGAGCACCTGCCGCGACATGTAGTCGGAAAGCAGCAGGCCAAAGCCCAGCGCAAAGACGACCCAGGAGTAATACGGAATGCGGGCGGGTTGCGGCGGCACGGCGGCCAAGGGAGACAAAGCGGAGCGTGGTTCGAGCATGCACACCTCAGAGGGAACACTTTGCGCGCCCGGCTGGCACGCCAGGGCGAAAAGGTTCGTTTCCCGGCGCGCGCCAACGCCGGCCGCGACGGCACACAAGTATCGGGAATCCACGCTCGGCCGTTTGATCCAGCGGGACATGCATTGTTCTTTCGGGGACAGTGCGGGAAAGTCAGACGACGAGAAAAGTGATGGGGTAAAATCTGATAAGAATTATCTACTTACGTAGACTTTGTCGCTGCATTCAACACATATTTTCGTCTTTTTTGGGGATGAAATATTCTATCGGTTCTACGCCGAAGATGTAATTGTGTGTCTTTTTCGGGAGCGACCGCAGCCGTTGTCATGCTGCCTATGTCTCCGCTGGCGTGTGAGCGCCGCCTACCCGCCCCTACCTCCCTTGAGCTTGCAGGCAAACGGCGAAAGCCTTGGTTCTGCGCTCTTGTCTCAGAGCTCCTAGTAATCGCCTGCAGTTCATGGAGTTCATTCCGCTCCACTCCACACATTGTCCCCGCAACCGAAAGTATTTTTTTGGGGAAAGTCCTTGGGTTTAAATGCGAATTTTGCGATTTTCTGATAATAAAAAATATTAAAATTATGCGCACTATGCAACCAGTTTCATAGGGTTACTGATACCGTTATCTACTCACAAAATTTTCTACCATATATTCTCCAAGACTCGCCGTTGTGACTCATCATGTATCACGCCGCAGACCAGCACAGATTGAGCCCGGCTGAATTTGTTAGAAATCCAAATCGCGGCCACGCGTCGGTCTATTTTTTTGATTCCCCAAAAAATGATCGTCGCTTTGGCATTTTCGGCGTGGTTGCATTTTCGCATTTATTGCTAGCCGAAGGAAATCCTGAAATACTGTCGTATCTTCCATCCAGGCCACCAAAAGAAAAATCTGAAAAAAAATACAAACAAACAGTTGATGTTTTATATCAGTCTGGCAAGACGGAGTGTTGGCACTTCAATCACTCTAGGAACGGGGAACCCACGCGACACAAGAATAGGATAACCAAGACCGAAGGCGAAATCCGAATGGCGCAATGGCTGCCCCATAATTGGATGTTGCTATGTTCCTATCGAACACGCGTTAGAGGAGCTATAGACCCGAATCCCAGGGCCCTCCCAGGATTAATTAGCGCCAGAAGTAGCTTCACGCTCCAGGAGGTTCTCGCACTAGAAGATTGTGATCCCGCACACTTACTTGCTAGTGTGGCGCGCTACTTGGCAAACGGGAAACTTAAAACCGAACTTCGTACTAGCGCATTTCACCGACGTTCCCTTCTAGAACGGGTTGAATAATGGGCGGGGGCGCGCGGAGATCGTTGATTCAACAATATCACGGTGAGCTTGTCGACTGGCCCCATCCCGATATCACCGTTCTTGACGATGCGACTCGTCGAACGTTTCTGAATCGAAAGCTTGCCGTTGAGTTATATGCTGCCGATATTCCCTACGGTGAGATTCAAGAACAGACAAAATTCTCGCCAAACGAAGTGAGGCGCTTGCTCCGACGATGCGTGGCATCAGCAGGGGAGGGGTGTATTGTAGGATTTTATGCGTTGCTTCCGAGTTTTCGCATTAAGCCTTACTTCAGAACGAAACCCATTATTGCGAAGCATCCATTGGCCGATCAACGCTCTAGTGGTTACGCTGGCGCGCTGGCGCAGTTATTCGAAAAGTTTCCTGATGTCAAGAAAGATTTAATACAAAAATTCTTTCTGCAGCCGGATAAACAAAAGAAGTCAAAAAATAGCCGTTCGCCGCAGTTAGGGCCGCAGCCTTATATTGAAATACATGGCGAGTTTCTTTCTGAATTACGGACAAAAGGGGTTGGAGAGAATGAATGGCCCTTCCTGACGGAAGACAAGGGTAGACGATCCCTTTTGCGCTTCCTTCATTCTTTGAAGAATGAAAGATCAGAGCGTGCGGTAAAAGCCAGAATGGGTGCTGAGGCGACTAACAATCTAGGACATGGTATGGGTCCTAATGCTCTCATATCGCCACTTCTCCCGTTTGCAGTCGTAGAGCTTGATTACACAGTTATTGATATTCCCACTCATGTTAGGGTGATTGATCCCAACGGTACAGGGCATTTGATACCTATATCTCGTTGGTATCTAGGGTTGCTGGTCGAGGTAAAAACAAGCGCAATTTTGGGCGCACATATCTCTCTGGAAGTTAACCCGAGCGCCGATTGTGCGTTGCAGACGATGTTGAGCAGTGTGCCTGTCGTGTTAGACGCACGGAATTCTGGTGACGTTCGCATTGAGGTACGTAGCACCAATATGGATTTTGTTGCACGCGGCCCCACCTTGATATGCTCGTTGATACCGCAGTTGGCAGGGCAAGCATTCAGTTTGCTTAGGGTGGATAACGGTTGGTGCAATATTGCAAATGATTTTGTAAATAACGTTATTGATGTATTTGGTTGTGCCATTGAGTTCGGCCCCCCACGTGCCTGGTGGGGAAGGTCGTTAGTCGAAAGGATCATTGGGGTTTCAAAAGAACGCGGAGAGCATCGCCTGAAGGCCACATACGCGTCGGGCCCCGACGATGTTCGCCGGCCCCCCGATGTCGAACAGCTCGGTTTAAATGACGGAATCGACCTTGATTTTGTGGTCGATATGTTGAATGCCGTTGTCCGTGAACATAATACTATCTCAACCGGTGATCGACTTAATGGTGCAACTGTAATTAATGTTCTGCAAAGATTCGTAGATAAGCATGAGCTTCTATGGGTTCCACAGCCTCTACCAAGATCTATCAATTCAAATGATCGACTCCTTATGCACCGACGAAAGGTGGAGGTTAGGGGAGAATGGGGCGTCCATACGCGTAGGCCGTACATTAATACGGCATACTGCCGATATACAAATCCTCGTATCGCTTCTGATTTTTCTATGATAGGAAGAAAAGTGTTTGTCTACATCAATCGTCTCGATGCGAGAGAGGCATGGGCAAGTGACGCGGAAACTGGCGAGAATTTGGGCAAGCTATACGGTGAGGAAAAATGGGAAAACTGGCGATGTGCATTGCGGGTCAGAGAACTGGTAGGCGCAAAAGCAAAGGGACGGCCCCGAGGCCGGAGCCCCGATATTTATGCTAGATCCGGAAAAGTAGATTATGAGTTTGTAACGAGCGAAAATAGCGGCGAAAATATCGGAAAAAAAACTGCGCTTGCGATAGCGAAAGTAGCTCGGGATAGCTTTACTGGTTCGAAATCAGCATCCCTAAAGCCGGCCGAAGAAGATAACCACAATAATAATGTTGGGAGTGATAACGATCTGCTTCCAAATATAAATCCGCGCGGAATATTCAAGCTGGATTCGGGGAATAAGAAATGATTGCGTGCGATCGTGGAGAAAGAAATGGATGAGGGTCATCTTCGAGCATTAATGCTGCAGCACCCGATTATATCCAAGAAGAGCAGAGCGGAATCACCATTATGGACACTCCCGATATCGAATTTTTATGACAACGCCAGAACTTTATTGTTTCTCAGGCAAAGTTTTTTCATAGAAGAGATCGCTGGCGAGGGAAAAACCATCATGATGAATGTCCTTCGTGAGCGGTTACCAAGAGATCTCAGCGAAATTCACGTACTCTCTTATAGAGGCTTAAATAGGGAAATATTTTCTCATGGTGGATTTGTGAGGGATTTGCTTTATACGGTTAATCATGCTGCTCTTGATGGAAATTCATACGAATTAAGTCGGAGATTGATTAATGACATTGTGGCTTCTGCACTGGAGACTAATTGGAAGCTAATTGTGATGCTGGTTGACGAAGCGCAGGCCCTTCGTCCTATAGATTTCGGTTTTATCAAAGATCTGCATAATGAATTAGAAGAGGTGAGGATTGATTTCGTCGTGATTTGTTGTGGCGAGTCTCCAAAAATTCGTGAATTATTCAGAACCTTATCCAGTGAGCAGCAAATAGGCTGCCTGGATCGGTATTTTAGGCATCGGCTGAGACTCAGCGGATATGGATTGGAAGAGCTGCAAGATCTGCTTGAGGTGATCGACGTGAAAAGATGGCCGACGGATTTTGGACCAACATGGACAGAATTTTGTTTTCCACTCGGATATGCCTCTGGCTTTCGCCTAGCTAATCAAGCCAGTTTATTTTGGCAGGCAATGAAGGAGGTACATCTTATAAGAGACGATAAAATATCAGAACCAAGTCAAAATGGAAAATTGCTTTCGAGGCGTATTTTCGATGCTCTTGGGTTTTTAGCGTTTAAGGGTATGGATAAAGATTGCCCAAACTTCGAGTTTCCAAAGGAAGATTGGCAGAGTGCCGCTAAGTTTGCAGCTAAATCGGCCTGGGATGAAAAACCGGATGCCACGGATAGACCAGACTGCTCTCAAGCTTAGGCATGAAAGACGCTCACTGGTGCGGTGGTGGATTAGATTCGATACCAAATGAGTCTTCATTCGGGTATTTTCATCGGTTGTGTTGGCTGAATGCAGTTGGCATGCAAGCCGCAATGAGGTTACTCGATGCTCCGAATTTTCCCACGCGCACGCAGACTTTTTTCGGCAAGCTGAAACGAATCCGCCATGTCATAGAGCGAGTTAACTTCAATAGTACTAGGTTTCCAGAGGAGCGTTCGCTGGTGGCTGGGGAGGTTTCAAATTTGTTGGGCGCCATTTTTACTAGTCGCCTTAGATTTTGTCCCGTTTGTTTGGAGTCCGGATATCACTCGATCTGGTTTCAGTGTAGCAAGTTAGCGCGATGCCCGATTCACAATGTTGATATACATGATCGTTGCATGAAGTGTAGTAGCCTTCTCTCCGATATAGGTATTTTGGAAAACTTCAGAGAGGCGCTTCATTGTCCGGTATGTCACTGTGCATTATCGGGGGCGCCCCTTAGTCCAGGAGTTTTTGTCGAAAGCTACCTCCACGAACATCGAACCCACGTAAAAATATATCGACAAGCATTCTCTACGTTGAATGAGTGGGTAGAGGATGTCTCCGCTCGCGGTGACAGTTGGATCGCCTACTCCAACGTCGAAATATGGGCCGCGGATGCGGAATGTGCCTTTGCGATTGCATGTGCGCTGGCAAAGCCTCCGGAGATATTGGAACGGCCATCATGCAACGGCGTAGCCCTGTTCTGGCAACGACATTTGGCGGGAAATATGTCATTCGTGCCTTTGTTTACTATTAGACGGCGCGAAGACGAGCTTATACGCGTTGTCTATTGCTGCACTTTGCGGCTTCTGCGTTCTTATGCTGCGGGTATTGCGAGCTCCGGGAGGGTTCCGCTGAAGCAATTTGTCGTCTTCAGGAAGGGCGACGGAATACAAGTCAGCACAGGGGATGCACGAGTACAGGCCTACCTGCTGCTACGCTATTTTGTGGAACAACCTGCCAATAGTGTTATCGCGCTTGATTCAGCAGTAGAACAGGTGTCGCCAAGTAGAGATTTGGGATGGTTTCTCTCCAGGGACGAGAACTCGAGAGCATCGACCCGAGCAGGAATTCTATTGGCGTATGCGACAATGCATCGTGCGATTCGAGAAGCAGCGACCTCCGGATTTGTGAAATGGGATCGTCTGATCGAACTGGTACAAGGTGTCGTCATGGCCCATCAATACTCGGAGACTGTCGAGCGGGGAGTCGTAGTATTCCGGATGCCCGTGGGAATGCCTTTGGCTCCGTTTCGGCCTTTGCCGAATCTTCCCCGCATTTCTGCGTAAGAAATCTGAAATCGGGCATCGCACGGTGGTGGTCGGAGTCATGCGCCAACTCGCCAGCAGCGAAAGCACCTTGAAAGCGGGAAAGCCAGCACGCCCCTTATGATCCCGAGAGGGCGTGGTCGGACCTTCAACGGGCCGATATTTGAGGCTGTGTGGCCGAAGGAAGCACAGTTTAGACGTCCGGCCGTTTCTCATGAACTCGCCGGGCTTTGCGTCAGTGCCGCTGCAGCGTTTCGAGCTTCCTTGGCGGGTATCCGCCATCACTTTGTTTTCGTTGGAGGCAGGCTGGAACGAAAACTAGTTCCGGAGGTAGCGAATGTCACCCGATCGGCAGCGATGTCTTGCCTCGAACTGTTATGGATTCTGTGCGGGCCAGCTTCTCCAGGGCATACCGACCAGTAGGCCGAGTGCCCGATCAACTCTCGGCAACTGACCCAACGTTGGACATTGATCGGCGCTTTCAATGGCTGGAACGCCGCCGCACGCTCCAATACGAGTGATTCTAAGAAAGCTGACGGTACATGCGACGTGAGCCACTCCGCGTACGCGCTGGTTGCGCTAGCGTAATTCGTATTGTGCAGAGCCGGTCCAACCCTGTGCATGGGAGCACGTGCGATACAACTTGTTGCCTCGGATTTCATATTGAGGAACTGCGCTCCAGCTGTCTGCATGCGACACGGTACGGTACACCTTATCGCCACGGATCTCATACTGAGGCAGGCCAGTTCAACCGCTAACATGGGACACCGCCCGGTAGACCTTGTTGTCGCGAATCTCGTATTGCGGGAGGCCAGTCCAGCCATCGACGTGGCTCACCGTTCGGTAGCTTTTTGCCATCACTTTCGCCAGATATGTCCCACACCAAAGCCACATCGGCCCAGTCATTCGGCAATGCCTGACGCGCGTGCTAGGTCGGGAGCGTCAGGGAGGCTTGATAGCCGCCGCCAAACGCGCCCTCGAAGTCATACTCATACAAGGTTGTTCGTCCCATACCCGGCTGACGCTGGCCCAGGAAGAACGTAAAGGCGTTGGGCGCCGCAATAAAAATATGCATTGGAGGTTTCACGTCCTTCCGCTCCATATTGATGCGCTGAACCAAGGCTTCGGCGAGTTCGAAAGCGTGCCTGCCGCTTGCGACCGACTGCGCTCCCGATCCGCACGACGGTTTCGCGACTAATAGCTTGCTGACGCCAGGCAAGGCGGTGGCAATATAGCCGCGCACCGCGTCGGGAATATCGTGGGTGAGCGCAACAGCCACGGCCATCTCTCCTGACTCTGACGTCAAGTCTTCCACTTCAAAGTTCCACGTCGGCCAGTCTGGATTGGTGAAAGTGTCCGTCGCGCTCCAGCTTTGCCGGTCGATCGTACGCTGCTCGATTTCCACGTGCCGTCCAGACTTGATGTTGACGACGGACCCAGCGGCAAACGCCAGCGTCAAGTGGGCGTCTAGCGCCAGGAGTAACGGTTGCGGTTCGCGCGCCGCGTCAATGAGAAAGCGCTTGAGCGCGGGGTACAGGTTGCCGGTCCAATCTTGCTGGTCGCGAATGGCCCGATCGTTGAAATACGGTATCAAGTCCAGGACGGTGCTGCATCGTTCCTCTAGTCGGTCGAACGCGTGCTCGAACGACTTGACACCCACTAGTGTCCTTGGAGAGTTCCTTTTCGCAAACAGATTCTCGCGCTGGCAGGCGTCCCGAAAGGTGTCCCGCGTGAACTCGAGGCGACCCTGGGCGAGCCATTGGAAGACGATGTCGTCATACCGGAAGCTACTCTCGTTCAGCGGTATGCGAAGCAGTCCCCGGTTCTCGAAGTGCATGTCCAACAGTTCGCGGAGGTCATCCAGCGATGTGGAGTCGGTGTCGAGCGAAAGCGTGCGGGCCAGTAGACGCAATTCGGCATCGTCGATGCCCAGATGTTCCCGCCACAGTTTCCGGATCCGGCCTGTCGCCGACGCATCGGTCTTCGTGCCAAACAACTGCTCCAGGCGAATGGCTTTGTGACGCTGATGGATAAGGGGTCGGAGCGGGTCGGTCTGCGCGATCCGCCAGTTGGTTAGCAATTTGAATCGGACCCCGATCCCGTCTTTCGCGTGGGCGTGCTGAGCATTTCGGGCCCGCTGAAGAAAGGAAAAACGATTGGCGTTGATCCACTCGGGATCTATGAGGTCGCTATGTCCGAAGTCGCTTACCGAAACGTGCCACTTGCATTGCGTGTACTCCCGCAGGATTGGTTTTCCTTCTGGGTCATTTGGTGCACGGCTGGGGTCATATTCCACCCATACGTCGTCGAAGCCTTTGGGACCGGATTCGAAACCCACGCGAATGACGGGGCTGTTAGGGTCAAGCAGGCAAACGGCCTTGCGCCAGAAAATCCGGGCCTGGAAGTTGTCGCCGTCCCGACGCACAGGCGCTTTAGTTATCGGCAGTCGATAGCTGACGCGCGGCGGGACATGCATCCGCATCGATGCCGTAGCCCAGCAAATGCAGGGCCGCGGCATGGATCGACGCGTGTTCGTTCGATATAGCTCCCGCGAAGCTTCCATAATTGCGAACTTACGATAATTTCGATTATGGAAGGGCTTCCATAATCGAAAGGCATGGCTCTTCGCAGACACCGTGGCCGGCGCCAAGGCAAGCGCCATGATCTATAGCCTGATGCTGACGTGCCGGGCCTGTGACGTCGAGCCATATGCCTATCTGCTCCACGTGCTCACAGAGTTGCCACAGCGAACGCCAGACGCCGACATCAGCGACCTGTTGCCGTTCAGCTTCGCCCCGCCGAAAGCCGCCCCGCCGCATCCTGCCTGAATACGCTCGTCGCACTCAAGGTGTGCCGAAACTGGCGCTTACGATGGGCAAGCCCTTTCGATGCCGGGCGCCATAGTTGACCAACGTAGACGCGTTGCTCCGCAGGTACCCGCAGACCTTATCTAGATTCCACCACAGCGTACTGAATTCATACCCCGCTCTGGTCAGGAGCTGCGCGTCCAATGCCTTGATGCGCTCCAACGCTTTGCGGCCCTTGCCATGCCACGCGAGCCACTTGGCGTGCGTGATTTCGGTCTCTATCGACTCTCGTTCCAGTGAATCGATAACCTTACTGCCGAACACGGAACGCTGCGCCGCTTTGAACTTCATAGCGATGTGGAACCAATCGAGAATCCTGCCGCGTGCGAGCTGACTGCCCCGGATGGTCTTCTCAAATTCACCGGCGTCGTCGCTGATCACGGTAACGCGCTCGTCGGTCGCCACACCGTTTCGAGTGAGAAATTGATCCAGCCGCGCTACTGCCGAGGTAACTTCCCGGTGCACATAGGCATAGAACTTTGGCGGCCTGTCGGTGAACGTCGCTCGTCCAGCGATGAGGTTGACATGTCGGCCAAGGCCCCTCACCGAGTCGCAATGCCGCAACCACGCCGAGTCAACGCTCACGGTCGCGACATGGCTGGATTCGCGAACCTGGACGCCTCCGTCGAAAGGGGGCAGCTTCGCAATATCACGCTCGATGTCAGCGTCGAGTTGCTTTCCGATAGCACGAATCCGATTTCGAGTGCCGCTGAACGAAATGCCCTTGTCCAGAGGCAGTATTTCCTTCAGCATCGCCGTGGCCTGCCGATATGGCAGATGGCTTGCCCACTTCGCCTGGAGGTATTCCAGCTCTGGCGTGGCGCGATTAGTCAGCGCTTTAGACAAGGGATGGATCACGGATCGTGGCGTCGGCACAGTCCGTTGGCAAGCACACGACCACAGCCTCGGACTGTTCACCATCACCTTGCCATACACCGTGCGCACCACCGTCGAGCGCTGGTCCTTGTGGCTCAAAGCCGCCCCGCAACTCCTGCAATGAGTCTGGCCCGAAAGCCATCCCGCGACTTGTTTCGAAACCAGCTCGGTCTGAACCTTGGCCAACAGCGAGCGGCCCTCCGCGAGGGTCAGGCCCAGATCCGCAAGACTACCGTCACGGCGCTCGATCACTGCCAAAACGCCCTCACCGGCATGGCCAATATCGCTGCCCTCGTCCGCCAACCTGGCTTCGATGATCAACCGCATGGCTTGCTCCCACCGTTGCGATACCGATCAGCCTAGTTCACATACAACCGGCGCGGTGCCTAAGCGGCACTTTCTTGGTGTCCTCCCCAACCTTTGCACGCTCTCCAACGGATAGCGAGAAGATGTTGTTCGAGCGTGAGAAACGCAAATACAATGCGATGCATAGGCCAGTCTGTTCTGGTTGTCGTGTGGCGCCTGGAAAACATCGCACGATATCAGAGCAGTACTGGCCTTCCTTATGTCCGTTGCGTCTCGCGCTGATTGCGGAGATGTTCAGAAAATCGCCCCAGCCGTTCGCGGGATAAACGGCCCTCCCCAAACCTCAGATTGCGCGGGACGTAACAACCCGCAGCCGCAGAAGCTCGATATTGGCGCGGCCATACATTTGGCGCTTGAGGAGCTTGAGCCTGTTGACATGACCCTCCGTCTGGCCATTGCTCCATTGCAGCCTGACACGCGCGGTGGAGCCTGCATGCCCCCATGCCCTTCATGTCGCCTGTTTGGAAGCACAATCCGTTTCTGCCGCGGGAAGAACACTCTCGGAGACGCTGCGCAGCTTGTGAAGCAAGGCAACAGAGTCGCGCTCAATTCGCTTACGCAAAACCAGCCGATCAGCCATGCGGGCCACCACACTGGAAAACCGATACTCCAGCGTCCGCACGAAGCGCGTGCCAGTGGCTGTGCCGATGCACTCATACGTGACGAACATCTCAAGACCCCGGTTGCCACGGGCCCGGGTTCGCCAGAGCCGATCCGGAAGACTTTCCACGACTTCCCACTGCAACTTGCCTGCACGGCCGCCGACGTACGCAAAGTGGCTCCCAACCGGCAGCGACCCTCCCTGCCCGGTGATCGCTACGTGGTAAGGATGCCACTCGTGCCAACGAAGCGGAGTACTCACGTAGGCCAGTACCTGGCTTGGCGTCCGGGCGATATCAATGGAATGCTGCATCTTGACGGTGGGGACCAGGCTCTCGCTTGCTTCTTCGGGCTCCCAATGAAGGGTTCCATAGATCCAGTCCCACAGTGGAAACACTACGGCGAAGTTCTTGGTCTGCATCAGGTCACGGCGGTGATGCAACTCATGCAACCGCCGCATGTGGCGAATCCACGGCAGGCGACAGATCGGATTCTGCGGCGGGAGGTGCTCGCAGGCATGAAAGATCTCGTAGCTGAGATAGCCGCCCAGTAGCGTGGCGGCAAACAGCGCAGCGACGTTCGCATTGACCAGGCCGATGATCGACCAAGCGAGCAGCGCGCCAATGCTGTAGACAACGATCAGCCATGCCGGGAACAGAATCACCCGCCAGTCCTTGGCGAACTCGTAGCGCATCTGGTCATCTGCGAAAAAACTATGATGGTCGCCCGTGTGGCGCTGGTAGAACGCCTTCGCGAATCGCTTCTTGTTGTGCCCGAGACCCTTATGGGTGCGGTACTCGCCACTGCTGTAGAAAATTAAGGTGGCCGGCACAGTTAGCCACTCCACCGCGCTGACGTGGTCCAACTTGTTCAGCAAGAAGAGGATCAAGGTCACGCCGAAAACAAGAACGAAGCCAGCATGCAGCCAGGGGTTGTAGTAAGGCGAAATGTTCGCCCGGTATTTCTTCCGGAAGGTTTGGGTATCAAAAGACATGATCGGCTCTCAAAGACTGTTGCGCTGTCGGGCTCGCGATACGTGGCCAGTTCCGCCAAGCCCCCGCGGACCTTTCTGACGTCTGGCGCCAGTAGGTCGCTTGGTGTTGTAGTCTATTGGTGCGATCATTTTCATTCCAATGGATATTGATGATGAGAATTATTGATGAATCAGAATTTGCAGCAGATTGATCTCAATCTCCTCTTCGTGTTCGACATGCTGATGCAGGAGCGCAACCTGTCACGCGCGGCCGAGCGACTGCACAAGAGCCAGCCGGCGGTGAGCAATGCGCTCAGTCGTCTGCGCGAGCAACTGGGGCAACCTCTTTTCCGCCGTACCGCTAAGGGACTCGAGCCCACTGCCGGGGCGATGACGCTGCACGTGCCGGTACGGCAAGCCCTGCGCTTGCTGCAGGCAGGGCTTGCCGTTCAAGAGAGTTTTCAGCCGGACACGGAGCGAACCTTCCGACTGTCGATGAATGACTATGGGCAGCTACGGCTGTTACCGAGCCTGATGACCCGGCTGATGGCGCTGGCGCCGCAGGTGAAGCTGCAGGTACTGTCGGACGAAGGTGCCCTGATCCCGCAGCGACTGGCCAGCGGAGATCTGGACTTGGCGATTGATTACCTGTACTTCGACGACGCCGATTTGCTCTACCAACCGATTCACGAAGAGCGCCTCGCAGTTATCGGCCGACCGGGCCACCCTGCATTCAGGGAAGGCCTCGACAAGACGGCGTATCTGGCCGCACAGCACGTCTCGCTCTTGCCGCGAGCCGGCCGCGGCAGTCCGCTCGAGATCGTCCTGGGCTCGGCCAAAGTGCAGCGCCATGTGCAGTTGCAAGTTCCGCACTACCTGACCATTCCAGCCATCGTCGCCAGCACCGATTTGCTGGGTACCGTGCCCTGGCACTTGGCCAGGCATTTCGTGCACAACTATGGCTTGCAGCTCGCGGAGCTTCCTTTCGAAACGCCTGCGGTGCAGGTCAGCTTGATATGGCACCGTCAACAACAACACATGTCTGGTCTGCAATGGCTGAAGGAGCAAATTGCGCAAGTTGCACAGACCGAATCGAGCTGATGTGGCGGGCCTCATTGGGCTGCCTGCGCGATGGATCTTTGAATCCATAGTGGCGCTGCCTGCGCTGTGTCGGGAAATCGGGCGGCGCGTTCGAGCCCTGCAGCCGCACCAATAAAATCAAGGGTTTACAGGGGTTTTCCTGTAAACCCTTGTGCATTTTGCGGTCTATGTAACCGCCATGTAACCCGATTGGATCGCCGCGATCCATCTGGAACCATGTCCTGCCTGCGCCTACAGTTGCTTCGTGCCCCATTTGCTCGTGTGGCACATAGGTCTCGCGCGATAAAATCCTACCCACTGCATCAAAGGGGACCGGGGTCGTGTCACAAGCAACAACGCCACAAGAATGCGTCGCTGCCGCAAGGCAGCTTTATGCCGTTTTGAAAGGGCATCTCGATCGTCCAACTTGCACCAGCAGGATGTGCGGAATTCCCTCGTGAGGCGATGGGCCTCGATGGAAGACCGTTCAACGTCATCGACCGTCAGACCAAGGCTCGCGAAATCATGCGGCTATGGGAAGCCTTGGGACGATCAGGACAGTAATGCATGATGGCAAGGTGTTGCACTTTTGATTTGAGGCCGCCATTTATTGTCGAGGTGGCGCAGTACTTTCGCGAATTACTAGGTCAGGCTCGAACTCGGTCTGGATGTTTTTGGCTCCTCCTTCGATCTGCTCAATCAAGTTGCGCGAAGTAAGCTCGCCAATCAGAACGGGATTCGAGTGCACTGTCGTTAGCGCGGGTGTTACCAGTTCCGCCATCTGCCAGTCGCCGAAGCCTGTGACAGAGATGTCGCTCGGAACCGAAAGTCCCAATGTGCGGCACTCCGCGATCGCCGCCACAGCAATGAAGTCATTGATGCATATCAGGGCGGTCGGCTGTTCCCGATGCAACAGCAAGTCCTTGCGCTGCAGGCAGACGCGCACCGCTTGTCGCACAGCAGATGCATCGTAAGGGGTCGGAAAAATGCGGTTATCGGGTAAGGAAATGTCGTTCTCGCTGAGGACGTCTCGGATCCCCAGAAGCCGTTGAGACGATAGAAACTGAGTTTCGAGAGGACCTGGGAGCACTGCAAACTGCCGGTGTCCTTGTTTGACTAAGTAGGTGGTTAGCCTGCGCATAGCCAAGCGGTTGTCATACCCCACCGTCGGATGCATCCCTTCGCGGTCCACGGCCCACATTAGTACATACGGGATAGCGTGCTTGTGTATCAGCGAGAAGACTTCGGGATGATGTTGTGAACCGATTATTGCGATCCCGTCCACTCTACGCTCCAATAGGGCGCGGGCGCAGCGCAATTCGGTCTCACTGTCGTCCCGATGGCAAGTCAACAGAACGGTATATCCAAGCCGGTCGAGCTGGGCCTCCAAGGTATCTACTGCTTTGGCGTAAAGTTCATTCATCAGTGTCGGCGCAATTATGCCCACCGATCGCGTGCGCCCCTGACGTAGTTCGCGAGCCGCCGAGAAGGGAACGTAGTTGAGGCTTGCAATAGCGTTCTGCACTCGCTCCAGCGTGTCAGGTCGCAGCCTATCCGGCGATGTCAGTGCACGGGAGACTGTTGCCGAGGAAACGCCGGCGAGGAGGGCGACTTGCTTGACATTCACCATATCGGGTCAGATGTTATCTTCAGCCGGAATGACGGCCGTCTGCCATCCATTGTAACGATTGGTAGTCGAAAGCAGTTCCCGTCGTTGGAGGGTTCCCGAAGACGGATCGACATCCCTGGTGAGGCTAGTCGAGCCGGACCTTTGCTGAATCTGCCACTCGCTTCCACTTCGAAACTTCGGCGCGAAGCAACGCATTGAACGCCTCAGGCGTGCCGCCTGCGATCTGCGCTCCTTGAGCCATCAGCTTGTCGCGGACCTCCGGATCCTGAAGGGCTTTGTTGAACTCGCTGTTCATCTTAGCAATGATGGCCTGTGATGTCCCGCTCGGGACCATGAACCCGCCCCAGGAAACGGCTTCGTAGCCGTTTATCCCGAGTGCTTCATCTACCGTGGGCACATCGGGCAGTGACGGTAATCGAGTCTTGCTCGTGACCGCGAGCGCCCTGAGCTTTCCACTCTTGACTTGCGGCATTCCCGCGAGCGAGGTGGGAAGGGCAACATTGATCTGCTGACCGAGCACGTCTGTGAGCGAAGGCGCGTCTCCCTTATAGGGAACGTGGTTCATCTTGACGCCAGCCATGGTACTAAGGAGTTCCCCGGCCAGATGGCTGCCCGAACCATTGCCGGCGCATCCAAAGGTGATCTGCCCTGGCCTAGCCTTTGCCATCGAGACTAGTTGGCGCAGGTCCTTTATTGGCGAATTTGCTGCTGTGACGATAATGAGCGGCACCGTTGTCACTAAGGAATTGCTGATCAATGAGGTTTGCGCTTGATGTTGCACAAGCCAAGGACTTCAGCTTTCGCAATCCGGGAGAGATGGGCCGATTCAAGCCGTCTTTCTCGCGTTTCGCACCTTTCCTGGTCGCGCTTTTGCGCGCTCAGGACGGATTGCTCCCCTCTAAGGACAACAACAGCCTCCTGGCGAACACCAGATTCGCCAAACCAAACAGGCTGAACAACTGCGCCGTGTTCTTGAACAGGCCCTTGTAGCGAACCTTGCGATGACCAAACAGATTCTTGATAACGTGGAACGGATGCTCAACCCGCGACCGAATCTGTGCCTTGACCCGCTCGACGGCGATCAGCAAGTCCTTGACGGCTCCGTCACACATCGCCTTGATCTTGCCGCGCTTGACGGCCACCTGCCACTTCACGGTCTTGCCTTGCATCTCCTCGCGCTTGTCCACGCCCGTGTAGCCCGCGTCGCCAAACGCATGCTCCTCGTGGCCATGCAGCAAGGCATGGGCCTGCGACACGTCCGACTCTTGGCCGCTGTGCCCACCACGCTATGCACCAGCCCAGAGGCCGCATCCACGCCGACGTCGGGTAGCAGCGGCGCATTTCTGCGCCACTGCCCCCTAAGGTAGGGTCGAGAACTGGCGCGCGCACCTTCAGGTGCCGGTGGTGATTCCACCGCTTTCGCGATGGCCCGCAATCCGGCGACCATAGTCACGTTTCCAACTCCCGCCACGTCAAACGCAGCATGCGGTTTTCCCGCACTACGCTTTCCTGTTTGCTTCATGTCAAGGTATATGGGACCTATCATGCCGGGGCCGCTTTCGTCGATGGTCGACGACGAACCCGATAGCCGTTGAACAGCTTCAGTTCGTCATAGAGCCACCGCCTACTCCACGTCTTCCAGCCGAAGCCCCGACGATTCCGGGAGCGCTCCAGATGGCGCCTGACCTTCTTTTCCACCCAGTCCTGGATGAAGCTGAAGCACTCACTGGAGTGTCCGACCGCGAAGTAGTTCACCCAGCCACGTAGCACCGGATTTATCAGTTGCACCACCCGATCCACCGGCTGCGACTGGTATCGCCTGAACACCTCCTTGAGTTTGCGCAGCAACGCCGTGCGTTTCTTCAACTTGGGCGTATAGTGCGCTCGCCACACCTGTCTCTTTATGCTGCGCAATCGACGGAAGTCGAATCCCAGAAAGCCAAAGCTCTCACCGCAGTCCAAATCCACCGTGCGACTCTTCTCTTCATTGACCTCGACCTGCAACTTGGCAAACTCTTCCCGAAGCCGTCGGCTTTCGCGTCAGTTCATGCTCGACGAGCAGGCGGCGAAACTTCAGCAGCGTGGTCGCGTCTGGCACCGCCTCGACTGCCAGGTCGATCCCGGCAAACGCCCGCATCGCCATGCTGTCGTACAGCGCGTCTTCCAGTGCCTCGTCCGACAGCCCGTACCACTGCAGGAGGAAGTAAATGCGCAGCATCCGCTCAAGGCCGATCGGCGGCCGGCCACGTTTGCCCTTGGGGTAGTACGGCTCGACCGCCGCAATCAGGCGCGCCCACGGCACCACGCTCTCCATCTCCGACAGGAAGCGCTGGCGGCGCGTCACACGCTTCTTGCCGTGACTTTCCGCTTCCGCAAAACTGATCTGTCGCTTCATCACAGGACCTGAATCATGGACACGCTCATGACAACGCGCTCACCCAATGCCTCGATGACTCGCGCACTGATTTAATCAGATGGTATGGACGCCTCCCCCCGGCAACGGGGCGCCGCTTACCTGCAAGAGTAACTGTAAGGGTCCTCGCTGCCATGGCATCCCTATGCCAAAGTGGAGGTGTCGATTGCAAACGACCCTGATCGGGACGATCCAAAATGAAGCTTACCGTCATCGGCATGGATATTGCCAAGCATGTCTTCCAACTTCATGCGGTGAATGCCAACACCGGTGAAATCGAGCGCATCAAGTTGAAGCGGAGCCAGGTCACCGACTTCCTTGCTCAGCGGGAGCGTTCACTCATTGCCATCGAAGCTTGCGGCAGCGCCCACCGTTGGGCACGAGAACTGCAGAAGCTCGGCCACGAAGTGAAGCTCATCTCTGTGCGATCGGTTCGTCCCTTTGTGTTGCGTAATAAAACCGACGCTGCCGATGCCAGAGCTATCTGGACAGCAGTCCAGCAGCCCGAGGCGCGGTTTGTTGCGATCAAGAGCGAGCAGCAACAGACCATTCTGGCGCTGCACCGCATCCGGGCTCAACTGATGAAGTTCCGGATCATGCAGACGAACGCATTGCGCGGCTTACTCTATGAGTTTGGTGAAGTCCTTCCGGAAGGATCTCGGGAATTTGCCGAAAAAATTTCTGGTGCGCTTGCCAAGATCGCGAATCGCTTGCCAGCCATACTGATCGACAGCCTACGAGAGCAATGGGCACGCGTGCAGGCAACCGACAAGGAAATCGCTGTGCTGGAACGTCGGCTCAAGGTTGCGCTTTGCGACAATCAGGAATGCCAGAAGATCGCTGAAATTCCTGGCGTGGGGCTGCTAACCGCCACGGCTGCGGTGGCTGCGATCGGCGATGCCAAAACGTTTCGCTCCGGGCGTGAGTTCGCTGCCTGGTTAGGCTTGGTACCGAAACAAACGGGCACCGGTGGTCACGTGCGCCAGCTTGGCATTAGCAAGCGAGGTGACACCTACCTGCGCACCCTACTCATACACGGCGCCAGATCGGTGATCATCAAAGGCGCATGAACCGCCTGGCTCGACGGATTGCTTCAGCGACGTCCTTTCAATGTAGTGGTGGCTGCCGTAGCCAACAAACTCGCCCGGACCATCTGGGCGGTGCTAGCAAGGGATACGAGATACACGGCACCCGCCATGGCTGCATAGCCAGGTGCGTGGCCCGCCTGAACTGACTTCTTCTCAAGGAGCGCAAGCATTGATCGCATGATGGCTAACAGGTTGGACCGGGGCGAGGAAAACCCGATAGGGAATGTGAGCAGCAACGCTCGATGATCAGATGAGGACCTCGCCAGCGAATTCCATATGGGCCAGCAGGCTGAGCGGCCTGCACAAAAGGGCCGGACATAGGCGTGCTGCCTTCACCTGTCGACCACCATGTCAATCGGCTTGCAATCCGGGAGGCGTCCACATAAGGCGATTCCCTAGTGACGGATCGCGCCGCAGCAACTATGACAGTTGTGCATCGCCAGAACACCGGGTTGTCGCGCCATCATCAGTACGAGCACGCTGACAACCAAGGTGGCCGCATTGATCTGGAGTATCGGATGCGGGCTCAAAGTACTGGCTACTGAGCGGCCCCAGATCTCAATGCCTTTACGTTGACCGCCAGCCAAAGCGGCAGTGTCGCAGACACCACGCATCAGAACAGCTTCGAAGATTGATCCTGCCCGGCAACTTTCATGTCGCAGAATCGTCTGCGTAGCTAGGTACGCCTCCGCTACTCCCAAATTAGGGCGTCATCTCCTGGATGCAGCTTGATGCGGGTTTCAACGTGCGTTCCTTCGGCGCGAGTATGCCTGCGGACGGTCCATTCTCGATCGTCTGTTGCGAAGATATTGGCGCCAACATGGGCGTTGCCGTACGGGGCGTTAGTATGCGCAAGTGATCTGCTAATGCGATTTCCAGCGTCCCATTGCCAGTTGCAGCTAGTAGAACGACCACGCCTGGGTTACGGTGAAATGGGAAGCGCTGATCATCCAAGAAATCAGAATCGTGCGTCAGTATGATGCGTCGCGTTTCACAAGCCGTCGCGAAACTGGCCTCGTCGGCGTGTCCAATGAGCGCCATGCTAGGGTAAGCCGCCTACTTTTCCGATGAGAGTAAGGCGTCCGGGCCAGCCCTTGCGCCCGCAGCGCTCGTGCCGCCGTGATGCCGTGATGCCGTGATGCCGGCGGCGGGTGTCCCGACGACTACGATGTGCTCACGGGAAATCATCAGAGATCCTCGTGAACCTCGATTGCAAGCGCCGGACAGATCCCAGCGGCCAAGCGGGCAGATTCGTGTTGATCAGTCGACGGTTCCGCACCCGGGGCGATGAGCGAACTCCCTACGCTGGCCCCATCCCAACAAGCCTTGAGACCATCGCTGCGGCATTCTGAAGTGTTGGAATGATTTCATTCTCGATCCTTTCGGGTGTCGCCTCGGCTGGCGATGTGGAAATCCCGATAGCCAGCTGGCGGTTGCCAACCCGAGCAAGCGGGACTGCAACTGAGATCTGATTGCTCTCTGGATACTCGACCATCGCCCATTCACCGACCCCGAGGGTCAACGCCTGTGTGAGCGCGCTACTTGGAGGCAGGATGCTTCCAACCCGGAGATTCATCACCACGAGGCGACGGCGTTCCGCGAGTGCCATCGCCCTTCCAATAATGATCACCCCGTCGGGGTTCGCTTCACCCAGGTTGGATGTTCCTGCGTACGTGTCAGCCAGTTGCTGGAGCATCTGCTGAACCGAGTCTGTCACTCCCAAACTTTCCAAAGCAGCAAAGCCGATTTCGAAGACTCGGGTAGTCAAGCGCCATTGGTTGCCCTCGCGCGCGACATATCCCTCCTCCTCCAAAGTCAATAGAAAGCGCAGAACGGTCGGGTGCGGCAGGTCTACGGCACGCGACAACTCCGCCAACGTAGGTCGCCCGTTCTCTCGGAAAGCGCGCAGCACCGCTAGACAGCGTTGGATCGATCTATTATTCTTCATTCGTACACCCTGTGTACCGCTAGTTCACCTAGTGAACATCATAAACCAGGTGCCCTTGAGATGCAACCTGCTTCTTGAGGTCAGGAGACAACGAATGAAACGATGGATATTGGGCTTTAGCGCCGCTGTGGTGGGGTGCTGGGCAGCGACCGGTCAATCTGTTGCGAACGCCAGCGAGTCCTGGCCGAGTCGCCCGATCAAGTGGGTCGTGCCGTATCCGCCGGGCGGCACCACTGACATGCTGGCACGTATCGTCGGTGCCAAGCTCTCTGAACGACTCGGGCAGCCCGTGGTGATCGAGAACAAGCCAGGCGCTGGGGGCGATGTTGGCACGGCCTATGTTGCGAAACAGCCCGCTGATGGATACACCATCGTTATGGGCAATATTGGTCCTATTGCCATCAACCCCACGCTTACTCCCGACGCTCGCTTTTCTCCCACGCGAGATCTCGCGCCGGTGACGCTCCTGGCGGAGGTTCCCAACCTGCTGGTGGTCAACCCGCAACTGCCGGTCAAATCGGTGAAGGAACTCGTTCAGTACGCGAAGCAACAGCCCAATCCCTTGTCGTACGCAACGCCTGGCAACGGAACATCTTTGCACTTGGCGGGTGAACTGTTCGCTTCGACAGCGGGCCTGCGCATGGTTCATGTGCCATACCGCGGTAGCGGCCCCGGCCTGAACGACACGATGGCAGGCCATGTACCGATCATGTTTGACAACATGCCTTCGGCATTGAATCTCGTAAAAGGCGGAAAGGTTCGCGCACTCGCCATCACGAGTGCTGTCCGTTCCCCGTTGCTGCCGGACGTCCCAACGATGACTGAAGCTGGTCTGAGCAACTATCAGATCACTGGTTGGTTCGGCGTCTTGGTACCTGCCGCAACGCCGAAGCCGATCGTCACCCGTTTGGATGCCGAAATTCAAGCTGTACTCAAGATGCCTGACGTCCGCAGCAAGATTGGCGACATCGGCGGAATCATCTCTGGCGCAGGACGAGATGAGTTCGGCCGATTCATCCAGCAGGAGTCGGCGAAATGGCAAAAGCTCATTCGTACCGCGCACATCACCGTGCAGTAGGTCAGTTACTTTAAGGAAGAAGCAATGTTGAACTCGGTTGACAGAATCCTCGTTGCGGTGCGCGACCTCGATCAAGCAGAGCAGAACTACAGGGAAGTACTTGGGGCGCAGTATCTTGATGAGCTTGCAAGCGACCATCTGAATGCCCGTGGCCGTAGCCTGGTAATCGGCGAAAGCACGGTCGAACTTTGGACCCCGCGGGGAGCAGGGGTCGTAAGTGATCATCTTGATAGCTTCGGGGAAGGCCTCTTCTTTGGAGGGGTCTCGACAGCTAGCCTGGCTGAATGCCAGAGGTTCCTTGCCGAGCAAGGTATCCGATTTGCTGAAGCCGACGGCCGTCTCTATTTGAACGCGGGCGGCCTCTATGGCATGCCACTCGTTGTCAGCGAAGCGGCAGCGCGGGTTCGAGCGAATGGTCCTGTGTCGTTTCTGTACGAGCTCACCATGGTTCTCAGCACCGACTGGCGAGAAGTCGCGGATTGCTACGCGCGAAAACTGGGCCTGCAGCGCGACAAGGCAGTAGACATCACGTTCGCGCGATTTGGCTATGAAGGCACGCTGCTGATGTTCGCGCCGGATCGTCTCGATCGCATCGAATTGGCTGAAGCGCATGATCCCGCCTTTGCCATGGGCAGGTTTTCGGGCAAGCGAGGTGACGCACTTTACATGTGCTACATCGAAACGCATGATTTGGCGGACGTAATCAGGCGACTCGAATCGCGCAACGCAAAGTGGACCCGAAGGACCGACACGGGCAAGCCCGAGCAGGACGGCCTCTGGATCCATCCGAGCGCGCTGAATGGCGTCCTACTTGGTGTATCCCGAACCTCGTTGGCGTGGGGATGGTCCGGTAGCCCCGAGAAAGTCGAAGAGATTTCAGAGGTGCAGTCGTGATGCCGGAGATCTTCGATCAGCAATACATCGGGGGATCGTGGCGCCGTGCTTCTGGCACACAGCTCATCGACGTAGAGGACCCGAATACTGGCCTGGTATCGGCCCAAATTCTTCCAGGTACCGAGGAGGACGTCGGTCTCGCCTTGGGTGCCGCGCAGAACGCATTGGCCAGCTGGTCCGCAACATCCGTGTCGGACAAATGCGCAATTCTTAATCGCCTAAAAGACCAACTCACAAATCGGCAGGAGTCGTTGGCCGATGCTATCGCGGCTGAGGTTGGCACGCCCTTGAAGATCTCACGCATCGTTCAAGTCGACTCGCCCATTCGGAACATTGGGAACTTCGTAAAGCTGGCGGAAGGATTTCCATGGCAATCGCGAACGGGCCCATCTGTCATCGTCCGGGAGCCATTCGGCGTCGTGGCATGTATCACGCCATGGAATTTCCCGCTTCATCAGATCATTCTGAAGGTGGTGCCCGCGCTTCTGGCCGGGAACACAGTCGTGCTCAAACCAAGTGAATTGACGCCCCGAACAACGCGCCTTATCTGCGATGCCATCAATGACGCAGGCTTTCCTTCGGGCGTGGTGAACGTTGTGAACGGCTTGGGTGCGGTAGTGGGCGCAGCGTTGGCGCGAGCTGACGGCGTGGACATGGTTAGCTTCACAGGATCCACGGAAGCGGGTCGTGCAGTGTCTTGCTTGGCCGCGTCGACCATTAAGAAGGTGACGCTGGAATTGGGCGGCAAGTCGCCTTCCTTGGTATTGCCGGGTGCGGACCTGACTGTGGCCGTCAAGGGAACGCTCGCTTCCTGCTTCCTCAACAACGGTCAGACTTGCAGCGCGCTGACCAGGTTGATTGTTCACTCGCGTGATGTGTCGGCCGTCGAAGCCCTGGTGAAGCAAGAACTCGCCAAGTTCTCTGTCGGATCCAGCCTCGTCGAAGGCCATCGGATCGGCCCGCTCATTTCTGGCAAGCAGCGTGACCGCGTGCAGGAACTAGCGGAAAAAGGGGTAGCGGAGGGCGCCACGCTCATCGCGTCAGGCCAGGATGTTCCGCCTGCAGGATTCTTCGTCAGCCCGAAGGTGTTTCTCACAGATCAACATAACTATCTGGCCAAGGAAGAGGTGTTTGGCCCCGTGCTCTGCGTGATTCCCTACGACGAAATCGACGACGGCATCCGCATCGCCAACGCAACGGTGTATGGCCTGGCGGCGGCCGTTTGGGGCGATCCTGACCTCGCACTCGACGCCGCTAAGAAGATTCGTGCAGGACAGGTCGATATTAACGGCGCCCGATTCAACCCCGTAGCGCCCTTCGGCGGCTTCAAACAAAGCGGTGTTGGCCGGGAGGCGGGTCACGTCGGTTTGGATGAGTTCCTCGAGTACAAATCTATCCAAATGAACGAGGGATGACGGGATGTCTCTTATGCAGAAACAAGCTCTAGGGAACATTCGCGTATTGGATATGACGCGAGTGCTCGCAGGGCCATGGTGTACCCAGATGCTGGGCGACATGGGAGCCGATGTCATCAAGATTGAGCACCCATCGCGAGGGGATGATACGCGGCAGTGGGGGCCGCCGTATGCGATGACGAGTGAAGCGGAAGTGCTTGAGGATTCCACCTACTTCGCTTCCGCAAATCGGAACAAACGATCGGTTGGCGTGGACATCGCCAACCCAGACGGTGCGGATCTGATCCGTAAGCTCGTTCTTGAGTGCGACATCTTTGTAGAGAACTTTAAGGTTGGTGATCTGGCTCGTCGAGGGCTTGACTACGACAGTCTGAAAAAGATCAATCCGCGCCTGATCTATTGCTCTATCACCGGGTACGGCCAATCCGGGCCGTACGCTGACCGCCCCGGCTACGACTTCGTTTTCCAGGGGGAAAGCGGGCTGATGAGCATAACGGGCGAGCGTGATGACGAGCCTGGTGGTGGGCCACAGAAGGTCGGGATCGCCATTGCTGATCTGACGACGGGACTGTATGCGACGGTCGCGATCCTCGCCGCGTTGAACCACAGGAATGTCACGGGAGAAGGTCAGCACATCGATTTGGCACTGCTCGATTGTCTGGTTGGCTTGTCGTCGAATCAGGGATTGTCGTGCCTGATCAATGGCGCCGAACCGCACCGGTGGGGGAACGCGCATCCGTCTCTCGTACCGTATCAAGTCTTTGATACGGCAGACGGTAAGGTGGTAGTTGCTGTGGGGAACGATTCCCAGTGGCAACGCTTTTGCCAAGCGATCGACGCCAAAGAACTGGCCCGGGATTCGACGTTCTATTCCGCATCCGGACGCATTCGGAATCGAGAGGCGCTAATTGCGCAGGTGTCGTCGGTTCTTGCGGCGCGCCAAACCGAGCATTGGCTTGCCGCGTTCTCCGCAGCGGATATCCCGCACGGTCGTATCAATACCTACAAGGAAGCCTTTGCTCACCCACAGGTCATCCACCGTCAGATGGCGATCGACGTGCCGGTTGACAAAGGTATCGGCTCGGTACGGGGCATCGCCAATCCCATCAAATTCAGTAAAACGCCGGTGCACTACGTTCGGGCGCCCGCGAAACTCGGTCAGCACACAGAAGACGTGCTTTCCGACTTGCTAGAACTTTCCGCGGACCACATCGCCGGTCTCGAAGAACGTGGGGTGATTAGTTGCCAAACGTCAAAAAAGACACTTCAGGAGCAATCATGAGCATCCAAGCTAATAATGTCGGAAACGTCCTGGAGATTTGCATTGCGCGTCCAGAAAAGCGCAATGCGATCAGCGCCGCGATGTACCAGGAACTGACCCGTCTTCTGGATGAGGCCAACGCGGACAAGGAATGTGCCGCAGTCATCGTGCATGGTGCGGGCGGACACTTCACTGTCGGTGCCGATATCAATGATTTCCAGACCCGGCGGGGTAATGAAGATTCCCCTGCTGTCACGCTTCTCCGGAAGATGGCCGCGATCGATGTGCCGCTAATCGCAGCAGTCGAGGGACTGGCGATTGGAATCGGCGCCACGATGCTGCAACACGTCGATTTTGCCTACGCATCCCAAGATGCGCGCTTCCGCATGCCGTTCGTATCGCTGGGTCTGTGCCCCGAGGGCGCATCCAGCTACCTGCTCGAATCGCTGGTAGGTGTCCGGAAGGCACGTGAGTGGTTGATGCTTGGAAAGTTCTTTGATGCAGAAGAAGCTTTCGATGCCGGGCTTCTGACGTCGCTGACGCAGGACGGGGAAGCCCTTGCACGGGCGCGCGAAACGGCTGCCGAACTGGCAAAGCTTCCCAAGGCTTCGGTACGCGCGACAAAGCGGATGTTGAACCACGAGAATCGTGCCGCTGTGGGTTCTGCGCTCGACCTGGAAGTGAAGATGTTCGCCGAACTCTTGAATACCGAAGCCACTCAGGAAATCTTCAAATCCTTCCTGAACAAGAAGCGTTAAGAACGCCATGGCCGAGTTGATAAAAATCGAATCAGAAAATTTCGTCCGGGTCATTACGATGAATCGGCCGGATAAGAGAAACGCGCTGAACTCGGAAATGTGCGACGCGTTGCACGACGCGTGGCAAGACTTCGCGGGCTCAGAGGATCGCGTTGCCCTGCTACGTGCAGAGGGGTCGGTGTTTACGGCAGGCCTCGACACGAACGATCCACCGGATTCCTTTTGGCATGCCATTCCCAATGTCGCATTTGACATTGGAAAGCCGGTTATTGCAGCGGTTAATGGCCCCGTGATAGCGGCGGGCGTATCGATGCTTGCATTCTGCGATCTTTGTGTAGCGACTTCGGCAACGACCTTCGTTTATCCCGAAGGTCGCCTAGGCATGGCAGCCGGCTTGATTAGCTCGCTGGTCGGTCGGATTCCCCACAAGATCGCGATGGAGCTCATGTTGACCGGGCGCCCGGTATCCGCCCAACGGGCCTATGAAGTCGGATTCGTAAACGAACTCTGTGAACCAGGAAGCGAAACAGAGGCAGCTCTAGTGACAGCGCGTCAGATTGCGAGCGCAGCGCCGCTGGTACTGCGTTTCCTCAAACAGGCGGCGAGACACTCGATTCCGGTAGGACTGGTTGAGGCAGGCTATAGCGCCCAGTACCAAGCTCAGATGCTGGCCAGGAGTGAAGACGCCCGGGAAGGGGCGTTGGCGGCCAAGGAGCGTCGCGCTCCCGTTTTCGTGGGCCGCTAGGACTAACTAACACAGTAGGGGACTGAGAAATGGATCTGAATTTCACAGAAGAAGAGCAGGAATTTAGAAAAGAGGTACATGCGTGGATCGACGCCCATTTGCCGAAGGAGATCTCGCACAAGGTGCACAACGGACTGCAGCTATCCCGCACCGATATGCAGCGTTGGCACCAAATTCTGGGGAAAAAGGGTTGGCTGACGTATAAGTGGCCAGTCGAGTTCGGCGGCACGGGCTGGACACCAGTGCAGCGGCACATATTCGAGGAAGAGTGCGCGTTGGCAGGAGCACCGCGACTCGTGCCCTATGGGCCTGTCATGGTGGCACCAGTCATCATGGCATTTGGTAACGCTGAGCAACAGGCGCGCTTCTTGCCCGGCATTGTGACGGGCGATGTTTGGTGGAGCCAGGGTTACAGCGAGCCGGGATCGGGTTCCGACCTGGCTTCGCTCAAGACACGAGCGGAGCGAAAGGGAGACAAGTACATAGTCAATGGTCAAAAGATCTGGACCACGTTGGCTCAGTACGGGGAGTGGATTTTCTGTCTCGTCCGGACCAATACAGAAGGGAAGCCGCAGGCAGGGATCAGTTTCCTGCTCATTGACATGCGTTCGCCTGGCGTCACGGTTCGGCCCATTAAGCTGCTGGACGGCGAGTGCGAGGTCAATGAGGTCTGGTTCGACAATGTTGAGGTCCCCGTTGAGAACCTGATTGGCGAAGAAAATAAGGGCTGGACCTATGCCAAACACCTTCTCAGTCACGAACGCTCGAACATTGCAGAAGTCGGGCGTGCCAAGCGTGAGCTCCGACGCCTGAAGCGAATCGCGGCTGCAGAAGGCATGATGGACGACCCTCGTTTCAAAGACGAGGTTTCGAAGCTCGAGGTAGATATTATCGCGCTCGAAATGCTGGTTCTTCGCGTTATCTCGGCAGAAAAATCCGGGAAGAATCCATTGGATATCGCAGGCCTACTGAAAATCCGAGGCAGTGAGATTCAACAGCGCTACAGTGAATTGATGATGCTGGCTGCAGGTCCCTATAGCCTCCCATTTATTCAAGACGCTATGTTGACGGAGTGGGATGGCGAGTTCCCAGGTGGAGAGCGACGGAACGCTCCGCTTGCCGCGACATATTTTAATCTGCGGAAAACCACTATCTACGGTGGCTCCAATGAAGTGCAGCGTAACATTGTTTCGCAAGTGGTCCTCGGATAAAGGAGTAGAGCATGGATTTCGAATTCACTGACGACCAGGACCAACTGCGAGATGCAGTAAGAAAGTGGGTAAAGCGTAGCTATACGTTTGAGCACCGTCGCAGTTCCGAGAGCAGCGGCGGATTTTCCCCGGACGCGTATTCGGAGCTTGCGGAGCTTGGGCTGACTGGACTTTACGTCCCAGAAGAGTATGGCGGCGTCGGTATGGGGCCGGTCGACGTTATGGTGGTTATGGAGGAACTGGGGCGGGGCATCGTACTCGAACCGCTGGCGCAAGTTCTACTTGCGGGTGCAGTGCTGTCGAACTACGCCGAAGCAAGCGTACGTGCGGCGTGGCTGCCTACGATCGCTTCTGGAGAAAGTCTGGTCGTACTGGCCCAGCAGGAGCGCGCGAATCGTTATCGCATCGATACGTGCGAGACGCGAGCAGTCGAGACGGCGGAAGGTTGGGAGCTTACTGGGAGTAAGAGCCTCGTGCCGGTTGGCGATCATGCTGCTGCGTACATTGTACCCGCCATGATTGCTGACACTCTCGGAGCGTTCCTTGTGGAGCGCTCCGCCCCAGGTGTATTGGTACACCCTTATCAAACTGTCGACGGCTCGCGCGCCGCGGAGCTGACGTTGTCGAAGGCGCCGGGCACGCTAGTCACCCGCGAAGGCCAGGATTGCCTGTCGTATGCCGTGGATCTTGGCATTGCAATGACGTGTGCAGAGGCCGTGGGCGTGATGGACGTAACCCTGGAGGCTCTGGTGGATTACATGAAGACGCGCAAGCAGTTCGGCGTCGCTATCGCGAGCTTCCAAGCGTTGCGTCACCGCGTCGCAGATATGAAGATGAGTCTAGAGCTCGCGAGGTCTATGAGCTACTACGCCTCGCTCAACGTCAACGCGCCGGCGAACCAGAGACGTCGCGCCATGGCACAAGCGAAATATCAGTTGGGCGGGTCGATGCGATTCGTCGGCCAGCAGGCCGTGCAATTGCACGGTGGGATTGGAATGACGGATGAGTATATCGTCAGCCACTATTTTAGACGCCTTACCCAAATGGAATCGGTGTTCGGAGATACGCTGCATCATCTGGCGCAGATGTCGGACTCCATGCATCCCGAGCTTGACAAGGCTGCCTAAGGCGCCGCGAAGAGTAAGTGCTCGATGAATTGCGATGGCGGGTGACCCTCATCGTTTCCGGCAGCGCGGTGGTACATCCTCGCGCTGCTCATAGTATCGGACCGGGATAGTAGCGTAATTGATGCAGACGCAACTTCAGTCACGAAGCCAAGTCGGGATCCATGATATTTTTCTTCCAATTCCAATGAAAGTGACTTCGTTGAGTGGCGAGCAGATAATCATCCGACAAGGCTATTCACGCGTAATTAAAGAGGGGAAGTTCGTGAAGCTCCCCGCTTTTTCTCCTGCGAGTCTGTTCTTGGGCGGCTCTATTTTTAAGAGCTCGCATTGCAGCTTCGATCTGGATGTAACTAGTTATTCTGTGGTGCGTGATCAACCAATGCACGATCTGTGGGATTCCAGGCCGCTTTGGGAGGCAATTTCATTGTCGGTGTTTATGAATCCAAAGGAAGCTTGGAATATTGCAGATATAGCGGATAGTTTGCAGACAACATCCTCGAGAGTCAGGCGGACCCTCTTCAGCCAGGGCAATTGCTTCACGGAAATATGTAACACGCAGCGGCTTATGCGTTCGCTGTTCGAATTGGCAGGACTGGAAAGATCTATACCGGATATTTCGAACAGAATTGGGTGGAGCCAATCCTATGACTTTGAGTCATCTTTCTATAATAGATTTAAAGTTTCGGCAGATGTTATTTGCGGAATGAAATTTTATGCCCGCTAGGCGATCTATTTAGAGGAGCTCTACTGAACGTTTGCCAGCCATCAACCGCTTCGAAAGAGATGGGCGGCCGTTGGGCAGGCCGCCCTCTTTTGCGATGGAAGTACCATCCGCCCCAGCCTCGCGCGCGCAGGCTGCTCGTGCCGCCGTGATGCCGGCGGCCGTTGCCCCGATGACTACGATTTGCTTAGGGGAATCATCAGAGAGCCTCGTGAATCTCGATTGCCAACGCCGGACAGATCCCAGCAGCCAAGCGTGCAGATTTTGTATTGATCGGCCGACGGATCGGCATTCAAAAGAATGACGATTCCGTCATCCTTTTGGTCGAACAGATCCGGCGCATTGACGACGCATTGGCCGGAACCGCAGCATTTTTCGGGATAGATTGTGATTTTCATCGTGATTCGCCGTAGTGGATTTACCAGCTAACGGGCAGTGCCCTAACACCATACATGAGCGAATCGCTCTTGAACGCGAGGCTCTCGATGGGCACGGCCAGCCGAAGATTCGGCAGGCGCTTCAGTAGGGCGGTGAACATGATCTGCATTTCGACTCTGGCGAGAACTTGTCCCATGCACTGATGCGGGCCGTATCCGAATGCGATCTGTGTCCGGGCATCACGGCGGAGGTCAAAGACGTGGGGATCTTTGAACTGCTCCTGGTCGCGATTTGCGGAAATACTAAGCACGACAACGGGATCACCGGCTCGGATCAATTGCCCATTCACGACAACGTCCTCCAGTGCGACACGTCGCGTCCCGGACTGTATGACATCCAGGAAGCGTAGCATCTCCTCCACCGCGTTTGGAACGAGGCTTGGATTCTGGCGAAGCTCTTCCCAGATGTCCGGCCTCTGAAGTAGGAAGAGCACCCCCATCGACGTCGTATTTGCCGTCGTCTCGTGCCCGGCAATCAGCAGAAGCCTTCCAAGCGAGACCACGTCTGTTTCAGTGATATCGCCCTTCCGTACATGATTAACGATAAGGCGACTGAGGATGTCCTCCCCGGGGCTTTCGGATCTCTTCGCCACCAGTTCACGCAGGTATTCGCACAACGCTTGATTCGCGGCGCTAGCCTCTTCCCTCGTCGCGGTGCTCGACGTCATGATCATCGCCTGTTCTTGGAAGAAGTCGTGATCGTCGTATGGAACACCAAGCAACTCTGAGATAGCCAATGCTGGTGTCGCCAATGTAAAGGCGCTAACCAGGTCAGAAGGCTGCGGCCCCATCGCAAAATCTTCCAAGAGCTTGTCCACGATGGCCTGAAGTCGCGGCCGCAGATTCTCGATCTTTCGGATCGTGAATTCGCTGGTCAGCATCCGCCGTTGCTCTGAATGCTTGGGTTCATCCATGGTAATGAAGGTCCGGTTACTACTCCGAACAACCTTTACTGCGGCGCTGGAAGAGGGAAATCCCGGATGTGAGACGTCGGAGCTAAAGCGAGAGTCCGACAAGACAGCGCGAACATCGTCATAACGCGTGACAAGCCAAGCGATCTTTCCGTCCCAAAGCTTACCTTGTGCCAATTCGCCCTTCTGTTGCATCTGGAAGAACACCGGCGGCGGCGCCAAGGGATCTACGCGCTTAGGGGGGAAATCTGGGATTCCGCCGCTGTCGCCCTCAGCGTGAAAAGGACACGCTGATTTCGGCTCGTTCGCAGCCGCATCAAAAGGACAGCGCCCTTCTACCGCGGAAGATGGGTTGGAGGAAGGGGTGGGAGCAGGCGACTCCGTCATGGAAATATCTCCGAGGGCGATTGGTGGCTAATGTTAGGTAGCCTACCTATGTGGCGCAAAGGGGGGTTTACCCTCAACAACAGAATCGAAGGTCGACCCGTAGACATCAGAAGAAAGCGGAGAACCCATATGTGGCGATATGCCCGCCGACGTTGGAGTGCTTGCCCGCCCGCAACACCATCGCCATGGCATTCCAGCGCGCCATGGCGGCCAGTCGGCGCTCGATCGAGGTGTCGCCTGGAGGCTGCTCGCCCGATTCGGCAATCGTATTGACGTAGGGCGTCGTGATTGCGCCATGGAAATCCCCGTGTCGGGCCGCGTCCGATTCATGCAGGCGGCCGATCAGGTAGTGGGCGCGTTCGCGGCCTTCCACTTCGGTCACGGCGGCCAGGGCCTCAATCCATTCCTGGGTTTCCTGCGGGTCCACATCCAGCGGCAATACGTGTAGCGGCAACACCGGGGCATTCATCTCTGTCTCCATGGGATTGACGGGGCTTCGGTTCGCATCAGGCCCGGTCGGATAGGCGTGGCCATTGCGCTTCAAATAAATTGCAGTTGCAATCGTCTGGGCATTGTGAGCGCTCTGCGGCATAATTGCAACTGCAACTATTGGAGATACCATGTCGACTGAGAAGCCGGATTTGTGGTTTTCGTTTGTACGGTCGCACCGGGCCTTGATACGTGAGGTGGATCGGCGTCTTGCCGAGGCTGGACTGCCTGTCTACGCGTGGTACGACGTGCTGTGGGGGATTGAAAGCGGGCCGGAGGAAAGCCGCCGGATGCATGAGCTGGCCGATGTGCTTGCCATCGAGCGGTACAACCTGACTCGCCTGATTGACCGGCTGGAGCGTGAAGAGCTGGTGACCCGTATCCGGTCAGAGGAAGACGGCCGCGCCGCGTTCGTGTCCGTCACACGGCAAGGTAAGGCCTTGCGCAAGAAGATGTGGGGCATCTACGAGGCGGCGGTCAAAGAACTGTTTCTGGCCGAGTTCCGGCCGGAAGACATCGGGCGATTTTCTCGTGCGCTGGATGCGGCGGCAGCCAAAGCGGGGTGGCCGAAATAGGTTCGAACTCCCTTTTCGTGCGGTGACGCTTCTGGCTCGCGCCGGAGGGGACGAATGTGTCCGCTTTTTGGGACACGTTCGACTTAGTTGGCAACGGCGGTACCCTGACGCCTCAATCAAAGGTCAGTGGCATGACCGGCGCTTACCGGCCCACCCTAAGCGGACATCAGGATGGAGCAGAGACTGATATCCATTAGGCGCCCCGCATGACTGAAGAATTCCCTCAGAACGTTGTCTGCAACGCTTCATTTAATAGCTGGACAACGTATGCTTCGACCGCTTTGTGCCCGGTGAGGGCCTAGCTAGAGCGACGGCTGAGTTCCGTCCGTAGCGACAAAACGTAGTTTGGCTCACCAACTATTGGGGCGGCGCCGTACTTTCGCGAACTACAAGGTCAGGCTCGAACTCGGTCTGAATGCGTTTGGACCCGCCTTCAATCTGATCAACCAGGTTACGAGAAGTAAGTTCGCCAATCAGAACGGGATTCGAGTGTACGGTCGTGAGTGCGGGCGTCATCAGTTCCGCCATCTGCCAGTCGCCGAAGCCTGTAACTGAGATGTCGCTCGGAACCGATAGTCCCAATGTGCGGCACTCCGCGATCGCTGCCACAGCAACGAAGTCATTGATGCATATCAGGGCAGTCGGCTGTTCCTGATGCGGCAGCGAGTCATTACGCTCGAGACAGGTCCGAACCGCTTGCCGGACGGCAGATGCTTCGTACGGTGTCGGGAGAATGCGGTCGTCGGGTATCGAAATGCCGTTCTCACTGAGGACGTCTTGGATGCCCAGAAGTCGTTGAGAGGAGAGAAATTGAGTCTCTAGTGGCCCTGGGAGGACGGCAAACTTTCGATGTCCCTGTTTGACCAAATAGCTCGTCAACCTGCGCATCGCCAAGCGATTGTCATATCCCACCGTGGGATGCATACCCTCACGATCGACGGCCCACATTAGGACATACGGAATGGCATGCTTGTGGATTAGCGAGAAGACGTCAGGGTGATGCTGTGACCCGATAATGGCGATTCCGTCGACTCTGCGCTCCAAAAGCGCGCGCGCGCAGCGTAGTTCTGTCTCACTGTCGTCCCGGTGGCACGTCAATAAAACGGTGTATCCGAGCCGATCGAGCTGCGCCTCTAAGGTATCGACCGCTTTCGCGTAAAGCTCGTTCATCAGTGTCGGCGCAATGATGCCGACCGATCGCGTGCGCCCTTGACGCAGGTCCCGAGCCGAGGAAGACGGGACGTAGTTGAGGCTTGCGATGGCGTTCTGCACGCGCTCCAGCGTGTCAGGTCGCAGCCGATCCGGCGATGTCAGTGCACGGGAGACTGTTGCCGAGGAAACGCCGGCGAGGAGGGCGACTTGCTTGACATTCACCATATCGGATCAGCGGTTATCTTCAGCCTGGGATATCGGCCGACTGCCGTCATTGTAACGACCTTGGTAGTCCACAGGCAGTTTCCGTCGTCGGGGGGTATCCCGACGACGGACCGGCATTCCCGGTGAGGGCTAGTCGAGCCGGACCTTTGCTGAATCAGCCACGCGCTTCCATTTCGTAACTTCGGTGCGCAGAAACGCATCGAATGCTTCCGGGGTGCCGCCTGCGATCTGCGCGCCTTGAGCCATCAGCTTGTCGCGGACCTCCGGATCCTGAAGGGCTTTGTTGAACTGGCTGTTCATCTTAGCAACGATGGCTGGTGAGGTCCCGGTCGGCACCATAAATCCACCCCAAGAAACGGCTTCGTATCCGCTTATCCCGAGCGCTTCATCTACCGTCGGCACATCGGGCAGTGCCGGCAATCGAGTCTTGCTCGTGACCGCAAGAGCCCTGAGTTTTCCACTCTTGACATGTGGCATTCCAGCAAGCGCGGTGGGAAGGGCAACATTGATCTGCTGACCGAGCACGTCTGTGAGCGAAGGCGCGTCTCCCTTATAGGGAACGTGGTTCATCTTGACGCCAGCCATGGTACTAAGGAGTTCCCCGGCCAGATGGCTGCCCGAACCGTTGCCTGCAGATCCAAAGGTAATCTGTCCTGGCTTGGCCTTTGCTAATGAGACCAGTTGGCGCAGGTCCTTCACCGGCGAATTTGCTGCCGTGACGATAATGAGCGGCACCTTTGTCACCAAGACAACTGGCGTAAAGTCTTTCAGCGTGTCATAAGGAAGTCTCCCGTATACGGCCGGGTTGATGGCATTCGGCCCAAGGTTGGCCATCAGCACGGTGTAGCCGTCAGGCTGCGCCTTCGCAACGGCTTCATTAGCGATGATGCCGTTTGCGCCAGGCCGGTTCTCCACAACAACAGACTCTCCCCATGCCTGGCTAAGCTTAGCGCTTAGGAGCCTGGCGGTCACGTCTGAGGCGCCGCCAGGGGGATATGGAAGAACGACCCGAATCGGCTGGACCGGCCATTCCTTAGCGTGGGCGGCGGCCAGACCGATGGTCAGTGTCACTCCGCAAACGGCTAATGCCCCCGCAATTCGTAGCAATCGATGCATGTCTGTCTCCTTTGAACGTGATCTTTATGGTGATCACTGTGGTCGGGCGGATTACACGTCAGATCGTCCCATCGCGGCGCATTGCCTCAATTTGCTCCACAGACTTCCCGAGCTCATTTTTCAGGATGGTTTCAGTGTGTTCGCCCAGCGCTGGGGGCGCGCGAAGGTAGTCGATACTGCTGCGAGAGAACTTGATAGGGTTCGCAACCTGGGGCGCGCTTGCACCGCTGCTGTGGGGCAAAGAGAAAACCATTTCACGCGCCCGGATATGGGGATCCTCCAGTGCTTCTGGAATGCTCTGGATCGGGCCACAAGGTACGCCGACCGATTCCAGCAGTTTGAGCCACGTGTCTCTCTCTTCTTCTTCAAAGCGAGCCGAGAGCACCTCCACAAGACTTTCACGGTTCTTTAGACGATCCGCATTGCGTCGATAGCGGTCATCATCCGGAAGATTGATTAAACCCAGCGCTTCGCACATGGCTCGGAACTGCCGGTCATTACCGACTGCTACGATCAGAGAGCCATCGCTTGCAGGGAATGACTGATAAGGTGCGAGATTGGGGTGCGCGTTGCCCCAACGACGCGGGTGGCTCCCGCCCACCAAATAGTTCGAGGCCTGGTTTGCCAGCCACGCCACCTGCGTATCCAGCAGGCTCATATCGATGTACTGCCCGCGGCCACTGCCGACTCGCTCAAATAGCGCGCTGACAATTGCAACGCTTGCATACATGCCAGTCATCAAGTCCGATATGGGCACCCCGCATTTTTGCGGGCCGCCACCGGGGACGCCGTCGCGCTCGCCTGTGATGCTCATCAGCCCGCCCATGGCTTGCACCACGAAATCGTATCCAGCCCGCTTGCGGTATGGGCCCGTCTGCCCGAAGCCGGTGATGGAGCAGTAGACGAGCCGAGGATTGATCTCACTCAGGGTCTTGAAGTCCAACCCGTAACGTTGCATATCGCCGAACTTGTAGTTCTCAACGAAGACGTCGCAATCTTTGACTAGCTCGTGCAGCAAATCCTGACCGACCTTGCTGCTGACATCCAGAGTGATCGAACGCTTCCCGCGATTGGCGCAAAGGAAGTACGCCGACTCTTCCGTCGTCGTGCCATCCTCACGAGTAAGGAACGGCGGGCCCCAAGCTCGCGTGTCATCGCCGGTGCCGGGACGCTCAACCTTCATCACGTCAGCGCCCAGGTCGGACAATAGTTGCGTGCTCCAGGGTCCAGCAAGGATCCGGCTCAAGTCTAGGACCTTGATACCTGCAAGGGGGCCTGCCATATCTCCTACTCCTCTTTTTTGAGTTTCTAACTAATTAGCTCGGGTCGAACAGCACGCCAGGGTTCAAGACCTGGTGCGGATCAAAGGCCTGCTTGGCGGCCTTTAGCGCGGTGCAGAACAGCTCCGGCCGTTCCTTGTCGTACCAAGGGCGATGGTCCCGACCAAGCGCATGGTGGTGGGTCACCGTACCGCCTGCGTCCACCATGGCTTGCTCTCCAATGCGTTTGATCGCTTGGAACTGCTCGGGCAATCGAGCCTTATCGCCATAGGCAAACCACGTGAAATATGGCGCAGGGCCATCAGGGTAGAGGTGGGTAAAGCGGCAAGTCACCGAACCCGGGCGGCCGGTAACTTCGCGAATGGCCCGATGCGTTTCTGCCTTGACGTGCGCGTGAAGAGCGGCGAACTTGTCCCACGTGCACGCGGTTTCCATGGTCTCGCGCATGACGCCGCGAGCAATGGCGTACTCGCGCAGGTATGGGCCGCGCAGGAACTTGTTTCGCCAGCTCGATGTCGCAGCGTCCGCACCACCTTGGTTTCCGCTGACCGGATCATCGTCCCATTCGCCGCCGCACTCCGCGCAAATTTCCAGTGCTCGCTTCAGGCGTGCCTCGACCGGGTGGTCGGCGGACTCGAATCCCAGCACGAGAATGTCATAGCTGCCGTCGCTCGAACCCGTGTACAAGGCTTCTTCGCGTTCCACAAGGCGGGCATTGGCAGGGTTCAGTCCAGATTGAGACAGTACCCGTGTGGCCTCGACAGCGCGCGCATAGTCACGGAAACGTACGGTCACCTGCTTGCGGAAGACCGGCCGGCGGTGAAGCTTGACCCACGCCTCGGTAATGATGCCCAGTGCGCCTTCGGAGCCGAGGAAAAGTCGATCCGGATTGGGTCCCGAACCCGATACCGGGAAACGTCGGGATTCAATGGCACCCTGGGGCGTTACCACTCGCATGCTCTCGACGTGGTCGTCGATCTGAGTGAACGCGGTCGCAAAGTGGCCTGCTGCTCGCGTTGCGATCCAACCCCCCAGTGACGAGAACTCCCACGCTTGCAGGAAGAATCGCATGGTCAGGCCGGTGGGCTTGAGCTGTCGTTCCAGCTCCGGGCCAAGGACGCCCGCTTGAATGCGCGCGGCCTGCGATGTTTGGTCTACCTCCAGCACTTTGTTGAAGTGCTTCATGTCGATGGACACCACGCCACGGTAACGATCGTGCTCGGGCGGATTCACGCCGGCCACGACGCTGGTGCCGCCGCCGTACGGAACTGCAGCAACGTTCTGGCGCCCGCACCAGTCGAACAGGTCCACGATGTCCTGCTCAGTGCGCGGGTAGGCGATGACGTCCGGCGGGTTGGAAAATTCCCGGCGCATTGCGCGCGCAACATCCATGGTGCCCGCGCCGTAGGTGTGATACAGGCGGTCGTAATGATCGCTTGTGCAGATTTCGCGAAGCGACGCGGGCAGCTGTACGCGAGGTTTGCGCAGCGAAATTTCTTCGGGCGTCGGAAAAGGTGTCGCTTCGAAGTGCTCGACACCCAGCAAGCGTGTCCACGCTGCCTCGAACTCCCGGATTTCGTCCGGCGTGACGGTGTCACCCTCATAGCCCCACCCGTAAAACTTACGACGACGTTCCTGCATTGTTGCCTCCTGTGTGATGTGGTAATCGATTACATACGTTACGGTAACCTGCATCAGAGACTGTAAATAACCAATGCCAGTACGGTGATGAGGCGAAAACAGCACTGCGTGCAATCGATTACATAAGTTTAGATTGGTGCGGCATAATGTCAAGCAGTTAACGCAGTCGCGGCCATGGGTTGGAGCAGGAGTCGACGAAGAGATCGGATCGCTAAGAGACCTTCCCGCGGCGAGGTCACTGTGGGTTGGAGAGCGACTTACTTGGTGGTCTTCCCTTGCAGGGCGTCACGTACGTCCTTGCCTGAGGACCCAGTGAGTCGATCCTGAGCAAGCAATCTGGGGGCGCTTGCTCGTTGCAGCGTTGGCATGGTGCTCGAGCGACAGAGCAGCAAGAAGTGTGGCCGCTCCCTAGGCCTCAAGCGATGACATGCGGCATATCCGCCCTGGGTAGCCCACCAAACGGAGAGAAGATATGGCCCTGCAACACATCCCGCCCATTCAATGTCTTGTCACCTTCGAGACGGTTGCAAGGCTTCGGAGCGCCACACGTGCCGCCGACGAGTTGTGTGTAACAACCAGCGCCGTGAGTCATCGAATCCGCCAGCTTGAATCTCACCTCGGTGTTGAACTCTTCGGGCGGAGTGACTTCACGCTTTCTGCACATGGTGCAGCGTACCTGGCGAATGTCCGAAGCGGCCTCGCTGCGCTACAGCAGATGCCGGTCAAAAATGGAAAAGCCTCTTCCACGCGACTGCGGGTCGCGGTGACCCCAACTTTCTCCAGGCAGTTCCTGATGCCCAAACTGGAACTGTTCCGCAACAAGTATCCGGACATCGACCTTATCTTGCAGGTCTCCATCCCATTCCTGGACGTCACAGCCGAGCCATCCGATTTGGAAATCCGGTACGGCGCCGGCGGATATGCGGACGTCGATCATCGCGTCGTTCTCTCGGAGGAGGTGGCGCCGGCTTGCAGCCCTACCTATCTCAACGAGTTCGGCCCCTTCGAAGGCTTCGAAATGGCGGGTGAAATCGACCAGGCGCGTCTGATACGTAGCCCGCTTGAGCCTTGGACGACATGGTTCTCCTCATGTGGATTGACGAGAACGGAGCCGCATGTGGGCGCTCAATTCAACGATCTAGGGCTTCTCTATGACGCAGCCGCGTGCGGGTTCGGCGTGGCACTAGTGAGGACCCGTATGGCGCAGTCATGGCTAGAGGGGGGGCGACTCATCCGCATATCGGATCGATCCGTGCCTTCACCGATGGCGCACTACTTATGCTGGGAACCTGGGGCCCTGGAGAGATGGGAGTGCGCCGCCTTTATGGAGTGGCTCACCGACTCGCTAAGTTGAGCGGCCCAAACACGGCAATCAAGTTTTCTGCAACTCAACCGCAAATAACTCTCAACCTGCTATATCGCGTGATTGTCTACAGTCAAGTCATGGCGTCTCGTCGACGCCTTTGACAGAAGTGTATTAGAACCTCCCCACACAATGCATCGCATTCATCGCTCAACGTTTGAGCCTCAGCGCCCGGAAGCAACGCTCCGCCTTGGAGCTGCAGCATCCGTCCAGGCTGATTGCGCGGTTCGCCGGCTCGCTACGGTCGCGCCGTCGCTCCGCACTGATTATCCAATAGACCGGCACAGCACGACGCAGCTTCATCGCACCAGGAGGGCAAAGTCATGAATGCGACGCGTGACGGCTGGTTGGCACATCCTACTGACGCTGAGCGGAGGGAAGCCCGGCGTGCGGAAGTGGTTTCCGCGCTAGAAGGCGTGCTGCCTAGGGACCTTATCCTGTCGCAGCGCGAGGACACCCAGCCATTTGAATGCGATGGCCTTACGGCCTATCGGGCGCAGCCGCTCGTCGTGGTGCTTCCCGAAACAGAAGAGCAGGTTGTTGCCATTCTGCGAACGTGCAAGACGCTCGGTGCGCCCGTCGTGGCTCGGGGCGCAGGCACGGGATTGTCAGGCGGTGCGCTCCCACATGAGATGGGCGTGCTCCTTTCGCTCGCTCGTTTTAACCGGATCGTCAGGGTAGATCCTGTGAGTTGTACCGCAGTGGTCCAATGCGGTGTACGCAACGCCGCAATCAGTGAGGCAGCCGCTACGTATGGGCTGTACTACGCCCCCGATCCGTCCAGCCAGATTGCCTGCACGATCGGTGGAAACGTGGCCGAGAATTCCGGAGGCGTCCATTGCCTCAAGTACGGACTCACGTTGCAGAACGTAATGAAAGTACGGGGATACACCATTCAGGGCGAGGCGATAGAGTTTGGATCGGAAGCCCTTGATGTCCCTGGGCTCGATTTGCTCGGCGTCGTTGTAGGCAGTGAAGGGATGCTCGCAGTGACATTGGAAGTCACCGTCAAGTTAATTCCTAAGCCAGAACTTGCGCGATGCATCGTTGCAAGCTTCGACACCGTCGAAGCCGCTGGTGACGCCGTAGCCAACGTCATCGCGGCCGGCATCATCCCAGCCGGCCTGGAACTGATGGACAAGCCGATGACCGCCGCCGTAGAGGACTTCGTGCATGCTGGCTATGACCTGGACGCGGCCGCAATCCTATTGTGCGAGAGTGATGGGACGGCGTTGGAGGTCGAGGACGAGATTGTGAAGATGAATGCCGTCCTCACCGCCAGCGGGGCCACTCGTCTTGAAGCAAGTCAGGACGAGGCGCAGCGTCTTCGTTTCTGGAGCGGGCGAAAGAATGCATTTCCCGCGACGGGGCGCATGAGCCCGGATTACCTGTGCATGGATTCCACGATTCCTCGCAAGAGTCTCGCTGCGATCCTTCGAGCAATCAGCGAGATGGAGGTGCGCTATGGGCTTCGCTGCGTGAACGTGTTCCACGCCGGCGACGGGAATCTACATCCGCTGATCCTTTTCGACGCCAACAATCCCGAAGAACTGCACCAGGCGGAGCAATTCGGCGCTGAGATTCTGGAAACAAGCGTCACGCTTGGCGGGACGGTGACCGGAGAGCACGGTGTGGGCGTGGAGAAGCTGAACTCAATGTGCGTTCAGTTCTCAGGCGCAGAGCGAGAACAAATGTTTGCGCTGAAACGTGCATTCGATCCGCAATCGCTCTTGAATCCTGGGAAGGTAATTCCGACGCTGCATCGATGTGCCGAATATGGTCGCATGACTGTTCGGCGTGGGATGCTGCCGCATCCAGAAATCCCGAGGTTCTAGAATGACGACGATCCCCACGGAAGTGTCTCATCTGATTGAGACAGTCCTGCATGCAAGAAAAACGAAGACCTCTCTCAACATCGTTGGCGGCGGTACGAAATGCTTCTACGGTGAAGAGCCGTCGGGTGAACCGTGTGATGTCCGGCGCCTCAGCGGAATTTGCAGCTATGAACCGTCTGAGCTGGTTGTCACCGCTCGTGCAGGCACACCGCTAGAAGAACTTGAGGCCGTGCTGGCCGAGCACAATCAGTACCTTGCCTTTGAGCCGCCACGCTTTGCTAAAGGAAGTACTGTCGGAGGAGCGGTCGCGGCAGGTCTGAGCGGGCCAGCACGCGTCGGGGTAGGGTCCATTCGGGACTTCGTTCTCGGCGCGACCATGATTAACGGCAAAGGCGAGCTTCTGACATTCGGCGGGCAAGTGATGAAGAACGTTGCCGGTTATGACGTTTCGCGTCTCCTGGCGGGCTCAATGGGAACACTCGGTGTTATCTGTGAGGTCTCGCTGAAGGTTCTGCCCATTCATTCATCGAGGATCACCCTGTTCATTGAACGCGACGAAGCAGGGGCGTTGTCTCTCTTAAACGGGCTGACTCGGCAAGCATTGCCAGTCAATGCGAGTGCCTGGCACGACGGAAAGCTGTTCCTCCGACTGAGTGGTGCAGCCTCTGCTGTCACGGAAGCCAGAAAGCGTTTGGGCGGGACTGAGCTGGAACCAGACGAAGCGTTGTCCTGGTGGGATGCCGTCCGCGACCACCGCCACGACTTCTTTTCACAGAGCGACGCGCCTCTCTGGCGTGTTTCCGTTCCGGCAGTCTCCCAACCCTTCTTGGCCGCGAATCAGCTTATTGAATGGGGTGGTGCATTGAGATGGCTATACACCGACGATCCCATCGAGGACGTTCGGGAAATGGCGTCATCGCTTGGTGGTCACGCCACGCTGTTCAGGGATCCGCATCATAGGAGCGGCGTGTTCACGCCACCGAGCGATGCGCTCTTCGAGATTCATCGCAATCTCAAGCAAGCGTTTGATCCCGATGGCATCTTCAATGTTGGTCGACTCTACCCCGGCCTGTAAGGGGCTCCATATGCAGACAAAACTAAGTCATGAGTTTGCCAACACTCCAGAAGGGGCGGAGGCCGAAGAGATTCTGCGCAAGTGCGTGCATTGCGGCTTTTGTACGGCAACGTGTCCGACTTACCTGCTTCTGGGCGATGAACGTAACGGACCCCGGGGACGCATCTACTTGATGAAGCAGTTGCTTGAGGGGGAAGAGGTCACAGCAAGCACCCAACAGAATCTAGACCGCTGCTTGACGTGCCGGAACTGTGAAAGCACCTGTCCCAGCGGTGTCGAGTACGGCAAGCTAGTTCACATTGGGCGGAAGCTAGTCGATGAGCGAATTCCTCGTCCGCCAAAAGACCGCGCGGTGCGTTGGCTGCTGCGTGAGGGGCTAACTTCGCCATTGTTCTTGCCGGCCATGAAGATTGGCCGAATGGTTCGGCCGCTACTTCCTTCCAAGCTCGCCAACAAGCTTACGCCGAGCAGACCTGCGGGTCAGCGCCCAACGCGCCGCCACGCCAGGAAAGTGCTCATGCTCGAAGGTTGTGTGCAGCCGGCGATGATGCCGAACATCAATTCTGCGACCGCGCGGGTACTCGATGCAGCCGACTTTCAGGTTGTAAGTGTTCCTCGAGCCGGTTGCTGTGGCGCGATCCGGCTGCACACCGGAGATCACAAGGGCGGCCTCGATGATATGCGCAGAAACATCGACGCCTGGTGGCCGGCGATTTCCAGCGGTGAAGTCGAGGCAATTGTCATGAACGCGTCCGGCTGCGGCGCGACCGTGAAGGACTACGCCGACTTGCTAAAGCATGACGCGGAGTACGCCGAGAAGGCAGCTCGGGTTAGCGAGTTGACCCGCGACCTGAGCGAATTGCTTCCTGAACTTCTGCCAAGACTGCGCGGCAAAGTCAAAGCGTGCGACAAGCCGGCCTTGGCGTTCCATCCGCCGTGCACGCTGCAACACGGCCAGAAGCTGCGGGGAGTGGTGGAGGAGCATCTGGGACAGTTGGGCTTTTCCGTTCATCGTGCCAGCGTGGAGAGTCACCTTTGTTGCGGCTCAGCCGGCACCTACTCCGTTCTGCAGCCCGAAATTTCACTCCAGCTCAGAGACCGCAAGATCGAGCATCTGAGCGAGAAGCAACCTGACTGCATCGTGTCCGCGAACATCGGTTGCATCCAGCATTTGCAAAGTGGAACGCCCACGCCAGTAAAGCACTGGATCGAGGTACTGGATGATGCAATCGAGCCGGCAGTCCAACCAGAGGAACAAGTATTTATCTAGCGGCAGGGCAAGAAACGGCGTCGAAGTCGGCACGGGCTGCGAGAGCGGCCCATGCAGTAGTGTTTCGCCTCCTGCAAGTAACGCGGTCGGCGAAAAGTTAGTCACATCAAGATAAGAGGAGCATTTTGTGGCGATCTATCGAATTGGAGAGAAAGAACCGACAATTCATCCGAGCTCGTATGTATCCGAGCATGCGGTAATCATCGGCGACGTGGAAATCGCCGAAGACGTGTCCATCTGGCCCGGCGCTGTGATCCGCGGCGACAATGAAAAGATCACGATTAGGCGAGGCGTGAACGTCCAGGAGGGGGCTGTGTTGCACACCGATCCTGGCTTTCCCGTCGAGGTAGGCGAGATGGTCTCCATTGGACACCAGGCGATGCTTCACGGTTGCAAGGTCGGAGCACGTAGTCTGGTCGGCATTCAGGCTGTGATCCTGAATGGATCCGAACTCGGACAACAATGCCTCGTGGGGGCCGGATCCTTGATCGGCGAGCGCAAGAACTTCCCGGCAGGAGGCTTGGTCATGGGCACACCTGCAAAGCAGGTACGTGAACTAACGGAGGAAGTCAAAGCTGCGATCGAGAAGAACGCTGACGACTACATTAACAAGGCGAAGACGTACAAGAAGGACCTGGTCAAGCTGAGTTAGCAAGCTCCGCGCGTCGGCGGATCAAGCGTCGACGCCTTGAGACGAGAGCGCCAGCCAGCGCCTCGTCTCGTCATCCCTCTCCATCAAGATTGGTGCTCCGGCCATCGCGAACGAACGCGACAAGGCCCGGCCTTGAGTTGCTACCCGGCCACAGGCACAGAACCCCTTCACGCGCCGCCGCTGTCTGCGTGGTCGCTACCCTCACCAGTCGGACCATATCGACTCGGTGCCTCCAGGTACTTCGCGCGATCATTCTTCACTGAATCGTTATATCATCTGCTCAGTGATTGCCCCCTTTTTGTAGACATGACAGAACCTACGGTTGAAATGCTTGCGGACGAACTTAGACCCCGCTTGATGCGGATCGTTGTAGCGCTGCGGCGGGAAATGAGAGCGGCGCACGTGCCCCCCGCGCAGAGCGCTGTTCTTAGTGCATTGCTCGTAAGAGGGCCGATGCGAGTTAGCGATCTGGCCAGGAATGAAGGCGTCAGATTGCCTACGATGACGCAGATTGTCGGGCGGATGGTCGACGCCGAGTTAATCGCGCGCTCCGCACCCGTCGGCTCGTACAACAACATGATTCAGATTACTGATGAAGGCCGGGCTGTGGCCGGCAAATTGGCCGCACAGCGGACGGCGGCACTGGGCAAGCGCATGGAGGGATTGACGCCCGAGGAGTTGCAGACGGTGATCGCGATGTTCCCCATCATCGATAAGATGTTCAAAAGAGAACCGTGGCTGGACCACGAGTAATACCAACGAAATCTTCCTGGAAGACGACACGATTCGAGAAGGCTTATCGCTAGCCGGCCGCGCTTGCGCTGCAACTGCGGAGCCATGCAGGGAGTTGTCAGAGTCGCCGAGAGCAACCGCATCGCCCAATATGGGGCGCACTGCCGCGACCTATACGCTAATAAAAAAGGCGCCTAACACTCACTTAGGCGCCAAAACCTGACTGGGAACGTAGCTTCGGGGGAAAGGGCGACGTATCGCCCTTTGCGGCCCCCGATCTACACTTGAGTTACAAATTTCGTGACGAGATAGCCGTCGAACGTCTCGGTCCCACCCTCACTCCCGATACCGCTATCTTTAATGCCTCCAAACGGTGTTTCGGCGAGAGCGCTTCCAAAGTGGTTGATGTTGACCATGCCGGCCTCAAGGCGGGTAGAGACAGCATGCGCTGTCTTCGCTGACTCGGTAAACACGTAAGACGACAGGCCGTAAGTCAGTTTGTTCGCCCGTGCCAGCACCTCATCCAGATCGTCGAACGCTACAACCGGGGCGACAGGGCCGAATGGCTCGCAAGTCATGAGCATGGAGTCGTCTGAAATGTCTATAACGACGCTGGGCGCGAAGAAATGTCCTGTGTCGCTGCACCTGGTCCCTCCCACGACAACCTTTCCGCCGCGCGCTTTGGAGTCGGCAATCAACCCTTCCATTGCAGCAACACGGCGTTGGTTTGCGAGCGGTCCCATCTGTGTCGAGCTGTCTATACCGTTGCCGACCCGCACTGCGCCAATGACGTCCGTAAAACGCCTGAGGAACCTATCGTAAGCCCCGCGCTGGACGAAGAAGCGGGAGGGCGAGACGCATACCTGACCAGCGTTTCGCAGCTTGTAGTTTGCAAGCATCTCGGCGGCGGTATGGACATCCGCATCGTCGAAGACGATTGCAGGGGAGTGACCACCAAGCTCCATAGTGATTCGCTTCATATGGGATCCTGCTAGAGCTGCTAGTTGTTTGCCAACAGCAGTGGACCCCGTAAAGGAGATCTTCTGGACCAGCGGAGATGCAATGAGGTGTGCTGACACCTCCGCCGGGACGCCAAATACAATGTTTAAGCAACCAGGAGGAAGGCCCGCATCATGGAACAGTTGAGCGATCGCCAGCACGGCACTCGGTGTCTCTTCTGGTCCCTTCAGAATGATCGTACAGCCTGCGCCAAGCGCGGCAGAGATTTTCCGGATCGCCTGATTGAAGGGAAAATTCCAAGGGGTGAAGGCTGCGCAGACTCCGACCGGCTGACGTAGCACGAGCTGGCGGACGTTAGGGTTGCGGCTGGGGATCACGCGGCCGTAGATCCGCCGAGCCTCTTCTGCATGCCAGTCCGCATGCTCTGCACAAACCGTTACTTCGCCCACGGCTTCGTGCAGAGGCTTCCCCTGGTCAATGGTCATGTTGCGGCCGATTTCCGGCGCCCTTTGACGGGCGAGCTCCGCAACTTTACGCAAGATTGCACTGCGTTCCAAAGGCGATGAGTCGCGCCACGTCAGGAAAGCTCGATGAGCCGCCTCGACGGCGGTGTCGAGGTCCTCGCGGGTGGCGAGCGGCAGTCGCCCAACGACCTCCTCCGTCGCAGGATTGACTACGTCCTGGTGTCGCCGGCCTTCAATGCCGAGAAATTCGCCATTGATGTAAAGGGATAATTCTGGATACACAGCGTGTACTCCAATGACTAAGAGGTTAGCTACGAAATTCTGTGCTTGTGACGGAGGTCGATCTATTCGAGCTTAAAATCACCGACCTTAATTACTGCATCAATGCTCTTCTTGCGCTGCTTAAGGTAGCCCTCGAAATCCTCCGGGGACTGCGTAATGACTTCCATTCCAGTGCCTTGCATCCGCGTGCGAAGCTCGCCGTTCTTCAAAATCGTAGCGACATCGCTCTGCATTTTTTTGATTGCGTTCTGGGGCATCTTGGCAGGCGCATACAGGGCGATGGTTCCCGTAAGCTGGACGTCAATCCCCGCTTCCTTGAATGTAGGGACGTTTGGCAGCATAGGCGAGCGTTCTGGCGTCGACACGGCAAAGGCCTTCACTTTTCCAGCCTTAACGAGTTGCGCGATCGGTGCCATATCGATCATGAGCATATCGATCTCGCCTGAAACGATAGCGGGGACACTTTGCCCAGCACTCTTGTAGCCGACTGGGGTCATCTTTACCCCGGTCTTTTGCGCGAACTCCTCCATACCGACACGCATGCCCAAGTTGGCCCATCCGTACGTGAACTTCCCGTTGGCCGCACGAGCTGCCTTAATGAGGTCAGCGAGGTTGTTGTATGGCGCGGAAGCCGGGGTCACCACAACGAGTGGGGTTGCGGCTAGCCCGCTCACAAGGGTGAGTTCCTTGGTGGGATCGACAGCAACAGTGGGGCGCAAGTTTGCGTCGATGATCAACGTGGACGGGGGCATGACCAGAAGGATCGAACCGTCCGGTTCAGCTCGCGCGACAGCCTTGCTGGCGATCGCCCCGTTTGCGCCTGGCCGATTTTCGACGATTACGGGCCGATTCCAGATTTTTGCCAGCTCTTCGCCAACTGCGCGTGCAACTACGTCGGTGCCACCGCCCGGTCCGTAGCCAACAAAGAGCCGGACCGGCAACGGGCCAGATTGCTGGGCGTACAGGATGGAGGGCAGGGCCAGGGAGCAGAGTAGGACTGCTCTGCGGATAGCCGAAGCGGGTTTTGTCATGTTGTCTCCTCTTTTATTATGAAATACAGCCTTAACCTGCTACCGCAGCTGGAGCGTGGCTCTTCGTCCACTCCTCCTTCAACAGCTTGATGTGCTCACGCGCTTTTCTACTGGCGTTCCAACTAAGAACGCCCATCAAAACGTCTCCCTGGTAGTAGCGAAAGATGCAGGAGTCGTCTTTCAGTTGATCCCCTTCGACAACTTCAACGGTGTATTGAGGGCCGATGCGTCCGTAGCTGTGGATTTGGACCTGGTACTGATCCGACCAGAAGAACGGCAGCGGAGCGTATTCAACGCGAGAGCCGAGCATGTTCTTTGCCGCGGCCATCGCCTGTTCGCTTGCATTCGTCCGGTGTTCAATACGCATGTGCTCGCCGTAGCCTTTGTGAAACCACTCTGCAGCATCGCCGGCGGCATATACGTTCGGGGCTGCTTCACAGTATTCATTGCAGACTACGCCGCTGCGGATGTTTAATCCGCTGCACCACTGCACGCTGGGAACTGCGCCGATAGCCACAACAATTACGTCGCAAGCAATCACAACCCCAGTGTCCAAGCGGACTTCGGTAATGGTGCGGTCACGCCATTTCACCTCCCTGAGTTCGCAGTCGTTGTGGAAAACCACGCCGTTGGCTTCATGGAGTTTTTCGATCCGCTTCCCAACGATATCCCCGACTCGCGCCCCGAGAGGAACTTTCGACTTGTCGATGACGGTCACCTCACAGCCGCTGGTCTTTGCAATCGCCGCTAACTCTGTGCCGATGAAGCCCGCGCCGACTACTAGTGCCCGCTTTCCGGCAGTCAGATGTTCCCGAATCGCCAGCGCGTCGTTTAAGTTGCGCAGGCTGTAGCAGTTCGCCGCCTGGCTGAGGTTGGGAATCACTCGAGCGTCCGCGCCCGTGGCGATCAGCAAGCGATCATATTGAAGTGTGGAGCCGTTGCTGAGTTGCAGTGAACTGGCGTCCGTATCGAGGCCGGTGGCCGATGTCCCGTCCAGGTAGTGCAGGTTCAGCGCCTTCATGCCGTCTTCGGACACAAGGTTGAGCGCCTCTACCGGACATTCTCCTGCCATCAGCCGCTTTGAAAGAGGAGGGCGGTCATAGGGCATGCCGCCTTCCTTTCCAATCAGCGTGAGCCGCCCTCCCCAGCCCTGTGCGCGCAGCGCTCGTGCTGCCGTGATGCCGGCGGCCGAGGCGCCGACAACGACGATGTGCTCGGGGGAGTTCATCACTGATCCTCGTGAATCTCGATGGCGAGCGCTGGGCAGATGCCAGCCGCCAGGCGTGCTGATTCGAATTGGTCAGCCGACGGCTCTGCGTTCAAGAGAATGACGATGCCATTGTCCTTTTGGTCGAACAGATCCGGCGCGTTGACGACACATTGACCAGAACCGCAGCACTTTTCGGGGTAGATTGTGATTTTCATGATGCTTCTCATTTAAGTCGGGATTACCAGCGAACAGGGAGTTCCTTGACGCCATACATGAGTGAATCGCCCTTGAACTCAAGGCTTTCCACGGGAACAGCAAGCTCGAGGTTCGGAAACCGCTCCAGCAAGGCGGTGAACATGATCTGCATTTCGAGCCGTGCGAGGGGTTGACCGATGCACTGATGCGGGCCGTATCCGAACGAGACCTGCGTCCTTGAATCTCGGCGAAGGTCGAACACATTCGGATCTTCAAATTTCGAGCTGTCGCGATTGGCCGAGACACTCAGCACTACAACGGGGTCGCCCGCCTGGATCATTTGTCCGTTCACGACAATGTCCTCGGTCGCGACACGACGCTTTCCTGAATGTGTGACATCCAGATAGCGCAGAATTTCTTCCACCGCATTTGGAACGAGGCTTGTGTCTTGTCGAAGCTCATTCCAGATATCCGGTCGTTGCAGGAGGAAAAGCACTCCCATTGCGGTCGTATTCGCCGTGGTCTCGTGGCCGGCAATCAGCAAGAGCCTTGCAAGGGAAACAACGTCCGTTTCGGTGATATCGCCCTTTCGTACGTGATTGACGATGAGGCGGCTGAGGATATCTTCCCCGGGGTTCTCCGATCTCTTCGCCACCAGGCCCTTCAGGTACACCTCGCACAACTCATGATTTGCGGCGATGGCCTCCTCAAGCGTCGCACTACTCGACGTCAGGACCATCGCCAGTTCCTGAAAGAAGTCATGGTCTTCGTACGGAACGCCAAGCAACTCTGAGATCGCCAATGCCGGCGTAGCCAACGTAAAGGCGCTAACCAGGTCGGAGGGTTGAGGCTTTGTTGCGAAGTCGTCCAGCAGCTTGTCTACGATCGCCTGAATCCGCGGGCGAAGGGCCTCGATTTTGCGGATCGAGAATTCACCTGTCAGCATGCGCCGATGCTCTGCATGCTTGGGTGCATCCATGGTGATGAAGGTCCGGTTACTACCCCGGGCAACTTTCATTGCAGCACTGACAGTGGGATAGCCGGGATTCGTAATGTCAGAACTAAAGCGAGGGTCAGACAGGACCGAGCGGACGTCGTCATAGCGCGTAATCAGCCAGGCGATCTTTCCGTCCCAGAGCCTAGCTTGCCCCAAGCCGCTTCCTTGCTGCATCTGGAAGTACACCGGCGGCGGCGACAAAGGATCGACCCGTTCGGGCGGAAAGTCGGGGATGCCGCTGTCCCCGCCAGCGTGCATCGGACACGTGGACTGCGCAGGTGAGGCCGCGTGAAACGGGCAGCCAGTCGACTGCGTGGGGGTTTGGGGGGCGGTCATGAATATGTCTCCGATGGGAAATTGTGAGTACATATTAGGTAGCCTACCTACTATATGCAAAAGGGGTTTACCCTAATCGGTGCAGAGGATTGACCTCGCGTCACAAATCTCGAGCGGGACCAGGGGTGGGAGAGGAGGGCGTGGCTAGACTGGGGGAGCCCAGTTGGCCTGAAGGCGGGCGACCGCCGATTTCAGTGGTCAAGATATGCCGCCGGTGACCCACTGGGTATGCGCGAGGACTGTTTGCCTTCTGGTTGTTATAGCTCGTCCCAGGGTAGATATGCGGTCCGGCCGGGCTGGCTGACGACAGAGGTCGGTACCGAGTGAGGCGCGGCCGGAGGCCCGCTTGGGACCTGCTGGAGGCCACCTTTGACGCCGGGACCTTCCGTAAGGTCGGGATCGCAGGGCTTCGGTTCTTACCTATGCATAGGCGTGAAAAAACACCCGCATGGACGTGGGGTTAGAAGTGCGCGATCGCCACCACTCGCTGACCAAGGGGGCAGCCTCACGACGCGTTGTTAAAGAGGCGCGGGGGGACAGTGAAGCCGGTGCAAGAAGGCAAGCGAGAAAGCCGAAGCGACCTCGCTTTGGCAGCCTACAAATCAAATAAATAGGCTCCAGCTCTCCCCTAACTCGGCACTGAGGTACTCGAACATCGACATGAATCGAAAGCGCTCCCATTGATTGAACGCCTCGCGTACCGCTGCCATCAGTGACATAGCTACCTCCGGGGTGATCGACTTTAGTTAGGGGGGGCACCGCAAGAAAAAAGCAGGTCTTTCAACACTCGTTCGCATCGGCGCATAGCCCATTCCACGATGCAATCGATTACATAGAGCGTAGGTCGCCACGATGGTCTGTCAAGATAAAGCGTAAAAGTGTCATTTGCGGCTCAAAATCAGCCACCTGACTTCGTTGATGGGAGGGTAAACGCCTATTTGATTGTAATAGGTAGGCTACCTAATATTTACCACAAATAAGAGTAAGCGCGCTTCGGTTTTTCAAACATTGCTTATAGAAGTGGAGACAAAATCAATGCAACATCATCCCCGAAGAGGTTCGACCCCCACCCCCCAGCGGGTCCGGGATGTTCTCAAGCCGATCTCCGGTGCCGCCGTGGGAAACATGCTGGAGTGGTTTGACTACTCGTTGTATGGCTATCTTTCCGCCACCCTGGCGAAGGTGTTCTTCCCAAGCAGCGACCCGATCGTTAGCCTGATAGCGGCTTTCGCGGCATTCTCCGTCGCATTCGTTACCCGACCACTCGGCGCTCTGTTTTTTGGATCGCTGGGAGACCGGCTTGGACGGCGCGATACGCTCGCGATTGTCGTTGGTTTGATCAGCGTTTCGACGGGGTTGGTCGGTGTCCTACCGGGATACGAGGCGATTGGCATCGCCGCTCCTTTGCTGCTGGTAGCCCTACGCATGATTCAGGGATTTTCCGCGGGAGGCGAAGCAGGTGGAGCACTCGCATTCCTTGCCGAGTACGCCCCGACACGCCGGCGTGGCGTTGTGATCGGGTTCTTCGGTATGTCGGCTGGAATTGGTGCGTTGAGCGGATCCGGTCTTGTTCTGGCGATCACCAGCATTTTTGGTCAGACGGCAGTTGAGGCATGGGCCTGGCGATTGCCCTTCCTGATCGCTGGTCCGATTGGGTTGGGTGCGTTCTGGCTGCGGCTGCGCATCGAGGAAACACCGGCATTCCGGTTGCACTTGGAACGCGAGGGCGCGGCACAAGCACCATTGCGCGAAGCCCTTCGTGACGACTGGCGAAGCATTGTCAAATGTCTTGGCGTAGCGATCTCACACGGCATCCCTTACTACTTGATCCTGGCGTATCTCCCGTCTTATCTCGTGTCAACTGGACGGTTGAGTAGCGGGCAAGCTCTAGCGGCGTCCGGCCTGGCCTTTCTGGGTTCAGTGATTGTGATCCCATTCGCTGCAGCGCTATCCGACCGCGTGGGTCGACGACCCGTCGCCTTTACGGCGGCATTGGCATACCTCGTCGTTGCGCTTCCTTTGTTCCGGATCGTCGTGGGCTCGACACCAGAGGTGGTAATTGCCACGATGGCTAGCGTCGGGGTATTGATGGGGATGTATGGCAGCGCGCCGTTCTGCATGATGACGGAGTTGTTTCCGACACGCACACGCTACAGCGCCATGTCGGTAGGCTACAACGTGGCCATGGTGCTATTTGGCGGCACCGCTCCTTTAATCAGCGCTTCTCTGACGAAGCTGACCGGAAACCCTTCATCACCCGCCTATTTCATGATGGGGGGCGCAGTGTTGTCTATTTTTGCCATCTTGGCGTCTCCTGAAACGTCACGAGTACCGATTGATGAGCTCGGACAGTCGGACGAGCACATTCGCCGCGTGCGCATGGCGCTCAAGGCATCGGCTCGCGTTGAGTGATCTCCTGATTATGAAAACCGCTACATACGACTACATTGTTATCGGCGCCGGCTCGGCAGGGTGTGTTCTCGCTTCTCGGCTGAGTGAAGATCCCAGCGTCAAGGTACTGCTGATAGAGGCGGGCGCTCCCGCGTCATCCATCTTTGTTCAGATGCCGGCAGGGATCCGGGTTCTCTATAAGAGCCAAAAATTCAACTGGCGCTATTGGACGGAGCCCCAGACACAACTGGACAATCGGAATATTTATATACCCCGGGGCAAGGTGGTGGGCGGTTCATCCTCGATCAATTCCATGATTGCTATCCGGGGGAACCGATCCGATTACGACAACTGGGCATCTCAGGGCCTGTCGGGCTGGGACTATGAATCCCTTCGTCCGTACTTTCGAAAGATTGAGGATGCATCACTGGTAACGAAGGCGAGGAATGACGATCGCGGGTACGCGGGTCCGATTCGCCTGTCATACGGCACGCAGCAAAACGCCATATCGACTGCGTTCATAGAGAGCGCAGTATCGGCCGGTATGCCGGAGAACAACGGATTCAATGGGGCGTCGCAGGTAGGCGCAGGATTCTACGAGCTTACGATTGCCGAGGGAAAGCGATCCGGTGCTTATCGTTACCTGGATCGAGCAGGTAACCGATCCAATCTGACATTGATGGCGAACTGTAAAGTCCGCAGGATTCTCCTTGCCGGAAAGCGAGCGCAAGGCGTAGTGATTGAGGATGGATGGGAGGAGGTGGAGCTTCGCGCGGACCGCGAAGTGATTCTGACAGCAGGGGCCATTGCCTCACCGCAACTCCTGATGCTTTCGGGGATCGGACCGGCCAAACATCTGCAGTCGATTGGTATCGCTCCCGTGGTCGATCTGCAAGGCGTCGGTGAGAACCTTCAGGACCATCTTGATTGCGCGATTCGCTTAGAAGCGTCGCAGCCCAATACGCTCACGCCCTATATCGGCCTGGTAAGAGGCGGAATGGCAGGAGCTCGCTATCTTCTTTCAGGAGGCGGGCCGGCTTCCTCTCAAGGCGTTGAGGCAGGAGCATTTTACAACTCCGACAGAAATCCGGATCTGCCTGAGTGGCAGGCCCATCTGATCATTGCGCTGCGCAATCCACCGCCTAACGAAAAAGTTCCCCACGGATTTGCAGTCCGCGTATGCCAGCTGCGTCCAAAAAGTAGAGGCGTGCTGCGACTGCGTTCTTCAGATCCGTCCGATTCTCCCCGAATCGACCCTCGCTTCCTCTCAGACGAGTCTGACCTGGAGAGTTTGGTGCGCGGCGTGGAACGCACGTGCGAGATTGTCGACCAGCCGGCGCTCCGGAAGTACATCAAACGAAGGCTCGACATCGATGCTTTCTCCACCGGTGCAGCCCGTAAGGCATGGATACGCTCGCATGCGGAAACCATCTATCACCCGGTTGGCACGTGTCGCATGGGAGTCGACGACAACGCTGTTGTTGACGAGGAGTTGAAAGTGCGCGGGGTTGAGAACTTGAGAGTAATTGATGGATCTGTGATGCCAACGATCATCAGTGGGAACACGAACCTTCCCATTATGGCCATGGCAGAGAAGGCCGCAGACTTGATACGAAATTCACGCACATCCGCTCGTTGAAGTTTTCGGAGAACTCTGTTCACTGGCGTTTCGAGCTTGCTCCGTCGCCTTCTTCCCGGTTGTCCCCTTACACGGGGACGAAAGGTTGCAGCATAGATTTCCCAGCATCGAATGGGAACGTCTACGGGCTTGCGTCGTTTGATGGAAGCGTTGGGCCACACCCTTTCTCTCAAGCGCCGAAACCGCCGGAATGCCAAAGCGCGGGTTCCAGCAAAGAGGACCACGTGAACAAGGGACTCGCCAGTCAACACATACCCATCACGGGCGCGTCACAGGGCATCGGCCGCTGGACATTCCCTGTACTTCAATAACCTTAAGGAGATAAGAATGGTCAAGTTCACCTATCTGGTACTCACGAACGCGGTTCCGGGGCGTGAAGAAGAGTTCAATCGCTGGTATACCGAGCAGCACCTTCCAGACGTGTTGCGCGTACCGGGCGTGGTGAGCGCACAGCGCTTCAGTCGCACGGAGCAGCAGCGAAAAGCGGGGCCTCATCCGTGGCAGTACCTGGCACTCTATAACTGCGAGGCCGCTGACCCGCAGGTCGTCACAGATGGGATCCAGGCTCGCGTCAACACAGCGGAGATGCAAATGAGTGACACGGTGGGCGATGTCAAATATGGTTGCTATTTCGAGCCAATCACCGAGGTGATTCGCAGTAAGTAGACGGCATGGAAGTACCTGCTTTCCCGTCGTCTCAAAGATGAGTCGGGTAGAAGCTCAACAGCTTCTCCGCCACGTGAGGCGACGGGCCAGGGCGGGTCGCTTACTCCGCCGTAGCGGCGATGGAAGGCCATGCAACCCGGTGCGAGAGCTTGGGACTTGGGCCGAGGAGGCCAGCCTAAAACCTTCAGCGCTGCAATCACATGGGCGACTGCGCTGTTGCCCGTAGCGGATCACGCATCCATTTCGCGGCGCCAGGCTTGCGGGCTCTGCGATGTCCATCTCCGGAATGCGCGAGTAAATGCACTGTGCTCCGAGTACCCAAGTATCCAGGCCACCTCAGCGAGCGAAAGCCGTGGATCTTTTAGGTAATTCTCTGCAATCCGGCGTCTCGTGTCGTCACGTAGCTCGCGAAATTTCAGACCCAGTTTGTCGAGTCGCCGCTGCAACGTGCGGGGGGTCATGTGCATGGAGGAAGCCACTGTTTCAAGGCTCACTTCGCCTTGACGCGCGAGCCCGGCTACCGCTTGCCTGATGGCATGTTCCATGTCATCCATCTTCGGCATGGCACCCAGCAGAGCCTGTACCTGAAGCTCCATGATTCGCAGTAGCGCTTCATCAGGTTGACGCAGAGGCGCCTGCAAAAGGTCGACGGGGAAGCGCAGACTCGTCTCCGGTTGGTCGAACTTCACCGGGCAGCCGAAGTATGCAAGATAAGGGGTGGTGTCTTGAGGTGTTGCGTTAACAAAGCACACCTCCTCCAGCCTCACATCACCATCTGTCATGGCTCGCGTGAAACGGGTCATCGCAGCCAAGGCCGTTTCGTCAACGAGCGGCCCCGTTGGTTCCGTCGAACGGGGCCACGTCATCACGACGGACTTACCTTCGGTTCTTAGCTCCGCCGGCGTAACGTTTGCAACCACACGGTCGTACTGTTGCCAGCGTTGCAAGACAGCCCCGACGTCAGGGCAAGCCCCAAGTGCGTATCCAAGCACGCCGAGATGCGCAGGCGCAATGCGCTGGCCAACGTGCAATCCGAGGAGCGGATCATTGCAAACCTCGGCGGCACGCTCAAGCAAACGCCGCCAGTGATCGAGCGCGTAGAGTCGCACTTCCTGGCAATTAGGGCTGGATTCCCCCAGCACATGCACGGCATCCAGCCCTTGGTCCTGCAAGTAGTCGAAAAGCAGGTTCACGTAGGTGCTGGCGTAGTAAGCGGTGGGCGCGGACATGGGATGACAATGAACAATGTCGCGAAGTGTCAAGAAAGTGTCGAGGACTGTCAATGCGGAGGGTCACCAGTTTGATCAAACTGTCGGCAAGCCAAGCGAACAGGAGTCTAAATTGCCGTCCGATATGATGAACTGGCTGCATTCCATATTTGGGAAGTCCGTGGATTGGAAGCAGGCGTTCATGCTCAGCATGGTTCCTCTCTTCATCATTGCATTCAGTCTCGAGACCCTGATCAATCGAAGGCGTAGAGCCGAATCGACACTGAACTGGAAAGAGGTGTGGGCGAACATCGCATTGGGCACCACTTACCAGATCATGGAGCCCCTGGGAGTGGCTCTTGTGACAGGATCCATCTATGCGTGGGTATATTCAAAACGTTTGTTTGATATCCCGGTGGACGGTTGGACCATTCTCCCAATCATTCTGTCGGTCGAGTTCTGCTACTACTGGTTTCATCGCGCCAGCCATCGAATCCGCTGGTTTTGGGCGGCGCACGTCGTTCATCATACCGGCGAGAACATGAACTTCACTACGGCGGCACGACAATCGATGCTCAATGTGGTCGCTGGGAGTTTCATCTTTTTCCTTCCTCCCGTGCTCCTCGGTGTGCCGCCGGCCGCAGTCGCACTCATCCTGGCCGTGAATCTGTCCTATCAGTATTTCATTCATACCGAACTGATCCGCCGCCTTCCTGGCTGGATTGAGTACATCTTCAATACACCGTCCCATCACCGTGCCCATCATGGCCGAAACGACCAATATATCGACAAGAACTACGGTGGCATGTTGATCATTTTCGATCGCATGTTTGGCACTTTCGAAGAAGAACGGGAGACGGTGCAATACGGCATCACCCAACAGATTAAGTCCTACAATATCCTGGTGCTGAATCTCCACGAGTTTGTCGACATGTGGCGTGACGTGATGTCACCGGGGCCCGTGTGGCAGCGACTGCAACACCTGTGGCGGCCGCCGGAATGGGTGCGCCGTGGTCATGAACCCATCCACACATGGACGGTGGACAGGAACGAGCCGACCGGCAGTGAGTCGACACCCACTCCGTCAACGTCCGCTACCTGAGAGCCAACTCATGCATCGCCTCTCTCAAATATACCTGGCCGTTTCGGCACTGGCTTTCCTGCTAATTGGCTTGCATACGTTTCACGACCCCGCTACGGCAATGGCGGGCCTCGATATGCAACCCCATTCGGTGAATGCCTTCAATGAGATCCGTGCCAACTACGGTGGCATGCATCTCGGTATCAGTCTGTTGCTGGCCCTGGGTCTACTCTCGAAGGCGTGGCGAAAGCCCTCGATGTGGATCAACGTCGTGTTCACCAGCGGCCTGGTGCTCGGGCGGCTGGTCAGCATTTCCGCTGACGGGTGGCCAAATGATCTCGTTCGAATGTTGCTTGGAATCGAAGCAGCAGCGGCATTCACCGGCCTAGCGCTGTTGTGCTTCCTCAACAAACATGATGCGCGCTCTTCCATGAGATGAGCGCTCACTTTGAGCGCCCGCGACGCGTGGACATGAGGTCATCGTTCACCCAGTCCTATCAAGTTAAACTCGCACCGATCAACCTCCACCTGTCCTGATACCGGTCTTGCGGACAACGCGCGAGATATCCGCGTTGACGGGCTTCACCGCTTTCTAAGCATCCTTTCATCGCGACGGGTCCGACGCAGCGAAGAGAACGCTAGCTCTCCCGAGAGCAGTCAAGGTGTTGGGGCCTGGCCCCAGTAGAGACTACGGAGGTTGCGTCCAGGACCGTAGTGTTCGGTCTCTTCTGGGGTCTTTCGATGCCGTGTCTGCAATTGCCACCCTCTGCGAAGTGCTTATTAGCAGGCGCAGATCTTTGCCGGCATCCGGCCGCCATTGTGAGAGTATAATTTCACGATAGTGAAACAACACAGAAAACCGCTCTCCACGCTGGTGTTCCTTTTGCAAGAACGACCTCCATGCCACGACCACTACCTGATCCGAAGCCACCGTCGCGTGCGACGATTCGCACCATTCACCAACTGGGCGACCGCATTCGAGCAACGCGGGCAGGGAAAAGGATGCCCATTGACCAGGCGGCAAGACATTGCGGGGTCTCGGTCGGCATGCTGTCCAAGCTCGAGAACGGCAAGGGCGTCAATCTCGAGCACGCCCTGCGTGCGTTGGACGGACTGGGTTTGGCGATGCTGGTCGTTCCCAGGGCGCATGCGCCTTGGCTTGAACAGGCAGCGGCCCATACGGCCAAGATCGGCGAGGACGCGGCCAGGCGACAGCACGCCTGGCTGGAAGAGTAGTAGAGGCCTGCGATCAGGCTGGGCATCAATCTCTGATGCGATCCCAGATCGGTGCGGAAATGCACTTCGCTTGGTGTGCTGACGCGCCTTATGCTTTCCTGATCCATCCGATGCGGTGCCGCTCCTGCGTGGCCTCGTGCCGCGCATCCTCTTCGCTGTGCAGATAGCCGCTCGTCGTCGACAGCGAGCTGTGCCCAAAGTTGTCGCGCACATAACGCAGGTCGACCTGCTGGTCGGTCATATGCGAGCCGGCGGTGTGGCGCAGCCAGTGGGCCGAGGCGCTGGCCAGCACCGCGGCCTGCGCCCCCCACTCGGGCCCGCGCGCCCGCAGGCGCTCCGCGGCCATGCCAAACACCTCTTTCAGGATCAGGTGCAGCGCGCCGCGTGACAGGGGTTTCTCGCCACCCTCTCTGCCAATCACCGGCAGCACCAGTGGCCGCGTCTCCCCGAACTGCGGGGTAGGCGGCAGGTCGTGGGCGCGACGGTAGCGCGCGAGTTCGGCAATCAGTTCGTCGGTCGCCGGCACCAGCCGGGTCTTGTTGCCTTTGCCGGTCACCTCGAGCCACCAGCGCTCGATGCCCTGGCCATCGCGCCGGCAGAAGAACGCGCCCATGGGGGTCGCCGTCAGCTCGGAGGCGCGCAGGCCGCCCAGATAGAGCACGGTCAGCACCCACCGGCAGCGCGCGGCGTGCCGGCGTTCCCGCGCGGTCTCGGTCGGCATGGCCGCGACGGTGTCTTTGACCGTTTCCCACAGGTCGTGGCTCAGATAGCGGGTGATGCGCGCTCGGGTGGGGGCGCGCCGGCGGCGGGCGAGGGCAAGCGGGTTGCCGGCCAGGTAGCCCGCCTCGGTCAGCCAGGCGAACAGCGCGTTCAGGATCACCATCGCGTGGCGCACGCTGGACGGCGACAGCGGCCCGGCAAACGGGCGCCAGTCGGGGTGGCCGCGTGCAAGCTTCTTGCTGCCGGCCAGCACCCAGCGCGCGGCGGGTTGCGGATCGGCGAGGAAGCGCTCGTAGGCGAGCAGGTCTTCGTGCGTCAGCGAGGACAAGGGCTTGCCCACCTGGAGCACGGTCCACAGGATCAGCCGCTCCACCTCGCGGCGATAAGTGGTGAGCGTCGCGGTGCTGTCGGCATAGCGCGCGAGCCAGGCGGTGACGGCGGCCAGGTCGTCGGCCGCGGCGATCCGCGTGGCGCTGGCGGGCGCGCGGTTGCTGCCGGCCGCGCCGGACAGCGCCGGGGTCAGGCGCAGGCGCTCCAGCGGGGTGGGAAGCGGGGCGGCCAGGCCATCCAAAGGTTTAATCGGGAGCAGTTCCATGGTGTATCGGCCTAAGCGTCGGTTTGCACAAATTTGTTCCCGCTGGTCGCACGCCAGCAAGCCGATTGCAGGGCGATGGTAACAATATTGCGTCGAGAAACGCTGCAAGAAATTGTTCCCCCAGCCGACACTTGAAGCAATTTTGTACCTTCCCCCAACGCATCGGTCCGTCGTCAGCCTTCACCCCGCCGACGGCGCGGGGCGATCCGATGGACGGGATTCAGCTGCGCAAAGCGATGACGTTCGCCGTCAGGCGTGCCACGCAAGCTAGCCGAGTCACGCCGCGCCTGCCGCCGGTGCGTGCGCTCCAGCGCGCCAGCCAGGCGTGCCCATGGGGGTCGGGAACAAAATTCTGCAAAAAGAGGGCACAAATTTATGCATACCGACAGGGGCAGCGTGGGGAGGCGATTCGAGCCAATATTATAGACATAAGCGTACTTATGTCTAAACTTTTACACGAATCTTGTTATCCACTACGTATTACGTAGTAATATTTAACTCTGAATGTCCAAAAAGGTGCTCGACCATGACGCCAGACGCTGTAGATCCCCTTCGCCTCGAAGCCGAGGTCGAGCAGTTGCGGCACCTTCACGCCGACACGCGCACGCTCTACCGCGAGGTGTGCGGGCTGCTGTTCTTTCGCTACGGCATCACGCCCACCACCAACAAGCTCTATCAACTGGTGCGCAAGGGCAGCATGGGCACGCCGGCCCAGGCGCTGCAGCAGTTCTGGCAAGACCTGCGCGCCCGTTCGCGGGTCACGATTGACCATCCCGATCTCCCCGACAGCCTGAAGCAGGTGGCTGCCGACGCCGTCCAGACCATCTGGCGCGCCGCCGGCGAAGCCGTCTTGGCCGAACTCGCCGCGACGCGCCAAGACATAGAGGCGCAGGAGCAAGTCGTCGCGGCCGAGCGGGATGCCGCGCAGATGGCTTTCGCCGACGCTCAAGCCGCGCTCACCGCGCTCGAGCGCGAGCGCGAGGCGTTGCGGGCTGAATGCCGCCAGTTGCAGGAGCAGGTGGCGCAGGCGCGCGGCGCCGAAGCAGCCGCATCGACGCACCGGGAGGCCTTGCAGAGCGAACTGCTGGCGGCGCGCGAGCAGGCGGGCGCCGCGCGCAGTGATTTCCTGGCGGAGCTGGAGCGCATGCGCGAGCAACTCGAAGCGATGGAGGCGCGCGGGGACGCTGCCGTGCGGCGTGCCCAACTGGAATTGGACCAGGAACGCACGGCGCGGCGCCAGAGTGACCGGGGACTCGATGCGGCGCGGGTGGAGGTGGATCGCTTGCGCGACATGCAGCGGCAGGAAGCGGTGGCCGCGGCCGAAGCGCTGGGTAGTTGGCAAGCCCAGGCGCAGGCGGCGCAGGTACGTTGCGCGGCGCTGCAGGACGCGCAGGAGAGCGGACAGCAACAACTGGGTGCCGCCCAGGAGGCCTTGGCAGAAATGACCCGGCGGGCCGAGCGTGCCGAGACTGAACGGGACCTGTCGCGCGAGTTGCTGGGCAATTGGCGCGACGGCGCCAAGGTGCGATCCGGGGCACGGCGCAAGGCCGCCGCCTAACCGCTTCGAGCCACCGCCCATGCACGCGCCCCATGAGATTGCCCGCGCCGACGCCATTCGCTGGGTGCGTATCAAGATGGCGCAATCGGGCCTGACACTGGCCGATTTATTGGCGGCCGGCTGTTTCGCGCCCACAGCGGCACGGCCACGCTACCGCAAAATGCCGAGGGGCAAACCTGGGATGGGCGAGGGGAGCGTCCCGACTGGTTTCAGCGGGCCATCAACGCCGGACAGCAGCCGGAATTCTTTCAGATCGACTGAGGAATCTGCGCCAAACGCCCCTGGCTCAATGACGCGGGGCGCGCTTGCGCGGGGGCGTCACGTCTGGCACGCGAAACAGTTCCGCGACCGGGACTTCCAGGGCGAGCGCCAGCCGTTCAATGACGTCGATCGACAAATTGCGGGCCGCCCTTTCGACGTGTGCCAGAAACGAACGGTCCATGTCCGCTTGCCAGGCCAGATCTTCCTGCGTCCATGCATAGGCCGCGCGCAGTC